>JALZAL010000216.1 GCA_030948325.1 Candidatus Dormiibacterota bacterium
TGGCCTCGCGGCTGCAGGCGCAGGCGGCGGCTGGCGAGGTGCTGCTCAGCGAGGAGTCGTACAGGCGCCTGCGAAACAGCGTCGACGCGACGGCTGAGCAGCTGAATCTGAAGGGCATCGACCACCCGGTGTCCGCCTATCGTCTCGCTCCGCCGGCAATGCAGAGCTGAACGCCTCAAACACGTTGTAAAACGACGTGCGCGCCTTGCATGGCCTCTCCGACCGGCACATACTCGCGCATTAACGCCGGGTATCCGGCGGACTGAATGGGGGTAGGACGATGAGGTTGGTCGCGGTAGCGTGCGTTGGCGCCCTTTTGTTGCTGTCGGGTGCTGCCCAGCCCGCGCAAGCCGCCGCCCCGGGAGCATCGACGGTTTTCGTGCTCGACATCTCCGGCTCGATGGACAGCCCCGGCATCATCCCCCCGGACTTCCCCGGTGCCGCCAAGCTGAAGCAGAGCCAGGACGCCATCGAGCAGTTCATCGAGCAGGCCAAGCCGGGCAAGAAGGTGACCCTCAAGGTCCTGTTCGGGGCCATTGGCAGCCTGGGCGACTTCATCCACTCCCAATCCGACCTCAACGACTGGATGACAAAGCAGGGCATCGACCCCAAGACCATCAGCAAGCTCTACGGCCTCAAGATCGCGGCCACCGCGATGCTGAACGCCCTGGCGGCCGAGAGGGCGGCGGGTCTCGACGAGCGCGCCGGCCTGGTCACGTTCTCGAGCGACGCCTCGGTGCTGGCCAACATGAACAGCAACCCCGGGTCGCTTCAGTCGGCAGTCGCCGGCCTGGCCACTCAGGGAAGCACCAACATCGGCGACGGGCTCGATAAGGCGTTGGGTCTTTTGCATGGCGCCCCAAACCCGGCCATCGTCCTCATCACCGACGGCTGGAACAACACCGGCATGACCAACGCCGAGGTCCTGTCGGGGCCGACCCAGCGGGCGGCCGCCCAGAAGATCCCGATCTGCACAATCGGCATCGGTCAATCGCATGCCGACGTCGACCAGCCTCTGCTCACCTCGATCTCGAACAAGACGGGCGGGGGCTACTACTTTGTCGGTGACGGGATCTCCCTCCAGTCGGACATGCTCGCCTGCCACCACTCGCTCGGCCGGCAGCTTCTGGCCGACCTGCGCGGCTATGTCCAGCAGGGCCAGACCGTGCAGGCGGGGGTCATCACGGTGCCGGCCCAGAAGACCAGCCTGCTAGTCACGCTCAGCTGGCCGGTCGGCGCCCTCAGCATGCGTTTGACCGATCCCAGCGGCCGCACTGTCGCCGGCGGCTACCCGGGCGCCCGCGTATCCAACAGCCCGGGCCTCGAAACCGTGAGCGTTTCCAACCCGCCGGCAGGCACGTACAAGGCGTCCGTCGCAGGCGAGAAGACTGCGGCCGCCGGCGACCCATTTTCCGTGGCGGCATCTTCGGACGGGGTGACGGCGTCGCCCCACCACGACACTGTCACGATCGTCCAGGCGAACAACAGCGATGTCGTGCTCGACCGGATCTACCTCGTCCGCAACGTTGGCTTCGCGATTCTCGCGCTGCTGCTCGCGCTGGCGGTCTTCTCCCGGCTTCGACGGCCGAAGTTGCGACCGGCGGCGGCACCTGTGGCCTACCAGGCCCCGCCGCCCGGCGCCCCCGTTCCCGTGCCCGCGCCGCAGGCACCTCCGGAGCCCGCATCGGGGTTCGGGTGTGGCGGCTGCCTGTGGTGGATGTTTTTCGGGCTGGCGGTTCTGGTCGTCGGGGCTGCGTACGGCGCGCTCTGGCTATGGCAGACGCCGATTCTCACGATGCCGCAGATCTAAAACCGTCAAGAGAGGATCCCAGGAAGTTTGGCGGCTTTCGGGCGCCTTAACCGCTCGACATGTCTCGCCGCTGCATCAGGACCAATGCTGCGCCGAAGCCGGCCAGGAACAGCAGCAGCATCGCCGCGGCCGGCGTCCAGGGGGTGGCCCCGACGATCGGGTTTCCGTACAGGTGGAAGACAGAAAGGTTCGTCATCCAATCCGGCAGCTTGAACAGCGGGGCGAGATCCCCGAGGAAGTACTCGATCGCTGTCAAGGCGGCCAGTAAAGGGACCGCAATCCGCGGCCAGCGGCTGGCGATGGCAACGCCCAGGCCGCCAAAGGCGAGCGCGAACGGCCAGAGCAGGAGCGAAGCCGTAAATACGCGGTTGGCATCGAGGTGGAGGCCGGACGTGGGCAGGCTCGCCGCCACCCCGATGTAGCCGCCGATGACGATCAGCAGGCTGGCGACGGCGAACTCGAGCGCGCGATCGACGACGACATGCGAGCGCGAGATGGGGGCGCTGAGCAGCATCTCAACCCGGCCCTCCTGGTCCTGCGCGGCCCAGCGCGAGACCTGCACCACCGCATAGGCGGCCAGCAACAGCAACGCGAACCCGAACCAGATGAATCCCAGGAGCGCCTCGTAAAGCGACCCATGCGCGGCGTGCAGAAAGACGGATGCGAGCGCCGGGTCGGCTGCGAGCGCATCGGCCGTGGACTTGGTCACCGAGACCAGCACTGAGCCTAGCGCCAGCGTGGTGACGACCCACACCACGAGACCCACCCGCTGCTCCCACAGACCCTGGGTGAACGGCGCGCGCAGCATGAGGTTGCGGGAGGCGACCCGAACGGCACTCGCGGTGTGCCGGCCCCAGGCGAAGAATCCGCTGCCGATGTCGAGGCGCTGGAAGACGGGGATCGCAAGCGCCAGCAGACCTGCGGCGGCCACAGCCAGGCCAAGGGTCGCACCCAGGTCGAAAGTTCCACCAGGAGCGGCCGAGCTCGTCTTCTCCATCCAGTGGAAGGGCGAGACCACACCTATCCACGAAGCGGAGTCGACCGTGTCCGCTATGCCGTTGACGATCAGGAGCAGCACCGGAACGCCGACGCCCAGCGCCGTCGCGGTCTGGCGCTCGGCGGGCAGCTGCGAGATCAGGAGAGCGATCCCGTAGCACGTGAGCAGCCCAGCCGCCATCGACACGGCCTTCAGGATCTCGCCCGCGAAATTGGGATCCTGGTGCACCGCCGGCGCAACTACGACGATGCCGAGAACGGACGCGATACAAGCCACCAGGAGGACCAGGCCAAACGCAAGGCTGCGAGCGAGCAGGAGCCTGGTCCGCGAGACACCGGCGGCCATCCACTGCTCGGTGAGCCCGCGCTCTTCGTCGCCGCGGCCGATTCCCACGCCCGCGAGAGCGGCCCAGATCATCATCAGAACGATGGCCCCGGACAGCCACTTGTACTGCTCGTAGCCGCCAAGCGTTTCCGGATGCACCGGCAGCGGAATGAGGAATGCGAACTGCTTCGCCACGAGGGCGATCGAACGTCCGAATGCGGCCTGCGTCGCGGCTGAGGTGCCGGCGGCCTGCTGATAGGCCAAACCGTAGAAGAAGGAGATCAGGAAGCCGCCCACTCCGAAGCCGATCAGGCCGCGCCGGTGCAGGCGCCAGGCCATACAGCGGATCATGCTCGGGCCTCAGCCGGCTGGTCGGCGTAGTAGGCGAGGAATGTCTCCTCCAGAGTCGGCTCGTGGCTGGCCAGGTTGACCACGTGGTGTCCGGCGAGGGCGTCGGCGACCGGCTCGAACGACCCTCGCACCTTGAACGTCACGCGGCGGCCGTTTGACTCCACGTCCTCGACGCCCGGCAATGCCGTGAAGAGCTGCGGCTGCGCGTCACCCGCGAACTCGACCTCGACGCGACGCACGAGAATCTCGTGGAGCTCGTCCAGCCGAGCTACTTTGACCAGCTTCCCATGGCGGATGATGCCCACCCGCTGACAAACATGCTCGACCTCCGACAACACGTGAGATGAGAGGATCACAGTGCCGCCCGCCGCTTTGGCCTCGAGCACCAGCTTGAAGAACTCCTGCTGGTTGAGCGGGTCGAGCCCGCTCGAGGGCTCGTCGAGCACCAGGAGCTTTGGCCGGTGCATGAAGGCGAGCAGAATCCCAAGCTTGCGTTTGTTGCCGGTCGAGTACTGGCCGTACTTCAGCCCGAGGTCGAGGTCCAGTCGCTCGGTGATCTCCTTCACGCGAGCGTGGTCGGCTCCGCCGCGCAGCGCGCCGAAGTGGCCGGCGATGTCGCGGCCGCGCAGGCCGCCGAACTGCGGCAGCTCTCCGGGCATGTAACCGACCAGGCGCTTGATCTCGACAGAGTTCCGCATGCTGTCGAGGCCAAAAATCGAAGCCGAGCCGCGGGTCGCGTGGATGAAGCCCATCAGCAGCCGGATGGTCGTGCTCTTGCCGGCGCCGTTCGGTCCGAGATAGCCGAAGACCTCTCCTTCGGCCACCTCGAGGTCGAGATCGAAGAGGCCCCTCCCGCCGCCGTAGTCCTTGGTCAGACCCTGTGTGTTGATGGCCGCTGTCATGACGCTTGCCTCCTTGCTGCCGTCAGCCGAACCAGTAGCGCAGGGTCGGCTCGTCCGTCAGGGTCACCGATCCAGGTGGAATGCCAAGAATTCGTTCGAATGCCTGGTTGAACACCGCGAAGGTCCTCAGCACGGCCTCAAAGCTGAGGGTGCCGGCCTGCCGGGCAACGAGGTAACCGCTCGCCAGCTCCTGGTAGCCCAGCATCATGTAGACGATCACCCGCGCCATCTCCGCGGGCGAATCCGAGCTGATAAGCCCCTCGTCGATCCCCTGCCGGATGATCGCCGTGAGGAGCGGCTGCAGCCGGCTCGCGCTCAAGCGGCGGAGCTTTTCCCTGACGAGCGCATTGCCGTCCGAGTTCCAGACCTCCATGATCGCCAGCACCAGCGGCTTTTGCTCGGCCTTGAAGCTGGCGATTCCGCCCAGCACCTTTTCCAGCTTTCGGAGAGCCGGCAGGCTGGGGTCGGCCAGGATAGGGGCAACTGCCGCCATCCCGTCATCGGCGAACCGGTCGACCACGCCGTCGAGGAGAGCCTCCTTTGAGTCGAAATAGTGATAGAGGGCTCCTCGCGACGTTTCGAGCTCGTCCAGCACGTCCTGGATGCTCATCTGCTCGTAGCCCTTGATCTGGATGAGACGCTGCGCGACGTCCAGGAAGGCGTCCCGCCGCACCTTGTACACCTGCAGGTTGATGGTGCGGGCCATGCCGGGCAAGATAACAGACCGACTGCCGGTTTATTTAAACAATTGTTCGTATTTACCAGCAGGCGAAGACGAAGAAAAGCTAGGGCGCCGGTGCGAGGACCCTAAAGAGCAGGAAGCTGCCGTTGAATCGCGCCGCCAACTGCTCGCCGGGTGGGTGGCCGCTGACTTGATAGATGGGCGTGCCGGGTTCCAGGAATGCAGCGTCGCCATCCTTGAGCTGGTAGCTCGGGTCGCAGACATTGCCGCTCACCTTGAACTTGACGTGTGTGTAGACAGGGCCAAGGTCGGTCTCGGAAAGAATGGTGGGAGATTGTGGCCCCGCAACATAGTGCGTAGAGCCGACCTGGATGAAATTCACCCAATCGATCTGTGCCTTGCAGCTGGAGACCGAGCCGGGCTGCTGGCAGGCAACCGTTAACAAGACGGCTCCCAGTACGAGGACGACTCTAGATGCCATTCATTGGGACCGAACGCTCGCGAGCCGGATAGGTAACGGCTCAAGGCAACCCTTCGAGGGGGTTGGACTGGTGGACCGTACCAGCCATATCTGGAGCATCCGACGTCCCAGACGGCCGGGCGCCCTGCGGGCGTTGATGCCTGCGTTGCGGGCCCCGGCGATCGTCGTCAGGCATCGACAGATGCCATCCTCCTCTCGCCACCCGCGCCTTGGCACCGGCCGCCTGGAACGCCGGTCTTCGAGCCTGCAGCCTGCTCCAGCTCTGGCCGTTACAGTCCACTAGCTGCCAGGCCCCGTCTTTGGGCTCGCGATGTACTTGCTCGGATCGTTCTCGAAATTCTCCTTGCAGCCGGCTGAGCAGAAGTAGTGTGTGGTGCCCATGTAGCCAGCCGTATGCGTAGCCGTGGCTGGATCAACGCTCATCCCGCACACCGGGTCTCGGACCAGCGTTGCCCCCGCCTCGGGTCGGTGCGAGTGAGCACGCAGCATTTCAAGGCCGCCCGTCGTGATGAAGCGCCATGCCATCACCGCCATAAGAACCAGGAACGCGATGTCGAGAAACGTCGTGTAGTTCCAGGTTGGCTGGGTTTCGAACACCGTGACGTGGTGGTTTGTAGGAGCAAGACCGAGGAGCTGGAATGCGCCGCCGACCAAGAAACCGGCGAGCGCCATCGCGAGATATGAAACCCCCAATAGATAGAGCGCCATCCGGCCGCCGTAGTACTTCCGATAGATGTTCAGGATCGGCAGGATGATCAGGTCGGCGAAGATGAAACTGATCACCCCGCCGAAGCTGATGCCTCCGTTCCAGAGCACCACCGCCAGGGGCACGTTGCCCACCGAGCAGACGAAGCTGAGCATGGAGATGATTGGCCCGACAAGCGGGCTCCAGAACTCGTTCAGCGTCGGGTTGTTGGTCAGGAAGAACGCCTGCCACCAGCTGTTCGGCACCCAGGCCGCGAGGGCGCCGGCTATCAGGAAGCCCACCCCGATGTCCAGATACAAGGCGTTGAGGTCCATGAAGAAGGTGTGCGAGATCGCGGTGAACGCCCGCGGCGAGAAGAGCCGGGAGAGGAAGGGACCATCCGCGATGGACATGTCCATCTCGGCGTGGGCCTCGTGGGTCGATCCGACGATCCCGCGATCCGCTTGGCGTTTAGCCTCCTCGACCATCCGCTCGCGCAGAGTCGCCTTGAAGACCATCCACAGGACCACCGCCATGAGGAGGCCGCCGGCGAACTCGGCGGCCACGAACTGCCAGCCCAGGAGAATCAGAAGGACAAGGCCCAGCTCAAAGACCAGGTTGGTGGACGCGAACTCGAAGATGATCGCGTTGACGAAGTTGGCTCCTCTCCGGAATAGGGCTCTACCCAGAGCGACGGCCGCGTAAGAACAAGACGAGCTCGCGGCGCCCAAACCGAGCGACAGGACGAACCCCTTGAGGTCCGGCTTGCCTAAGGCACCCGCCACGGCCTTCTTCGAAACGACTGTCTGGACCATGGCCGAAAGCAGGAATCCGAATGCGAGCGGCCAGAAGACCTCCCAAAGCATGAAGACGGAGAGCTGGAGGGCGTGAAGGATTGCATTGACCACGAACATGCCGACTTAGCTCCTTACGAGCCGCTCGACCGCGTCGTTGAGCTCCTTGACCTTCTGGCTCCCGCCGCCTGAGCGGATCGCCTCCACCACGCAGTGCTCGGTATGGTCGGCGAGCAGCTGAAGGGCAACGCTTTCGAGTGCGGCCCTGGTCGCGTTGACCTGGGTGAGGACGTCGATGCAGTACCGATCTTCCTCGACCATCTTCTGGATTCCGCGTACCTGTCCCTCGATGCGACGAAGCCTCGTTTCGATCTTCCGCTTGTCCTTCGTGTAACCCGGCATCCGCCCATCATACCCCCCACCGGTATAGTGAGTCCAATCGTGAGCGCGGATATACCATGTGGTCCTTGAAAGCGGACCAACGCCGCGCGGTCGTGATGCTTCCAGGTGGAGTCCTTCCGGCTGAGATCGCCTACAAGGACCTGATTCAGCAGCTCGGACCGCAGACCGACGTGGTGGCGAAAGAGCTTGAGATCTATTCCACCCCTCGCCCGCCCAACGACTTTGGCCTGGATCTCGAGGTCGCGGGCATCCTGCGTGCCGCCGACCAGGCCAACTTCGAACGCTTCCATTTGCTTGGTTACTCCGCAGGCGGAGCGTCGTGCCTGGCCTTCGCAGCCGTGCATCCAGAGCGCCTCTTGAGCCTGGCCCTGGCGGAGCCGGCGTGGGATGGTGCCCAGGGATTGTCTGACGCTGAACATGCGGTGTGGCAGGAGTTCGGCAGGATCATGGAGCTACCAGAAGAGCAGCGACTGCCGGCATTCATTCGCAACCAACTTCGGCCCGGCATCAAGCCACCACCTCCCCCGCCCGGGCCGCCTCCACCATGGATGTCGTCGCGGCCCGCGGCGCTGGCCACCTTTGTCCGCGTATTCAGAACCTCTCAACTCGATCGAGATGCCCTGAGGTCATTTGACCGTCCCGTCTATTTCGCCCTCGGTGGGCTTAGTAACCCGGACTATTACGACCGGATGTCGAAACGGCTGGCCAGTGTCTTCCCCGACTTTACAGTCGAGGTCTATCCCGAGCGACACCACTTTGATCCGCCGCACCGGGTCGAGCCGGAGCGCTTTGCCGCGGCCCTCAAGCGTCTATGGACGCGCGCAGAAAGTAGCCAGCCAACGACTTAGCCCCAATCAAACCAAACCACGCTTTCGGGGTCCGCGCTCCACCGCTGCTGAGCCGGAATGATCAGGTTGGGTGGCCGTTGTGGACTCGACGATCCGAAACATTCGCCCAGGGTGCTCGGCCGCGTGATACCGTCACGACGATGGGGGGACTGAGCCGGCTGGCCATGCTCGGCACCGCGTCAATCTTACTGATCGCATGTGGCGCTAGCCCGACCGCCGGTCCATCGGCCCAAGCGGCCAATTCCCCAACCCCCAGCCCCTCCACTGCCACAAAGCTGAGCGCGAACGCGGATGCATGCGCGCTCGTCACCCCGGACGACGCCACTTCCATCTTGGGCCAAGGCCAGCTCAAACCGGGGGCAGCCCCCACTGCGGAGCCTGCGTCCGGTGGACCGCCGACCATGTTGAGCGGATCGAGCTGCTACTACCACGGCTTGCCTTATGCCGGGGCCAACACGGCTGGTCTGGTCCAGGTCCTCGTGGGCCGGTTCACCACCTCCGCGACAGCGCATGACGGTTTGCTTCAGCTGCTCGCTACGTTGCAAGGCGGCCCTTCGCCGGTACCGGTTTCAGGGTTGGGCGATGAGGCGTTCAGCATGACGGCCGCATTGCCCGCGCCGGCAAGTGGAACGAGTGCATACATCTACGTTCGCAAAGGCAGCGTGGACTTCATGATCTCGGCCGCACTCAACACCGGGCATGGCACCGCCGACTTGCCGGGTGCGGTCCTGGCTCTGGCTCAAAAGGTCGTGGCCGAGCTCTGAGGGTCCGTCAGCCAGCTCCCGATGTGTCAGGCCATGGTGTCTGACTCAGCGTCCTCAATAGGGTCACGCAACAGCAGCATCCAATCCTCGGCACGCCTGCAAAGACCGCGACACAGCCGTGGCGGACTTACCATGGCGGTAACCGCGAAAACACAAAGCGTGGCAGTTGCGTCAGCGACGGCTCGTGGTAGCGAGGAGAGTTGGATGGCTATCGGATGGGCACCCGCAAAGACTTCCTGAAGTTCGGCCGCCGCCCACGCCCCGTCCTTGTAGGGCTCAGTGGGCCGACCACCGCGCCTCCGACGAGCTCGACCGGCCGCACGGTCGGCGCTTGCGCTCTTCTGCTCGCCCTGGTTCTCGTCGTCACCGGATGTGGCGGGTCACCAGGCAATGGCGGCAACGCCCCAGGCTCTGCCCCGACCACGGTCGACGGCGTGCCGATCGGTCTCCCGGACGTGGCGGGCGGCTCCGCCACCGGCGTGAGCCTCACACCACAGACGGTAGTCATTGACCGCGCCACCGTGGCCGCCAATTTGCGCCACGTGTCCGGCGACGGCACGTACACTTTCGCCTCCGCAGGCGGAGCACTCGCGACACTTGCGCCCGGCAAGGTGATCTTATTGCAGGGCACCGATGCGGCCCACGTCACCAGCGTCGACAACAGTGGCGGCCAGCTGGTGGTCCACACCGCCCCGGTATCGATCCCCGAGGTCATCCAGTCGGGTCAGTTCCACTACAAGGGCCCGATCGATTTCAGGAACGCCATTGTGGTCCCGGTGGTTGATGCGCCGGCACCGCTGGCGTCGCCGTCGGCAACAACCAGCTCCCTGCAGTTGGCGTCATTAGGCCCATCGACCGGTTACCCCAACGGGCCTGCACGGTTGAACGACGCCTTCCGGTCCAAGGTCTCAGCCTCGTTGTCTTCCGGTGGTGGCCCGCCCGGACTGTTCGTGCAAGGCCCGCTCGAATCCAGATGGAGCTACCGCGCCGGAATCGTTGGTGACAACAACGGCCTCAACATCCAGGCCACCTTGTGCCTGTCAGCGACCATAGCGGGCACCACGTGCAGCAATTCGAGCGTTGGCCTGACCGGATCGGTGACCGTAAACGCGCACCTGAACTTCGGGAATGCCAATTTCGACATGTCCGTGCTGAGCGGCCAGGTTGCCCAGGGTGGATACTCCACATCGAACATCAGCGGGGGCTGGAAGATCCAGTACGCCTTCGGCCAAGGCGACTCGGTCAGGGGTGTCGTCGATTTCCCGGTCCTCCGCATCCCCTACGCTTGGGACACATTCCTCCCGATAGGCGGCCTCCCGTGGGTGGTCAAGATCCGCGCGGCGGTCATTATAAAGCTGGGCCTGGCGACCAGGAACGCCACGATGGAGGGCGGGGTCGACTACAGCATGACCGGCCAGACCGGCATCAGTCAGACGGCATCTGGCGTCTCCGGCGCGCCGGGTACCGGCGGTGCCGCCCATGGAACCGTTCTCGGGACAAACGCCGGCAACAGGTCTGTCACTCTGGCACCGTCGGGAACTGTGGTTGCGATACAAGTCAAATTCGGTCCTGGCCTTGGCATCAGCGAGGCCAACGCCGTCTATTACTTCGACGTCGTGACGAGCATCGGCCAGACCACCGGCTCCGCAATCGCCGGCATGATCTGCTCCTACTACACAATCGACATCAGCCTCGGTGGCAATTTCGAGCTGTCGATCGGTAATTCCAAGATCTACCAGATAGTGGTCACGACGCCACGCAAGATCCTGTGGCAGTTCCCGCTGATTTATTTCAAAGAGGCTGGCTGTCCGCCGATAGCCTGATCAGAGCCGCGCCGCGGCCTTGAGCAGCAGGTCTTCCAGCGGCTTGCGATTGGCGGCGGGATCGTTGAGCCGAACGAGGTGAATCGCGCACCAAAGCGTGCCCTTGCGCACGAACACGGCGCCGACCTCCTCGTATGCCTCATCACCGATACCAGGCAACGGCGTCAGCACGTTCCCGAACTGGCGATCGACATCGAGGATCTGCTTGGCCTTGTCACCGAGGTACACCACCACCTGGGCTGTCGTCGAGGTCGGCGGAGAGCTGTATGTGCACACCGGGAAGGTCGGCATCCCATCCACGCCGGGATCGAGCGACGTACCGGCCAAGAGTTGTGCTTCGTCTAGCGTCACGACCTTGCAGGGATCAGGGAGCGGGGAAGTGGGGGTGGGCGTCGCAATGGCCGCCACGGTGGCGCGCGCGACCGATGACGGGGGCGGGCCGCCCGTGGAGGACCGTTCGGACAGCTCATGAAGGACCACGATGCCGGCCCCTACGATGATGATCGCCCCCGCGACTATGGACGACGCCTTCCAGATATTTCTACTCAACGATCGCTGCTCACATTCGGGCCACGGCCAGCTGAGCGATTTGGTTCTCGGACGCTTTCTCCTGGTCCACGGTTTCCGGGCTGCCGCCAACGACGAGAGCGGTGATCGTGAGGTCAGCCCCCGACTTCTTTACATGGAGAATGGCGTCCGCACCGGACAGCTGGTAGTACGCCGCGTCGCCTAGCCCTGTCACGTCTTCGACTGTTTGGTTTGTCGCCTTCAGAGCCCTCAAGTTGGCATCGAAGACGATCGCTCCTGCCAAGACCAGGCTTATGATTTTTCCGGACACGGGGTCGTGGTAAGAGCATCCAGTGCGGTCCGTGCTGGCCGCGGTGGCTGTGGCGCCGAGGAGTGTCGTCGCATCGCCGAGGGTCAGCAGCTTACACGCGTCGAGGTTAGCGGGGGCATTGTAGTCGACGCTGGCTGGCGAAGATGTCGCGCTTCCGCTTCCACCTCCGCTTCCGCTCCCGGGCGAACCCTGCCCACTGGTGCCTCCGCAGCCGGAAACAAGCGCGATGATGAGAGCCATCAGTAGGTACCGCAAGTTCATCGATCACCCTCCACTCGTTCCACCGGCGCAATCGTCATCCTAATTCGCGCGCAGCCAGGATGTGAGGTGACGGGTTGCCTAGCACGAGGTTCGACTGAGCTCGAGACGCCGGCGACTCGACCGACCACCGCAGTGCGGCGGGGCACGGCCGCCCCGGAGGTGTCGCGATGATCGAGCGCTACGTGGTGGATCTCGAAGAGGTCGACAAGACGCAAGTCGCGCTCGTTGGCGGCAAGGGCGCACACCTGGGGGAGCTTTCGCGGATCGAAGGCGTTCGCGTGCCGGCTGGATTTTGCGTGAAGACGGACGCCTTCCGGCGGATCATGGCGGACGTGCCGTCGATCGACGATCGGCTCGATCGGCTGTCGCGCCTGAAGCCGGACGACCGAGAGGGGATCAGCACACTCAGCGCGGAGATCCGCCGGACCCTCGAAGGGATCGCCATCCCCGACGATCTTGCGGCGGCAATTACGCGCTCGCTCGCGCGGCTCGGCGAACAAGCTGCCTACGCGGTCCGATCAAGTGCGACAGCAGAGGACCTGCGGACGGCTTCCTTCGCCGGCCAGCAGGACACCTACCTGAACGTCGTGGGGCCGGCGGCGATCCTCGAGCACATCAGCCGGTGCTGGGCCTCGCTCTTCACCGAGCGGGCCGTGACCTACCGCCTCCGGAATGGATTCGACCAGCGGAAAGTGCAAATGGCCGTGATCGTGCAGCGGATGGTCTTCCCGCAGGCGGCCGGCATCCTCTTCACGGCCGACCCCGTCACGTCAAACCGGAAGGTCGTCTCCGTGGAGGCCGCCTTCGGACTCGGCGAGGCCCTGGTCTCAGGCCGGGTGAACGCGGACGTCTACCGGGTGCGCGAAAGCGAGATCGTCGCCAAAGCAATCGCCACCAAGCAGCTGGCCATCCACGCCTCGCCGGCCGGCGGAACGCAGGAGCTGCCGATCGAGCCGGAGCGTCAGGAGCAGCCGGCACTGACGGATGCGCAGGTCGTGCAACTCGCTCAGCTGGGACGCCGGATCGAGAAGCACTTCGGCCTCCCCCAGGACATCGAATGGTGCCTGGTCGATGATGACTTCCAGATCGTCCAGAGCCGGCCGATCACCACACTGTTCCCCATCCCCGCGGCCGGCGACCAAGAGAACCACGTCTACGTCTCTGTCGGTCATGCGCAGATGATGACCGACGCAATCAAGCCCCTGGGGCTCTCCTTTTGGCAGCTGACCACACCTCGCCCGATGTATGTGGCCGGCGGGAGGCTGTTCGTCGACGTCGCCTCGGACTTGGCGTCGCCAGCGCGCCGCGCCGGTCTCTTGGAGGTCATTGGGAAATCCGATCCTCTGGTCGGGGACGCGCTAGAGACCATCCTCGAACGCGACGACTTCATCCCCACCCTCGGGGACGAAAGTCCAGGTTCCGCGCGGGGTGGCGGCATGCCCGCCCCCATCGAGACCGATCCGGCCATCGTCACTGGGCTGATGGAGCGCAGTGAGGCTTCCATCGCCAAGTTGAAGAGCGACATCCGTGGGAAGTCCGGCTCCGCGCTGCTCGACTTCATCCTGGCGGACATCCAGGAGCTGAGGCGGATCCTGCTCGATCCGCAAAGCCACCAGGTCTTCATGAGCGCGATGGAGGCCACATGGTGGCTCAACGGGAAGCTGCAGGCGTGGCTGGGCGAGAAGAACGCTGCCGACACGCTGGCGCGGTCCGTCCGCCACAACGTCACCTCGGAGATGGGGCTGGCGCTCCTGGACGTTGCGGACGTGATCCGCCCGCATTCGGAGGTGGTGGCTTTTCTCCAACAAGTCGAGGACGAGGACTTCCTGGACGAGCTGGCCAAGCGTCCGGGCGGGCGGGAAGCGCGGGACGCCATCCGGGCCTTCCTCGACAAGTACGGCATGCGCTGCGCCGGCGAGATCGACATCACGAGGCCGCGGTGGAGCGAACGCCCCACCACGCTCTTGCCCCTGATCCTCGGCAACATCAAGAACTTCGAGCCGGGCGCCGGGAAGCAGCGCTTCGAGCAAGGGCGGCGGGAGGCGTCGGCGAAGGAGCGGGATCTGCTGGAGCGCTTGCGGGGCCTGCCGGACGGAGAGCAGAAAGCCGACGAGGCCAAGCGGATGATCGACCGCGTCCGGACCTTCATCGGGTACCGGGAGTATCCGAAGTTCGGCATGGTCAGCCGCTACTTCGTTTACAAGCAGGCCCTCCTGGAAGAGGCGGGGCGCCTGGTACAGGCGCGGATGCTACGTGAGAGGGAGGACGTCTTCTATCTCACCTTCCAGGAGCTCCACGACCTCGTGCGCACAAACCGCGTGGATGATCAGCTGATCAGCCGGCGTAAGGAGGCGTTCAGGTCCTATCAAGCGCTGACGCCACCCCGGGTGTTCACGTCGGATGGCGAGGTCGTCGCCGGGGTGTACCGGCGCGATGACTTTCCGACTGGAGCGTTGGTCGGCCTACCGGTTTCCGCCGGGATCATCGAGGGGCGGGCCCGCGTCATTCATGACATGGCGGAGGCCGATCTCGAACCGGGCGACATCCTGGTCACGGCCTACACGGACCCCAGCTGGTCGCCCCTGTTCGTCGCGATCACGGGCCTGGTGACGGAGGTCGGGGGCGTGATGACCCATGGCGCAGTGATCGCGCGGGAATACGGTTTGCCGGCCGTCGTGGGGGTGGAACATGCTACCCGGTTGATCCGGGACGGGCAGCGGATCCGCGTGCATGGAACAGAGGGGTACGTCGAGCTCATGCCTTGAGCCCATCGCCCGCGTAGGGGCCGGGGAGCAGGCTCGGACTAAAGACTGTGGATATGCAATTCACCGGTTGCGTTTTTGGCGCCGGCCCCATAAGATGCAACCATGAAGTTGCATAACTCAACTGACCGCATCGAGAAAGAGATCGTTCTGCGCGCACCGCGCACGCGCGTCTGGCACGCACTTGCCGACCTCGAACAGTTCAGCGCCTGGTTCGGCATCAAGCTGGAGGGTGCCTTCTTACCAGGCGCCCGCGCCGATGGCCAGTTCGAGCTGCCCGGCCACGGGAACGTGACGGTCGAGATCGTCATCGAGCGGATGGATCCCGAGAGCAGGATGTCGTACCGCTGGCATCCGTACGCCTTCGAACCCGGCGTGGACTATTCGAGCGAGCCCACCACGCTGGTCGAGTTCCAACTCGAAGACGTCGAGGAAGGCACCCGGCTCACCGTGGTCGAGTCAGGCTTCGATCGCATCCCCGCCGCCAGGCGTGCTGAAGCATTCCGCATGAACGACGCGGGGTGGGCTGAGCAACTTCAGAACATCGCGCGATATGTCGCTTCATAGCGCCCCCTGGCGCGAGGTCTCTCGCGCTGCGCCGGTGTTTGCGGCGCTCGGCGACGAAACCCGTCTGGCGCTGGTGGCCCGACTGAGCTCCGATGGCCCTCTCTCGATCACCCGGCTGACCGCCGGATCTGCTGTCACGCGGCAGGCGATTACCAAGCACCTGACCGTGCTCGCCACAGCCGGGCTCGTCTCGGATCTACGGCGTGGGCGCGAGCGCATCTGGGAGCTCGAGCCAGAACAAATGGAAGTAGCGCGAACCTATCTCGAGCACGTCTCGAAGCGATGGGACGAAGCGCTCGGTCGTCTGAAGAAATTCGTGGAGGAATAAGGAAGGAACCATGCTTTTGAACAACGCGGTCGCGAACGCGCGGACGAGCGCCAGGACAGCCGCGACGGCAGCGGTGCTGACGGCGACGCTCGGGCTCGCCGCCGCATCGTGGGTCGTGGCGGTCCGGCAGATGAACGGTACGGACATGGGCGTTGCGACCACGCTCGGTCCGTTCACGTTCTTTGCCGTGTTGTGGGCGTCGATGATGGCGGCGATGATGCTGCCGGGTGCGGCTCCGGCAGTCTTGAGACGCGCTCATGCCACCGGTGTGCGCGCCGTGCCGCTTTTCGTCGGGTCGTACCTTGCCGTCTGGACACTCGTGGGTGTCGTCGTGTTTGCGCTGTACCGCCCGCACGGGTCTTTGGCCGCCGGCGCGCTTGTGATCGCGGCAGGCATCTACGAGCTCACGCCGCTCAAGCAGCATTTCCGCCGGCTCTGCCGCGAGAGCGCCGGCTCTGGATTCGAGTACGGGCTCTGCTGCGTCGGCTCGAGCATCGGGCTGATGCTGGTGCTGGTGGCGGTGAGCGCCATGAGCGTCTTTTGGATGTCCGTAATCGCCCTCCTCGTCCTCGCCCAGAAGCTCCTGCCCACGAAAGGCGCCGTCGATTTGCCGGTGGCGCTGGCGATCGTCGGATTTGGAATCCTGATCCTCATCGCGCCCTCGTCGATTCCCGGACTCACGCCGTCGATGGCCTTCGTCATCGGTGGCGCGGGCCACAGCAACCTGTTGTAACCACAAAAGGAAGAAGGAATGAACAACCACAAGATCGGAACACGCGAACAGTGGCTTGCGGCCCGCCTGGAGCTGCTCGAGGACGAGAAGGCGCTGACGCGGCGTGGCGACGAGCTGGCGCAACGGCGGCAGGAGCTGCCCTGGGTTCGAATCGACAAGGAGTACATCTTCGAGACCGACGGGGGCAAAGCGTCCCTCGCCGATCTGTTCAGAGGGCGCTCGCAGCTCCTCATCTACCACTTCATGTTCGGGCCCGACTACACAGCAGGGTGTCCGTCCTGCTCGGCGATTGCGGACGGCTTCAACGGCTCGGTCGTCCACCTCGCGAACCACGACGTCACGCTGTGCGCAGTGTCGCGAGCTCCGTTCGCGAAGCTGCATGCGTACAAGCAGCGGATGGGATGGAGCTTCCCCTGGGCGTCGTCGTTCGACAGCGACTTCAACTATGACTTCCAGGCGGCGGCCACCAAGGAGGACTGGAACGCGGGAGCCGTCGAGTACAACTTCCGCGAGGTGGACTTACGGATGCTGCAGGGCGGCGAAGACAATCCGTTCATCGCTGCTCTCCTCTCAAGCGTCGGAACGGATTGGGCGACGTACAGGAGCGAAGGGCCCGGCGTGAGCGCGTTTGCGCTCGAGGACGGCGTTGTGTACCACACCTACTCGGCGTACGCGCGCGGGATAGACGGCCTGTGGGGTATGTATCAGTGGCTCGACCGCGCACCACTCGGTCGCAACGAGACGGGTATGTGGTGGCACCGTCACGACGAGTACGACGGCGCGCCGGATCTGACTTCATAAGCTGGTCGGAGGCCCCGGATTTGACCCCGGGGTACGCGGCAGGGTGTCCGTCCTGCTCGGATTGGGCGACGTACAGGAGCGGGTGTTAGCCTCCGTTGATAGACGTTGAGCCGGCAGAGATTCGCTTGGGGAGATCTGCGATTAGTGAAGACGGCGAGTTACCAGCTGTCCGGCGGTTGGGGACTCCTGAACGAGGGAACAGAGATGCCGAAAGGATTCGAGGCGATCAAAACCGTGACGATCGACGCGCCGAGGGCGAAGGTCTGGGACGCTCTAACCAATCCCGATAAGGTCAAGCTCTATATGCATGGGACCAACATGTCTACGGACTGGAAGGTGGGCAGCCCGATCAGTTGGAAGGGGGAATGGAAAGGGGAGTCATACGAGGACAAAGGCGCTGTTCTTGAGGTCGAGCTGCAGAAGCTCTTGAAATACACCCACTGGAGCCCGATGGGCGGCAGTGACGACAAGCCTGAGAACTACCACACCGTCACCTATGCGCTGGCGGAGCACGATGGCAAGACCACAGTGACCCTCACCCAGGACAACAACGCGACCCAGGCAGAAGCCGACAAGATGGCGAAGGACAACTGGGGACCAACACTGGAGGGCCTCAAGAAAACGGCCGAAGAGTAGATACGCCTGCGAGCATATTGTGGTCAAGACCTTCAGGTGCTGTATTTGGCCCAGGTATACAAAAGCTCTTAATCGCGCGCGGCCTCTCGGGCCGTATGGCTGATGCCCATCAGTATCAGCCCGCTCTCGTAGAACATCAGGCCAGCGGTGACGAACAAGGCCGCGCCGCCCCCAACGAGTGGATAGAAAATCCACGACGGCATTGCGCCAACTTTGGAATCAGAACTCGCGAGCAGCAAGGTGATGGCGACAGCGAGACAGTCCAAGATGCCCGTGACGTAGTACTGCCAGGTATCGAGCACTCTCGCGAACGCGAAGAAGTGCACGCCGGCGATGCCAACCGCGATCGGGAAAATGAGTGCATCGTGCTGCAATGCAAGGAGGGCCCCCGCAGACACGCCTTCCGCGATTGTATAGATCAAAATCACGGCCCCTACGTTGCGAGCTAGGACTCTATCGAATTTCCGCCGCGCAGCGGGAGTACCCCACAGTTTGTGGATCCGATTGAACTGAACGATCCCGATGAGACCCAATACCGCGGTCACGGATGCCCAAATTGCGAGGACGACCGGCGCAGCCCCCGCTCCCCACCAGACCACCGATGACGACCCGGCCCCATAGAGGGTCATCCAAAGAGCTCCGGCTGACCGACGAGAAGCGCGATGAACCACGCAAAGAGTCTGCTCTCCACGGAGCAATTTAGAAGTCCTGCGTAAAGAACCCTCCATCGTTCAGCAGGTCGTGCAGATCAACGCCGGATGTCCGGTACTTCCTTAAGGTGTACGGACTTAGCCCCTGTCCCAGCTGCCCGACAACTCTGGCTAGCTGCCGATCTGATCGTCCCGAGGCTGAGGCGGCAAAAGCCCGCAGCGGGCCGGAGCGAGTTTTGCCCTCTTACGCCGCGGTGGGGCCACCTGCAGCCGACCAACGCTGAAACCAACCTCCCTCCGCCTGCGTCTTAGTGGTGAGGGCGATGTGCAACAGGTGATGAGTTATCAAGCCGTCGGAGCAGACTTCGACACCCTGGTCGGGCCGCATCTTGATGCCGGATACCGCACCGCTCTGGCGATCCTGCGCCAACCAGACGAAGCCCACGACGCGGTCCAGGAGGCCGCCCTCAAAGCGTGGCGTAACTTGGGCCGGCTGCACGCAGAAACGTCCGCCAGGGCGTGGTTCCTCGCCATCGTCGCCAACCAGTGCCGCAGCATGCGGCGCACCCGCTGGTGGTCGGTGATCCGCCTGTCGCATATCGAGAGCGTGCAGACCGATCCTGAAACCAGCACCACCGACCTCGAGCGTGCCCTCTCCAGGCTGCCGGTCGACGACCGGCTGGCGCTCTTCCTGCATTTCTACCTCGATCTTCCCTTCGAAGAGGTCGGCACCGTGCTCGGCCTCAGCCCCGCCGGGGCCAAGACACGCGTCTATCGAGCCGCCAAGAAGCTGCGCCCGGATCTGGAGGAGAGCTGATGGACGACCTGCGCACCAAGATCCGCGATGCGTTCCAAAACGAGCAGGCCGCGCACGGCCCGGCGCCGACGCTTGGGAACGAAATCCGCGCCGCGGTTGCGGCAAGGCCACGTCGCCGCCCTGACTATGAGTGGCTGGCGGTGGCGGCCGCAGCGCTGATCGGCCTTCTTGTCGTGGCCGGCCTAATGTCGACCCGCCTGGCTGGGCGCGGCGTTCCGGCTCATCCGAGGGCCACCCCCACCTCCGGCCCGCAAGTCGACTACGGCGTGCCACCGGCCGGTGTGGCCCTGATCTACGTGTCCGACCCGACGCATCCAGGGTGGTACAACGCTTTCGACTGGACAGGGCGACCGCGCGGCACGATCAAGCTGGCGGCGCCGCTCGGCGACAACCTGTACTTCCTTCAAGCGCCGGACGGCTCCGGCTTCATCACCGCGGCGGCGAAGGCCACCGCGCAGCAGCTGTTCGACCGCCTCGGCGCGCCCGTCACGGACAGCTTCTCCGATCAGTTCCAGAGCCAGGTGTGGGCTGACGATGGAAAGCATCTCTGCACGTTGGACTACAACTCAGGCCAGTGGCATGTCGGGTTCAGGAGCCCTGGCGCTGCCCCGACGGAGCTGCATGCCGTGGCCATCGATCCGTCGGTGGTCCAGTCCGGGATCATCGCGATCGCCTTCAGTAGCTGCAGCCCCAGCCGCGACAGGGCGGTGCTCGTCTACAACTACTTCGGCCGACCGTCCCAGTTCTGGGTGGTCAGGCTGTCCGACGGAGCGATCCTGAGCCACCAGACGTTCGACCCGAACGTCCTGGCCAACATCGTCGCCAGCCCAGACTCCAAGCTGATCGCGGAGAGCTCGGCCACCTCCAGCGGGTCGCTGCTCGGCGGCGCGGCACCGTCGACGGCGATCATCCGGGCATCCGACGGCGGCGCGGTCCTCAATCTGGATCCGAGCTTCGGCGTAATCGCCTTCAGCCAGGACAATTCGGTGGCGCTCGTCAACACGTCGCCTTTTGCCTCAGGCGTGCCGACCGGGCTTGCCCTCGTCAGCCTCCAGACGGGCTCTGTGATCTGGCGTTCGAGTGGTCCGGACGAGCTCACCGCCGCGCTTGCCCAGCCGGGCGGTGGCGCGTTCGCGCTCTTCCTGCAGGACGCGCTCAACAGCACCGTTCACCCATCGGTGCACGTGCTGATAGTGCGAGCTGACGGCACAAGCGTCGCCGTGCCTGGAACGTACCTGCAGCCCTGAGTTGGCCAGCGTCGGCGAGGTTGCGCGTGCACAGGGGTGGGCGCGCGACCATCTACCGGGCGCTGGTTGAAGGACGGCAAAAATCAGTCTGGATCGCGAAGCCGCGGCCAGCCGGAGGCTCGAACCCCAGATCGGTCAGGTCCACCGCGCGGGCCGGTATTTCCTAAAGGTGTACGGATTCCAGCTGGTCAAAGTTCAAGTCCCGCTTCCCCGAACACTTTGCCGAGGCTTACGGGGGCTTTCGATTTCGTACAGTCATCGGCTAATGGACGAAGAGGTCATTCCCGTCCTGCGCGTCGAAAACGCCGGGCGTGCCGTCGCGTGGTACGAGCAGCTTGGATTTCAGAAGGAATGGGAGCATCAGTTCGAGCCGTCGTTTCCACTTTTCGTATCGATTGCGCGCGGGAGCGTGAGAATCTACCTCTCAGAGCACAGCGGTGACGCGACTCCGAACACCCTCATTCACCTGAATGTGCGCGACATCGATTCAATCGCCGCCGTACTCGGAGTCACGGTTGACGAGAACGAACTCGCCGGCCGCGAGTGCGATGTCGAGGACCCGGACGGCAACCGCCTTCGGATTGCCACTCCGCGCTCGTAACGCATGGAGTTCTGCGTCGCGCTCATCGCCACCCTGATCGATCAGGGCACAAATGGGCACTGCACTAATGCGAGGTCTGTACCAACGGCGACGGATGCCCCGGCTGGTAGAGGTTGACCTCGCCCCCGCTCGGAAGTTGGATCCTCGTAACCGAGCCCCATCTCACTTCCTGCACGTCAGAGCACCGTACGCCCTTATCGGCGAGTGCAGCCATGTCCGCCTTCAGATCGTCAGACATGAAGTACAGCTCGTGCCCAGCATTCTCGTCGGCGGGATGAACGGCCAGTTCCGCCGGAGGGAGGGCAAATATCAGCCACTCGTGGCCGGCGTCTACCGATGAGAACCCGAGGACGTCACGGAAGAAGGCACGATCAGCCGTCGAATCTTTGCTGTATACGATCACATGTGCGCCGAAGATCATTGACCTCACCCCTCTGTCTTCGAATGTCCTCAGGAACTCCTTAAAGACTGAGCATTTGCGGCCGCTACCATGGGCTGTCGCCCGACGGCAAGGTGTTAGCGCTGGCCATCCTAGTCACGCAGCGACTGAAGCAGGGCCCTCTCGGTCGGGGGCGCGCTGCAGCGAAAGCAGCCAGAGCCGGATCGCCACCAATTCCAGCCAGGCGAAGGCGATCACGAGCTCCAGCATTGAGGCTGGGCCGAACCAGAGCGGGTAGGCGGAGGCGGATGCAGTGCCAGTGTTGCTCGGTCCATTCGCGGGAATAACGACCACCGCGATTTCAGCGATTCCGGTGACAAGGGAGTACCACTCGTAGCGACGCCACTTGCTATCGCCCCTGAAGAGCCAGGCAAACACGAAGACGACGGGGATTAGTGCGAGTGCGATGAGTAGGAAGCCGAAGAAATGGAGGG
>JALZAL010000308.1 GCA_030948325.1 Candidatus Dormiibacterota bacterium
CGGCGCGCGACCCACGACGTGCGGTTGGAACCCTGGGCGTCGGGGTCGCGGGCCTGAGCGAGGGAGTCGCAGGGCAGATGAACCTTTTCGCGGATCCCTCCCCACCTCGCGCAGCACGTCTGGAAAAAGCAATCGACGTCATCCGGGATCGTTTCGGAGAGGATGCGGTCCAGAGAGCCCGCCTGCTGGGACGCGCTCAGGTGGTTCGGGATCGGATCGCGTTCGGCAACACCGGACACCCTGACGAGAAACGGGCAAATCGAGACGACAATGCCTGACCACAGGTCCCGGGAGAATAGTCGATAGTCGCGCGGCGGCATTGACGGCCTGACGGCCGCTAGAGTTGCTCGCCAAGCGTGCCGATCCTCCGAGCGCACACCGGCGTCCGTGGCGAAACTCGCATAGAAGTCTTCTTCGACCTCGTCTTCGCCTTCGCGGTGACACAGCTCTCCCACTTCCTTCTCGATCACACGTCCATCGAGCGAGCTCTGCAGACCGTGCTCCTGCTCGCGATGGTCTGGTTGGCGTGGTCGTACACGGCATGGCTCACCAACTGGCTGGATCCCGACCGACCGGCGGTCCGAGTCCTGCTACTTGCCCTGATGCTCGTCAGCCTCATCCTGTCGGCAGGCATTCCGGGCGCCTTTGGCGACCGAGGTCTGGCTGTCGGTGGGGCCTACGCCGGGATGCAGATCGGACGCAGCGTCTTCGCCGTCATCGCGCTGCACGGTGAGACCCTCAGGAGGAACTACGAGAGGATCCTGGCCTGGTGCATCGTCAGCGGATGCCTCGCTGTCGCCGGCGGCCTGGCGCACGGCACCACACGGGAGCTTCTCTGGCTGCTTACCGTCGGCGTCGATGTGGCCGGGAGCGTGGTGGGGTTCTATGTGCCGGGCCTCGGTCGATCGACAACACGCGAGTGGAATATCGAGGGCGGCCACATGGCTCAGCGCTGCCAGTCGTTCGTACTAATCGCCCTGGGCGAATCAATTGTGGTCATCGGCGCCGGCCTGTCCGGGCTCGCAAATTTCGGCATCGGCGAGCTGACCGCCATGGTCGTCGCGTTCAGCGCGTCCGTCGGAATGTGGTGGGTGTATTTCGACAGAAGCGCTGAGGTGGCCGAGAGCGTGATCGCGACCTCAAAAGATCCTGGCCGCCTGGGGCGATCTGCTTATCACTCGATTCACCCGGTCATGATCGGCGGCATCATCGCGGTCGCCGCCGGCGACCACGCGATAGTGGCACACCCCGGCTCGGCCGCAGGCGTCGCGACGGCGCTGATGTTGGTCGGCGGATCCGCAATCTTTCTTACCGGCCATGCGATGTTCAAAGTGGCCGTCTGGCACGTTCGGCCGTGGTCAAGGATCGTCGCGATCGCATTTCTTGTGGTGTTCAGCCTGGTGGCGCCGTTCCTGCCCAACCTGATCGATGGAGCGATCGCAGCCGCGGCCGTCCTCGGAGTGGGGATCTCTGATCCGTTCCTATCGAAGAGGCATGAGAGAACGCCGCGGAGGAACGCCGCTCAGCGACCGGTCGCACGCTCGAAGAGTCGGTGAGCGCGTAAACCATCGAACAGGTGACCCCGCCTGAATACAAGAATGACCCCCGGCCCCGAGTGACCGGGGGCCATAACCTTGGGAGGGTACCGCTAATAACGAGTGCGCCGGCAACTTCTTGCGGAAGAGGGCTCTCAAGAGCTTTGACCGGCCTCCTGGTCGAGAGCGAGGCCGGAAGCCGACATCACCCGGTAGTGGGTGACGGTGAGGTCCCGCTCGACGAGAAAGTGATCGTCCTCCGGGTAGAACACCGCCTTGTTCGGCTCCTTCCCCGCGAAAGCCCTGACGGCGTCGATTGACTCCCATAAGGTGACCATCACAAACTCCGACCGTTCGCTGTCGTCCCTTCGCAGCATCAGAGCAGCGATATTGCCCTGTGTTTTGACATACCCGGCCATACCTGTGCCCTCCATGTATGCGGCGTATGCGTCGCCATCCTCTCGCCTGACGGCGCCCCTCCAGATCCGGGCAGTCATAAGGCGGTTGGTCAGACGAGACATTCAACCTTCTCCTTTTCAGTTGCGATGAGTGGCCTTGCCTGGTTCAGCGGCTCCGAGAGACCTCCCAGCTTGCCGAGCGAAACCTGCCTCATGCCGATTCTCCTTACGCCTGTTGCCTTTAGAAGACAACCGCCTCCAGCGCCCGGCCTATTCACTCGATAGTGTGAAAAAACGCGTGCGGTCCCCTGGTCAGAAAGGACAGGGCCGCTTGCCGCGACCCTTTCGCGTGTCCCGCCGGCAGCAGGCTACGGGCGAACCGCTCGCGTGCGTCGGGCGTAGTACTGGCGCCAGATCAGCCGGTGAATCGGCAACCAGCGGGGTATGTCGCGCAGGCCCGGGATGAAGGGCACGAGAGCCAGCGCGACGGTGAGAAGGGTCATCAGGATGATGATCCCGAGGTCTGCATTGGACGAGTTGAGGCCCAGGAAGCCGGTTGAGCTCGTGAACGGTGGCACCTGGTACCACATCGTGTACAGCCACAACCAGGTCTGGCCCGGGTAGCTGCCGGTCTCGTTCATCATTCCCCACTGGCTGCCCGTCAGGTGCGCCTGGGCAGCGAGGCCCGCGAAGTAGGTGCCGTCGCCCATGAACAGCAGTGGCTGTGTGTAGTCGGTTTGATAGAAGCGTCCGTTGATCACGAGCAGGCCATCGAGTGCGCCGGCCTGCGCGCTGCCAAGAAGGCTCGTCATCATCACGGGAAGCGGCCCGTAGTCGCCGGTGGCAACTGTCACGCTGCCGTCCGCCACGGTGGCGCTGGTAAGAGCCTTCGAGTAAGCATCGAGCCACTTGGTCTGCTGGTCCGCAGTTGCACCCTGCCACGTGCTCAGGGCGGCGCCCAGGGCCTTGTTGCTGAAGCTCGCCCGCTGCAACGGCTCGATCACGAACGCGTTGGCCGGGTCGACAGGGATACGAACCCCAAACCACTTCTGGGGCGCGATCGGCCCCCAGCTCTGTCCGGGGCCGGCGGAGTTGTAGGGAGGGCCGTAAGCGGCACTCGTGGAAGTGCCTGCGAGCTCATTGGAAGCGGTGGTCACGAAATCCACGGGGTCACCTTTCGACCACGCCGCTATCGTCACGGGACCGACGTCAGGCGAGGATAGGATGGCGGCCAGCAAAATGACCATCACCGCCACCGCCCCGAGAGCGATGGCCAGCTCTTTGACGAGGTCGTAAGGCACCATCCGAACGTCCCGGTAGTACTCCTCCTGAGTTGCGCCCATTGGCTTGATCACAGCGCACCCCCTTCTGGGTCGATCGGTTTCACGACCCCGCGCGTGCGCACCATGACGATGTGGGCAACCACCAGGATGGTGACCCCGATGGGCAGCAGCATCACGTGCAGCCCGTACATCTGACCGAAATTCAAGACGTTGAAGAAAGCGCCGACGCCGGCAGCGTTCATCGCGTCCTTGGCGTTGACAGCGATGAATTGCCCGTCGAAGTTCTGCTGCGACATATAGCCCGTGAAGGCGGTCAAAATGCTGATGCCGAAGATGACCACTCCGATCATCCAGGTGGCGGCACGTCCGTGGCGCCAGCCCGCCATGAAGTATTGGCCCCACAAATGCAGCACCATGAAGATGAAAAAGAGCTGCACCGACCAGAAATGGAGGCTGTTGAAGAATCGCCCGAGACTCGAGCCGTGCCACCACTGCGGTCCCATGAACGAAAGGACGACGCCGCTCACGATCACCCACACCAGGGCGGCGATGGTGACGACGCCGAAGACGTAAACCCACGACCCGACGTAATACGGCTGCCGGTCGGGAAGGAGATGATGCATCGGGAGGTGGCGGTCGATTGCCTGGCGAAGTCGCCACGTCCAGCTCTTGGGATCATGGGTCGGTGATCCCTGCGGGTCAGTTGTGGCGGTCATCGTCGCCCTCTTCGGTGTGTGGGAACGGAGCAATCAACGCGATCGCAAAGAGCACGATCATTCCCGCAATCACAAGCAGGTTCGGCAGCGAGATGAGAATGAAACCCCAGTGAAAGTAGGTGGTCGGTGTATCCATACGTTCTCCTTGACCGCTCGATGGCGTCAATTTGAACCGACCAGGGAGGGGTGTCAACAGATGCTAAATCGACTCGACAAGTTTCGTGATCGGGGTCTATCGAACCTCGAGGTGTAGGTCCACTGCCGGCGCATCGTCCTGCTTACCAATAATGATCAGCGCCGCGCCCTCGGCCGGCCCGATAGTTATGGTCGTCGAGTTGTTGAAGAGGTTCTGGTTTCCACCGAGCCTCCCTTGTGTGTACGTCGGCAGCGCTTCTACCGCCTTGTTCTTCTCGCCCACCGAGGCGGCAACCGTCACGTTGCTTTGGGTAAACGGTATGCGCACCGACACCCCGATTCCGATGCCTGCGTGGAACAGGCTCAAGGCAATGCCCACCGTCAGCACAAAGACGAATCCGCCGCAGCCGCAGCCACAGCCCCGGTTCCGATAGCGCGTACGAAAGCGCGTACGCCGGCCGGACGCCTGGTCGTCCATTCAGATCTCCTTCTCTCGCACTTCGCTTCGAGGCTCTAACCGAATTGCCAGGCGAAGCGCTACTTGGGAGACGTCTTCTGCCGGAGGGCTTTGTCCAGCTCCTCGCCGACCTCGCGAAACGTGCCAGACACCGCAGCAGCAAGTGATCGCGCCGCCTGCTTCGTGCTGGCCCGCACATCCGGGTCACTGGTCGCCGTGTCCAGCGAACCGAAGAACTTCTCGGTCGCCTGGCCGATCTCCCGCAACGAGCCGCTGATCTGCGCCGCCTTCGTCTCGTCGTCCGCGTCCTTGTAATGGCGGTGCAGCTCGGCCGCCAGCGATTTCATATCCGTCCGGAAGCGGTTCCAGGCCTCCTTCGCGTTCTTGTCTTCCATCTGCTCCAGCTCCTTTGACTCAGGTTACATGGCCACCTTGAAATGTGTGTCGTCCCAGCGGTATCCATACCGTCGACCACGCAGTCAAGGGACGACACGCCCTGCATCTCGCTGGTCCGGCATGATGGCCTGGGAGAATCAGAGAATGACAACAGGGGATCGGAGCCGGCGCGCGACCGCACGGGGCGGGACAGTGTCAGAAACCTCGCCGTTGAGCTCAGACGACCTGCGCCTCATCGACGCCTACTGGCGAGCCGCGAACTACCTGTCCGTGGGACAGATCTACCTTCTGAACAACCCTCTGCTGGCCGAGCCTCTGAAGCTCGAGCACATCAAGCCACGCTTGCTCGGACATTGGGGAACGACCCCTGGCCTGAACCTGATCTACGCACACGTGAACCGCGTCATCAAGAAGCGCGACCTCGACGCTATGTACATCATGGGCCCGGGTCATGGCGGCCCCGCGGCGGTTGCGAACGCCTACCTGGAAGGCACGTACTCGGAGGTCTACTCCGACGTCACGCGGGACGCCGATGGGCTGCGGAAGCTGTTCCGACAGTTCTCGTTTCCGGGGGGGATCCCAAGCCATGTCGCTCCAGAAACGCCGGGCTCCATTCACGAGGGGGGCGAGCTCGGCTATGCGCTCGTGCATGCGTACGGCGCGGCGTTCGACGACCCCGGGCTGACGGTGTTCTGCGTCGTCGGCGACGGCGAGGCGGAGACCGGACCCCTCGCCGCCAGCTGGCATTCGAACAAGTTCGTGAATCCGCGGCAGGACGGTGCCGTGCTCCCGATCCTGCACTTGAACGGTTACAAGATCTCCAACCCTTCGGTGCTGGCGCGACTGCCAGACCACGAGCTGACTCGCCTGCTGGAGGGCTACGGCCATGCACCGCTGTTCGTGACCGGAGAGGAGCCCGAGGCGGTGCATCAGGCGCTGGCGGCCGGGCTTGACAGCTGCCTCGACGAGATTGCACGAATCCACCGCGAAGCCCGTGCAGGCGGAGATCGCGCACATCACCGCTGGCCGATGATCGTGCTCCGCACACCAAAGGGCTGGACCGGACCCAAAACGGTCGATGGGCTCGCCGTCGAGGGAACGTTCCGGGCACACCAGGTCCCCGTCACCGATTTCAAGTCCAAGCCTGAACACATCGGCATCCTGGAGGACTGGATGCGCAGCTACCGCCCAGACGAGCTGTTCGACGAGAAGGGTCGTTTGGTCAAGGAGCTCGCGGAGCTACCGCCGCGCGGTCTGCGCCGGATGAGCGCAAATCCCCACGCCAACGGTGGCGAGCTGCTGGAAGACCTCCGTCTTCCCGACTTCCGGGATTACGGGGTGGCCGTGCCCAAGCCGGCGACCACGACCAGCGAAGGGACCCGCGTCCTCGGCGGCTATCTGCGCGACGTCATCGCTCAAAACCCGCACAACTTCCGGATCATGGGGCCGGACGAAACCGCCTCGAACCGTCTCGGCGCCGTCTTCGAAACGACCAGTCGAGCGTGGGACGCCGAGGCGCTGCCCGGCGACGATCACCTGGGCTCGGAAGGGCGTGTGATGGAAGTGTTGAGCGAGCACCTGTGCGAGGGCTGGCTCGAGGGCTATCTGCTCACAGGCCGCCATGGCTTGTTCAACTGCTACGAAGCGTTCATCCACATCGTCGATTCGATGTTCAACCAGCACGCCAAATGGCTGAAGGTCACCCGCGACATCCCGTGGCGACGGCCGATCGCATCTCTCAACTACCTGCTCTCGTCACATGTCTGGCGCCAGGACCACAACGGCTTCTCGCACCAGGACCCTGGCTTCATCGACCACGTCACCAACAAGAAGGCCGAGGTCATTCGCGTCTATCTCGCCCCCGACGCAAATACGCTGCTATCCGTAACCGACCATTGCCTGCGCAGCCGCAACTACGTGAACGTCATCGTGGCCGGCAAGCAGCCCGCGCTCAATTACCTTTCTATGGAGTCGGCGGTCGTGCACTGCACTCGCGGAATCGGCATCTGGGACTGGGCAAGCAGCGACCAGGGCGGCGATCCCGACGTCGTAATGGCCTGCGCCGGAGATACTCCGACGCTCGAAACCCTCGCCGCGACCGACCTACTTCGGCGCCATTTCCCCGACCTCAACGTACGCGTGGTGAATGTCGTCGACCTCATGCGCCTGCAACCCGCCAGCGAGCACCCTCATGGCCTGTCGGACGGTGGGTTCGACGCCCTCTTCACCACGGACCGGCCGGTCATCTTCGCGCATCACGGCTACCCATGGTTGATCCATCGCCTCACCTACAGGCGGAGCAACCATCCCAACATCCACGTGCGCGGTTACAAGGAGGAGGGGACGACCACGACTCCGTTCGACATGGTGATGCTCAACGACCTCGATCGCTTCCACCTGGTGATGGACGTGATCGATCAGGTTCCAGGCCTCGGTTCGAAAGCGGCCCACATCCGTCAGCAAATGGCTGACGGGCGGATTCGACATCGGCAGTACACGCGGGACTTCGGTGAGGATGCGCCTGAGATCCGCGACTGGGTCTGGCCGCACTAAGGCCGCGGGGTGCGCGTACTCGTAATCAACGCCGGCTCGAGCTCGCTCAAGGTGAGCCTGATCGGCCCTGACGACACCATCATCGCCAAACGCGAATTCGATGCTCACGGCGGGCATTTCGAGGACGGGCAGCTGGCGACGGCCATCCAAGCGATGAAGGGCTTCGACGCCGTGGGCCATCGGGTGGTTCACGGCGGATCGCGCTATTCCGCGTCGGTCCGGATCACGCCTGACCTGGTCGATTACCTCGCCACCATCACTGATCTCGCCCCCCTCCACCTCCCGGCAGCACTCGCAGGCATAGCCGGTGTCGGCAAGGCACTTCCAAAAGTTCCCGCGGTCGCCTGCTTCGACACTGCATTCCACTCCGATATGCCGGCGGCGGCATCGACATACGCCATTCCGGAGGATTGGCGCGAGCGCCACGGAATTCGCCGTTACGGCTTTCATGGTTTCTCGCACTCATATTCCGCACGCATGGCTGCGCAGCTGCTCCGCAGGCCCGAGCGCGAGCTGCGGGTGGTCACATGCCACCTCGGCTCAGGAGCTTCGCTTGCGGCGGTCTTGGGCGGTCGCTCGGTCGACACGACGATGGGTTTCACTCCCCTGGAGGGTTTGGTCATGGCGACGCGGTCGGGAAGCGTTGACCCCGGAATGCTGCTTTGGCTCGAAAGGCACGCGGCGTTGACGGAGTCGGAGCTGAACGAGGCCCTTGACCAGCGGTCCGGGTTGCGGGCGCTGGCCTCAACCGGCGACATGCGCGAGGTGCTATCCCGTGTCTCCGCGGGGGACGTGAAGGCGACTCTGGCCTTCGACGTGTACATGCACCGGCTGCGTGGCTGCATCGCATCAATGGCCGCAGCGATGGGCGGTCTCGACGCGCTCGTCTTCACAGGTGGCGTGGGCGAAAACTCCCCCGCCGTACGCGCGGCAGCCGCAAACAACCTGGGCTTTCTTGGCTTGGAGATCGATCCGGAGCTGAATTCGCATTCTGTCGGAGATCGCGACATCAGCAACCCCAACGCGACTATCCGGACGCTAGTAGTTCATGCGCACGAGGACGTCGAGGTGGCGCGCAACGTACGCCTGGTGTTGGCGACTCCTGGCCCGTAACCGTCGTAGACAACCGCTCTCATGGGTTCCCCTTGGCACCGTCTACAGACAGCACTACGTTCCCCGTCTTCTGCTCAGTTTCGACGTACCGCGTCGCCTCGATCACTTCCTCCAGCGGGTAGCAGCGATCGATGACCGGCCGGTACTTTCCTGCCTCGACCAGCTCCTTGAGGAACAAGACATCTTGCTTCGTCTGCCGCGGCGGAATCTGGAACAGCACCCTCTTGGCTCCAGCCCGCTGGGGCAGGAGCGCCCGCATCAGATTCCCGATCCCATCGGTTGGGAGGTAGATACCCCCAGGCTCGAGCGAGCCGAGGCACCGTGTGAACGAGAGCTTGCCCACCGCGTCGAAGATGACGTCGTACGTCTCGCCGTTCTTGGTGAAGTCTTCCTGCGTGTAGTCGATCACCTTGTCCGCCCCGAGCGATCTCGCGAGCTCGAGGTTTTTCGCGCTACATACCGCGGTGACGTCGGCGCCGTAATACCTGGCCAGCTGCACTCCCGCGGTGCCGATGGCGCCGGAGGCGCCATAGACAAGGATCCTGCGCCCCGTGCGGAGATCAGCCTGTTTCAGACAGGTAAGTGCGTTGAGTGCTCCATCGCAGATCGGCGCAGCCTCTCCGAAGCTCATGCCGGCCGGCACGTGAGCGATTCGGGCGCTCTCCGGTGTGCACATGAAGTCGGCGTGTGCCCCGAACCTGAGCCCGGTTGAGCCGAAGATGCGGTCACCGACCGAGAACTCCCTGACGGCTGCGCCGACTGCCGCGACCTCTCCGGCAAACTCGCTGCCAAGAATCCGCTGCCGGGGCCGGCGGACGCCCGAGACCAAACGGCTGAGAACCGAGACGGCCAGGCCGCTGCGCCGGTTCGCTTCGCGGGTGTGGACGTCCAATCGGTTGACCGT
>JALZAL010000331.1 GCA_030948325.1 Candidatus Dormiibacterota bacterium
GGCGTGGGGTTTGGGGTGGCGGCCTGCGCCAGGCCACCGGCGATGCCGGCGCTCAGCAGGGCGGCTGCGGCGCCTGCGCCCGCGATCTTGACGGCGACTGCTGCGAACGGACTCATCTAGACACCTCTTTCGGTTGCGCGCTTACGCGCTCCCTCATTGACTTCGCCCCCCTCCCAAAGGAACCAACCTGGCGGGGCCGCCAGTTCGTGGCCGAGGATCAATATGACGGTCCGCTGTCAGACGGTGGTTGCGGCTCCGTCAGCATTTTGTAATCGACGCATGACGCCCAGCTCCGATGCGGTCGGCGCCGGCGTTTCTCTCAAATCGGCCGGCGTTTTCACCGGCCAGCCGGTGTTCGCGCGCACCTCGTCGAGTGTGTGGCCAGGGTGGATGGAACAGAGGTAGGCTTCGCCACCACCCTCGGGGAATCGAAAGACGCACAGGGTGGTGACGATGGCGGCAGGGCCGGCTCCGAGCAGTCCGTTTCGCTTGCGCCAGCCGGACGTCCCGTCGCCATGACCAGGCGAGGTGACGAACGACACGCGATCGACCAGCCGCCGGGGTTCGTGACTCATGAGCGTCACCCATCGGCAGCTGAGGATCGCGATGTCGGCTCCTCCTCCGCTCCCCGGCAGCTTGACCCTGGGCGCCGCCGGCGATCCGACGTACGAAGTGTTCAAGTTGCCGAATCGATCCACCTCCGCCCCGCCTATGAAGCCGAGATCGACGAGCCCCTGTGCCATGAGCGCCATCACGTTTGACATGCGCGTGGACCACAGCGCGCCGGCGACGTTCGGCGGATCACCCATGGTGCCGAGAAATTTCGAAGCCGGGCGATCGCGCATCAGCCCAACCTCGAACAGCCCGCGCGCGTTCGGAGCGTGGGTGCTCCGAGCCACCGCGTACGCGAGGATCGGCAGTCGCATGCCGACGAAAACCAGGTCGCCGTCGCGAATCTCCCGCGAAGCGGCGGCCACCATCAGCTCCTGCGCTGTGTACGCAAGCGCGCCACCCTTACTCATCGGCAAAGTTCGCAGGGGCGGACATCGCGCGGCCCTTAATTCGTAGGACTTCGACGTCGAGCCGCTTCATGTATGCGGTTCTGTCCGGTAGGTCCAGCACCCATCGCTGGAGCCATGCACCAAAACCGTCGATGCTGCGCGATTGTGCGGCGTAATCGCCGAAGAATGAGTGGTCGCGTTTGAAGTAGCCCTGCACCGGCGATGGATGCGCGCCGCCCGGCTCGTGCACGACGGCCACGACCTTCGTCTCGGGGAGCAGGATGCGATTGGGATCGCTTAACGTCACGCTCGCATCAACGAGCTCCTCGCACGTGAGGACGACACGCTGCGCCGCCAGCCCCGCCTCCTCGGTGATACCGAGCGGGCCCCATGCATGCGCGCGACCCATAGCGTCTGCCCTCTGGACGTGGACCACCGCCACGTCCGGCCGCACCGCGGTGACGTGCACGAGCCCGCCGGCCACGCTGAGGTTTGGGTTGGTGTCGAGGACGTCGCTCCCGAGCAGCGTGCGCGTGGGTAAGCTCGGCACGTTCCATGCCGCAGCCCACAGCGCCAGCGCGATCGAGAAATTGGTGTGGTCGTGGACCTCCAGCGCCCGAGGTAACCGATCCTCGGTCGCGCGGCGGTAGCAGTGACCAAGGCCCTCTGACACGTTGCCGACCCATGCCGCTGTGACGCGGCGCACGCACCCAGCGCCGATGAGCTGGTCGAAGAGCGCATCCGAGATCGGTCCGACGAGGTCCAGGTCGCGACGACCCTGCCGGATCATCTCGTGCCCGGCGGCGAACGGGATCAACGGCTCGAGCGCGGTGCCAAGGGCGACAGAGGCGCCATCAGGTACAAAGCGGTCGACGGCATCGGCAAGCGTCATCACCTTGCCGGGCACGTTTGTAGGGTCCTGCTCAGCGCCCCAGCGATTCGATGTAGGACCGGTGATTGCGCTCGATCTCCGTCATCGAGTCGCCTCCGAACTTCTCCAGGAAGGCCTCCGCCAGGGTAAGCGCTACGACCGCCTCGCCGATAACACCCGCTGCGGGAACCACGCACACGTCGCTGC
>JALZAL010000335.1 GCA_030948325.1 Candidatus Dormiibacterota bacterium
GAGCAGGGCCTTCTCGTTGAAGTTCGTGCCGACTGCGTTCGCCGTCCTGGCCATCACGGTCAGGTGGGCGAAGCCGACCTGCCCATAAGCCATGGCCTCCACGGTCTGCGCCAGCTCGCCCATCAGACCGCCAACCGCAACCCGATCGGCGGCGGCGTTACCAGTCAGGTGGCAGTTGATGCGAATCCAGTCGATGGGGGAGGCGGAGCCATCTTCTTCGTAGTCGCGGCTGGAGGCGAACTCGGCAGCCTCCAGTGCGAAGGAGAGCTCCATCAGGTCGATCAGATGGCGCTTGCGGATGAGGCGCTCGCGGAGATCATCATCGCCCGAGTAGCTGGTCTGAAAGCTGCCGTTCGCACAGACGTCTTGCGTCGCGAGCATAAGAGAATGATACGAACAAATGTTCTAAAATTCAATAACCGAGACCAATAAAAATCACCTCCAGACCACCCCAACACCTCCTTCCCATCCCCCAACCCTCACCACCAGGCGCGCCTACGAGCCACCCGCGCGTAATAGCGATCCTCAACCCACCTGATCGGGGGCACCGCGTACAAGTGCGCCAATGCCGACCACACGCCCCCGAACTCAGCAAGCACGCGATTGATCGCCGCCGCTCCCTCAAACTTCCGACCCCCCGGCTCCACCACCCACGCCGCCCGGTCGACCTCCTCGCGGCTCAACCCGAACCGGTCAATCAACCCTGGCTCCTGGTTGAGCCGAACCTGCACGAGCCCACGCAGATCTTTCCGACCAACCCACCGAGCCAGGCGCGCACAGAAGTCGCACTCGCCGTCGTACACCAGCGTCACCCGGCCATCCGCCACCCTCCGAAACTACACTGACACCTGAGATGGGGGCCCTGGAGCTGCCTGAGCGCTACAACGTCGGCGCCGACCTCCTCCGCCGCAACCTGGAGACACGGGCCCGCAAAGTCGCCATCCACTGCGCCGCCGCGGACGTCACGTACGGAGACCTTTGCAAGCTGGCCTGCGGCGCCGCCAGCACCCTCATCGCCCTGGGCGTTCGCCGCGAGGAGCGAGTCCTCATCGTCGCCTACGACAGCCCTGGATGGGTCGCCACCTTCCTGGGCGCCATCTGGATGGGTGCGGTCCCTGTCCCCGTCAACCCCCTCCTCCAACGCAGCGAGGACTACGACCATTACATCGACGATTCCCTCGCCCGCGTAGTGGTGGTGGACGGAGCGACCGAGGCAAAGCTGACTGCGACCGTAGGGCGCGCTGCCACCAAACCCTCCCTCCTTCGCATGGACCAGATCGCAGCCGGCCCCGACGTTCCAGTGGCGCCCACGCGCAAGGACGACATGGCCTTCTGGCTCTACAGCTCCGGCTCGACCGGCAAGCCAAAGGCGGTCGTGCACCTCCAGCACGACATTCCGTACACCTGCGTCACCTATGGAGAACAGGTATTGGGAATCACGGAGCGTGACATCACCTTTTCGACGACGGGCCTCTTCCACGCTTATGGCTTCGGCAACAACCTCACCATGCCCTACTGGGTGGGCGCATCGACAGTCCTCCACGCGGGGCGCAACACCCCGGCCACGGTCCTCGACACCATCGAGAAGCGTCGCCCGACCCTCTTTTTCTCGGCCCCGACTCTCTACAACGCCATCCTCAATTTCGAAGGGGCCAAAAATCGAGACCTCTCATCGATCCGCCACTGCGTCGCGGCGGCCGAGGCACTGCCCGCGGAGGTTTGGCGTCGGTGGAAGGATGCCTTCGGGCTGACGATCCTGGACGGCGTCGGTTCCACCGAGATGCTGCACATCTACTGCTCCAACCGCCTGAACGACGTGCGGCAAGGCTCCAGCGGCAAGCCGGTCCCGGGCTACGAGCTGAAGATCCTTGACGACGCCGGCGTTGCGGTGCCGACAGGCGAGGCCGGCGACCTCTATGTGAAAGGCGACAGCGCCTTAGCCCTGTACTGGGCCCAGCACGAAAAGTCGAAGCGCTCGGTGTTGGGCGACTGGTTCTTCACCGGCGACCGGTATCGCGTCGACAACGACGGCTTCTACTGGTACGAGGGGCGCTCAGACGACATGATCAAGGTCAGCGGCCTCTGGGTTTCGCCCATCGAGATCGAGTCGGTCCTGCTCGAGCACCCCGCGGTCGGCGAGAGCGCAGTGGTCGGCATCGATGTCGACGGCTTCACGAAGATCAAGGCTTTCGTCATCACCAAGGGCGGGGTCGCGGGGGGCGATTCGCTGGTTGCTGAGCTGCAGGACCACTGCAAATCCCGCCTCCAGCGGTATCAATACCCGCACCTGATCGACTTCGTGCAGGAGCTGCCAAAGACGGTGACCGGAAAGATCCAGCGCTACAAGCTTCGCGAACCCGCCCGCGAAACGGCCTCCGCGTAGTGCCGAAACACATCGCCGTCCTTCCCTGTGACGGAGCAGGCAAGGAGGTGGTGCCTGAAGCCATCAAGGTTCTGCGGGCCGCCGGCGCCGACTTCGAGTTCGAGGAGTTCGACGTCAACGCCGACGCCTACCTTCGCGACGGCGTCCCCATCACCCCCGAGGTGTGGTCGCAGATCGCCAAGGCGGATTCGATCCTGTTCGGTGCGGTCGGCGATCCCCGCGTCAATGACACGAACTACCTCGCGGGCGTCCTGCTCCGCCTTCGCTTCGAGCTCGACCTTTACGTGAATCTTCGCCCCGCCAAGCTCTACGACGATCGCCTCTCACCGTTGCGCCGCGAGGATCGGCGGCATGTCGACCTCCTGGTGGTGCGGGAGAACACCGAGGGCCTGTACGTCGGTATGGGCGGACGTTTCAAGAGAGGGACACAGGACGAGATTGCGACCCAGGAAGACGTCAACACCCACCTCGGCGTCACGCGGATCATGGAGCACGCATTTCAGGTTGCGCGCCGCGAAGTCGTGATGATCGACAAGTCCAACGCCATGACCTTCGCCGGTGGCCTCTGGCAGGAGCGCTGGAAGGCGATCGCCGCAGAGCACCCAAAGACGAAAACACGCCACCTTCTCGTCGACGCCGCCGCGATGCAGCTCGTCAGGGACCCGAGCCAGTTCGACGTCATAGTCACCGGGAATCTCTTCGGCGACATCCTGTCCGACCTCACCGCGGAGCTCGTCGGTGGGATGGGCATCGCGCCCTCCGCCAACATGAATCCGAAGACTGGCCGGGGCCTCTTCGAGCCCGTCCATGGCACGGCCCCGGATATCGCCGGCAAGGGCTTGGTCAACCCGACCGGGGCAATCCTGAGCGCTTCTATGATGGTGAGACACCTGGGTGCTCCTGAAATGGCGGACGCGATCGAGGGTGCGGTCGAATCGGCCATCCGTGCGCGTGAATGCACACGCGACATCGGAGGCGACCTGTCCACGTCCCAAGCGGGAGACGCGGTCGTGAAAAGGCTGAGGGACTAAGAACCGATGGGCATGACGATGACGGAGAAGATCCTGGCTCGGGGCGCCGGTCGCGAGAGCGTGGCCCCCGGGGATCTGGTGCTGGCCAAAGTCGATTTCGCGATGGGCCACGACCTCACCATCCCGCCCGCAGGCAGGATCATGCGCGAGCAGATGGGGGCGGAGAAGATCTGGGATCCCGAGCGTGTCGCCGTGACCCAAGACCATTTCCAGCCGGCGAAAGATGCCGCGAGCGCAACCCTCGGGCGCCTGACACGCGAGTTCTCGCATGACATGGGCATCAAGTGGTACTTCGAGGTCGGCCAGGGCGGCATCTGCCACACGGTGCTGCCTGAGAACGGCCTGGTCCTTCCCGGCGAGCTGGTGGTCGGCGCCGACTCACACAGCTGCACCTACGGCGCGCTGAACAACTTCGCGACAGGCATCGGATCCACCGACCTCGCTTGCGTGCTCGCTCTTGGCGAGCTGTGGTTCCGGGTGCCGGAGACGTTGAAGTTCGTCTATCACAATCGACTTAAGGAGTGGGTCGAAGCCAAGGACCTCATCCTCTACGTGATCGGTCAGATCGGCGTCGACGGTGCGCGCTCGAAGGCGATGGAGCACACCGGCGAGGCCCTCCGCCACATCGATATGGAGGCTCGCCTGACGATGACCAACATGGCCATCGAGGCCGGCGCGAAGAACGGGATCATGGAGTTCGACGAGGTCACCAAGCAATATCTCGACGGCCGCGCGAAACGTGCGTACACACCGGTCACGTCGGACGCGGACGCGACCTATGAAAAGGTCTTCGAGTTCGACGCCGAAAAGGTCGAGCTGGGTGTCGCCAAGCCGATGTCTCCCGACAACTACGCGCCGCTCTCCGAGGTCGCCGGGACTCGACTCGACCAGGTTTTCATCGGCTCGTGCACCAACTCACGGATCACCGACCTGCGTCGCGCGGCGGCGGTCCTCGATGGACACAAGGTTGCGCCAGGAGTCAGGCTGATCATCACTCCCTCTTCGCATCAGGTCGCCATCCAGGCGGAGAAGGAGGGCCTCATCGGGATCTTCCTCGCTTCGGGTGCGGCATGGACTACAGCGACGTGCGGCGCGTGCCTCGGCGGGCACATGGGGGTGCTGGGTGAGGGCGAGGTCTGCCTCAGCACTACCAACCGCAACTTCCCGGGCCGGATGGGTCACCCCAAAGCGATGGTCTACCTTTCCAACCCGGCGGTGGCGGCGGCGAGCGCGGTGACGGGAGTCATCACCCACCCTGGTGAGGTTCTCAAGAAGATGCCCGCGGGGATCGCATGACCTTCCCGAAGGTGCTCCGAGGGCGGACCTGGAAGTTCGGGCCCAACATCGACACCGACCAGATCATCCCGGCCAAGTACGCGATCTACTCGCTGGATGAGAAGGAGCTCGGCAAGCATGCGATGGAAGGCGTGCCCGGCCGGGAGGGATGGGCGGCGAAGGTGACTCCTGGAGACATTCTGGTCGCCGAGTCCAACTTCGGGTGCGGGTCATCGCGAGAGATCGCGCCGGTCGCGATTCGCGGCGCGGGCATCTCGCTTGTCATCGCAGACTCTTACGCGCGCATCTTCTTTCGCAACGCCATCAACATGGGCTACCCGATCCTTCAATCGCCGCAGGCGGCCGAAGGAGTGTCTGAAGGCGACGAGCTCGAGGTCGACCTGGAGGAGGGAATCGTTCGCAACTTCACAAAGGGCGACGAGTACCGATGCGAGCCGTTTCCCCCATTCATGAACGAGCTCCTCCACATGGGCGGCCTTGTGCCCTGGGTACGAAAGAGGCTCGAAGAGCGCCGGCAGCTCGCCGGTCGTCGCTAGCGCCGCGTTGGACGGCGTGAAGCCGGTTGAGCTGCAGGAGCCGCTCGCGGACCTGGCTCGCGACCCGAAGCGCTTCGACCACGACCTCGAGTTTCCCGCGGCGGACAAGATCCGCGTCTACGACGACACACTTCGCGACGGCGAGCAGATGCCAGGCGTCGCGATCTCCCCCAACGACAAATACGAGCTCGCGAGGATGCTCTCGGACATCGGCGTTCACATCATGGACGTGGGCTTTCCGTCGGTCTCGGAAAGTGAGCGCGAGACCTTGCGCCTGGTCCTCGAAGGCCGCAAACGCGGAGAGCTACGGCACAACCTCGAGGTGGTCTGCATGATGCGCTCGACCAAGGGCGACATCGATGCAACCATGCGGGTCATCGACTCCCTCGGTCACAGGCGCGATGAGGTGACGTACTTCATCTTCACCTCCGCCTCGGACCTGCACGTGAAGTACAAGCTCGGCAAAACCCTCTTGCATCGCGATGGCATTCCCGCGTCCGAGTGGCTGGAGCTTCCCGTGTCTCACTACCGCGAAGCAAACCTCCGGATGATGTGCGACGCGATCCGCTACGCGCGCGAGCAGGGCGCCACATCGATCGAGTTCGGCGGGGAGGATGGCAGCCGGGCCGATGTCGATTACATCGGGGAGATCCATCGCGAAGGATTGAAGGCGGGCGGAACCCGGCCGTCGACACCCGACACCGTCGGCTGCTACTCGCCATTCGCCGTGCGTGAGTACATCCCCCGAATCAAGGCCGCAGCGCCGGATGCCCCGCTAGTCGTCCATTTTCATAACGACCTGGGGCTTGGCGCCTGGAACACGGTCATGGCGCTCGGGTCTGGCGCCGAGGTCTTCACCACCAGCGTCAACGGCATCGGCGAGCGAACCGGCAACGCGCCGATGCACCAGGTGCTGATCCAGCTGCGCTACCTGTTCGGCATCGAGATCCCACACTTCAAGTACGAGAAGCTGCGTGACCTGGCCCGACATCTCGAGCGCGTGAGCGGTATCCCAGTGCAGCCAACTGAGCCGGGTATCGGGCTGAACGTGTTCACGCATGAGTCGGGCATTCATACGGCCGGCATGCTCATCCACCCCGCGATCTATCAGTTCGTGCCGCCTGCGGACATGGGCGCTGAGGTGGAATACGTCTACGGCAAGCACTCCGGCGCGGTGTCGATCGAGCACGCGCTCCGCCAAGCCGGTATGCGGCCGGACCCCGACCTGATCTCCGCCGTGATGACCGAGGTCAAGCGTATCCGAGAGGAGCGCGCGGAGCGACAGGACTTCTCGGAGTTTCACCGTCGCTACTACGAGCACCTGAACCGCCTGGGCCTGACCGCCGATGAGGTGGTCGAGATCGCGAAAGCGCTCAGCCCAAGAGGGGAGACGGCGGCGCATCTAGACTAAGCGGCGGATGGCCAAGACGAGACTCGCGGCCCCGCTCGCAGCCAAGACGGAGTTTCTCCAGCTGCACCGCTGGATGTGCATGGCCAAGGCCCTCGACGACCGGATGCACATCCTGGTCAAGCAAGGGCGAGCACCGTTCGTCGGCTCGAGTCGAGGTCACGAAGGGATCCAGGTGGCTTCGACGGCCGTGCTCGGCGCCGATGACTGGTTGGTGCCTCATTACCGTGGCCTTGCCAACTCGATAGTTCGCGGGTTGACGATGAAGGAATGGATGCTGGCTGTGTTCGCCAAGGCGGATGATCCCCTTTCAGCCGGACGCAACATCCCCGGCGGCTGCTACAGCTACCACCGTTTGAACATCGCCCCCGTCTCCCAGGTCGTCGCGTCATGGATCCCCAAGGCGTCGGGAATTGCGTATGCAGCCAAGCTCAAAGGTGAACGGACGGTGACTCTGTGCACGTTTGGCGACGGCGCCACGAGCCAGGGTGACTTCCACGAAGGTGTCAACTTCGCTGCTGTTCACCGCTTACCGGTGGTCTTCGTTTGCGAGAACAACGGCTATGCCATCTCCGTGCCCATCCGCCTGCAGATGGCGAACCCCGACGTGGCCGACCGCGCCTCTGGGTATGGGATCGTCGGAGCCACCGTCGATGGCACCGACGTCCCCGCCTGCTACGCCGTCTGCATGGAGGCGGTCGAACGCGCCCGCCGTGGCGATGGCCCCACGCTCATCGATGCCAAGGTCTGGCGGATGAACTCCCACACCTCCGAGGACAACCACCTCAAGTACCGGGGCAAGGAAGAGATCGACGATGCGGCTGGTCATGACCCTGTCGCACGCTACGGCGCGTGGCTGATCGAGCGTGACTGGCTCACCGCTGACGACCACGTGCGGATACAGCAGGAGTGCGACGAGGAAGCGTCTGAAGCCGCGGATTGGGCCGAGCAGCAACCCGACCCGATCGCTGAGAACGCGCTGACAAACCTGTTCGCGTAAGGGTTCGTACCTTTACGGTCCTGTGGCTGCGGCGATAGACTGACCGCCGAGTGGATCCGCAAGAAGAGAACCCACCGGACGCGCCCGAAGCCGAGACCAAGGCCAAGCCCACGCCGCCGCCGGACGCGACGCGCACAGCCAGACCGTCGTGGCAAACAATTTCCGCTTCGCTTGGCGAAGGGGCAGCCGAGCCCGAGCTGCCGCTGGTCATACCGACGTTCGATCCGCTCACAGAGCCCGAGCTGCCGCTCCAGTCGGGATTCATCGAATCGGTGCGTGCGGGCGAGGCCGAAGCGGCCGAGGCGCCCCAAGCAACCGCCGCCACCGAGACACCCGACACGAGCAAGGCGACTCTCGACATGGAGCCAAAGACGGCGTTGCCGATGCAGAGGTCTGGGCCCTCGTGGGCGGAAACGGATCCGCATGCAGTCGAGCCCGCAAAGGCCGAGGCTGAAACCGAGCCAAAGCATGCGGTGCCGATGCAGAAGCCCCCACCGTCGTGGGCACAGGCCGCCGAAACCCCTGCTGAGCCGGCCGGCGAGCCCGAACCCTCTCCTCCGAATGCCCCCGAGCGATCGGCGCCGCTGACCTGGCCCCCTCGAGCCAAAGCCGATGCAGAGCTCCCCAGACAGAGCGACATCTGGCCGCCGGAGCCGCCAACCGAACCGGCGATGCCGGCGTGGCCACCAGAGATGGGCGACGATGCAGAATCTCAGCTGCCGAACCTGCCGGTCCAACCCGCGCCGGCAGACTGGAACCCGGCTTCGATTCCGATGCCGGCGGCGCCAGAGGCCTCCGCTCCGCCGGCTTCCGCTGACACCGCGCCGCCCGCCGCCACGACAGCGCCCGACACGTCTCCCGCCAAGACGCTGCCGCCTGTCCCCGCCACAACCGCGGCCAAGACTGTGCCGCCCGCGACCGGACCCGCGCCGACAGTTCCGCCCGCGGCGGCCACAACCGCGGCCAAGACTGAGCCGGCGGCCGGACCTGCGCCGACAGTGTTACCCACTCCACCCGTTCCACCCGTTTCACCAGCACCCGTCCCGTCGGTGCCCGCCACGGTTCCGCCCGAGGCCTCCACCGCTGCTCCATCGCTGCCGCCTTCCGCGCAACCTCCAGCCGCCGCCCCCGCCCAGCCCGGCACGACATCCCACAGCTCCGCGCTGCCGTCGGTCGGCACCAAAGGCAGCTGGCAGAGTCTGGCGTCCAGACCGCCTGCCAAAATGCCGCCGGACACCGCTGCCCGTGCACCCGAAGACAAGAGCGCGGGCAAAGCGCCCGACGAACCAAAGAAAACCGATCCACCCGACTGGGCGCCGACTCTCGTCATCCCGCCAAAGGCTGCGAAGCAGCCGGCGACCGACTGGCCGGGTGTGGTCGAGGTTCCCGCCTGGGCGCCTCACCTCAGCGTCGACACGGGCCAGCCGGCCGCGTCGCCTGCTCCCGCTGCCGTGCCGCCGCCCCTGAAGCCGGCCGAGCCGCAAACCGCGGCCCCCGCCGACGCTCCGGCGCCACAACCTGCCGCGCCGACACCGACTTCCGCCGCGAACTCTTCCGCGAACTCTTCCGCGAACTCTTCCGCGTGGGCCGTGGTCGATCAAAAGCGCGTCGAATCCCAGAGGATCACGAGGGAGATTCCCTCGCCCGAAGATCGCTCATACGCGGAGTGGTTTGCCTGGGCCAAGCGGGGAGGGGCACCGGCGGGCGCCTGCCACGCGGCGGCGCAAGCGGCATTTCAGGCTCTGGCGAGCGGCAAGGATGTCTCCGTCGCCGCCCAGATGGCGGCGACCGCGATGGCGACGCCACCACTTCCGGTCGACGCCGGCCGCCAGACCTACTGCGCCTGGTTCTCTCTCGGCAACATCGATTTGAGCTTCGACCAGCGGAGAGCACATGCCTTCGCCACGGCCGCGTTCCATGCGCTGGAGGCGGGGGCGGACGCCAAGGGCGCGCACGCGGCCGGGTTGGAGGCCGCAGGAATCAAATAGCCGCGAGATCGCGGGCGGCCCGGCCCGGTCCATCGCCACTCAATCGATCGCGCGTGTAGCGCGTCGATGACATCCACCACCCAGCGGACCAAGTCAGCCGCCGGCTGGGCGGTCATCGCGGTCCTTTTCGCGGCGACGACATGCGTCGAGAGCATGTCGTGGACCCAGCTCACGGCATTCACCCCTCTTTACCTGCGAGAGCTCCACGTACCGGCCGGCCAGGTGCCGGGTTGGATCGCCGCCATGTCCAGCCTCGGCTGGATCCTGGCTCTTCCACTGGCGCCTTTCTGGGGGGTGCTCGCCGACCGGTACAGTCGCAAGCTGGTCATCGTCCGCAGCGCCGTGATCGAAGCTCTCGTGTTCGGAGGCTGGGCGCTGTCGACGAGCCCCTGGATGGCGCTCATCTTCCGGTCCTTGAACGGTTTCATCCTCGGGAACACGGGTGTCATGCTGGCGGTCCAAGCGTCGACGACGCCGAAGCAGCGCCTGGCGCTGGCGGTTGGGATCGTGGGCGCTGGATCACCTGCAGGGCGTGCTCTCGGTCCGATTCTCGGCGCCCTGCTTGTCCACGTCGTCGACGTGCGCGGAATGCTCCTGTTCGACGCCGCGCTTTCGCTGGTGATGGCGGGGTTGCTGATGATCGTCATGCGCGACACCGAACATGCCCGTCCGGATGACCTGCGCGTGTTCAGCCTCTTGCGTGGCGCGTTAGCTGAGATCGCCGGCAAGCCTCTCGTCTGGCGGCTCTTCCTCGCCACGGCAATCACGCAGGTTGGGCTCTGGACCATCCTTCCATACGTGCCGATCTACATCAGCCGGCTCGCGCCGAACGACGCGGTGACGGCGGTCGGGGTCGTGCTTTCCGCGGTCGGGCTCGGACAGGCGATCGCGTCTCCCTTATGGGGGCTCGCGATCCAGAGGCTCGGACATGTCTGGGTGCTGAACTTGACTTCCATCTGCGCCGCGGCGGCACTCACCGGGGTCGGACTCAGCCACACGCTCGTGATGTTCGCCATCGCCCTCGTCGTGAATGGCGTCTGCGCCGCGGCGATCCTCACCGCCAGCATGGCCGTGATGGCGGCCACCGTAAGCCCGGAGCGACGGGGCGCGGTGCTCGGGCAAATCCTGTTTCCCTTTTACATCGGCGGAGTCATCGGGCCCCTCATCGGCGCTTTTGCGTTTGGTGGAGGACAACTGTTGATTTTTGGGATTGCCGCTTTTCTCAGTCTTGCACCGCTGGTGGTGATGCTGACTCTGCGGGGACAGAGGGTGTCCACGGAAGCTTGACGAAGCGAGTCGGGGTGATCGCGGACACGCACTCCCCCGAATTCCTCGACCACCTTCCCGATCGCCTCTTCGAGGTGTTGCGTGGCGTCGATCTGATTCTTCACGCAGGCGATATCACCGGGGCTGAGACCCTCGCGCAACTCGAACGCATCGCACCGGTCGCCGCCGTTCGGGGGGACCACGATGGAGAGCTCGGTGAACTTCCGGCGAGTCGCGAGGTCATGATCGAAGGCCGCCGGATCGTGGTTGTGCACGGGAACCGAACCCACTGGATCGAGGAGCCGCAAACGTTCCTGTGGACCGTGAGCCTCGGGTACCTGCGCCCGAACGCGGGCTTACCCGCAAACCTCCGCCGGCGCTTTTCGGGCGCCGACGCGATCGTTTTCGGCCACACCCACCGGCCTCACGTGGAAACACGTGACGGCATCCTTCTGTTCAACCCGGGCGGCGTGCACCAGTGGACGCCGGCGACGGCCAAGAAGCGCTTGGCCCAGAACCCAGATTGGTTCGAATGGTCCTGGCTCCAGGTCGCGCGGCATATCCGCAAATTCTCGAAGCCCTCGATCGGAATCCTGGAGGTGAGCGCCTCGTCGATCGTCCCCACCGTTGTCGACCTGTAGCGGAACGGTAGAGTCTGGGCATGGCCAAACCCGTGATCCGGCCGGCAACCCTGGACGACGCCGCGCTGGCGGCCGACCTGACGACGGCGGCGTACCCGGATGAGCCGGAAGACCCGCTTGTCGTGCGGTACCGCTGGGGGCATCCGAGGGATGGCTGGTCGATAGCTCGATTCATTGGGGAGCTTGACGCCCAGCCCGTCGCCTACCTCGTGTTCGCCCATGGCCCCTGGGATCAGGTGCCGGACAGGAACTGCGACATCGAAGTACATCTTGATCCCGCCCGGCAGTCGGATGAGGTCCTGGAATTCTTCTGGGAGTGGATTGTCGAGAAGGCGGCCGCGGACGGCGCGAGAATCGTCAACGCGTATGCGGCTGAAGACGAGCCGAAGGTGATCGAGGTGCTCCTCCGCCTCGGTCACGAGCTCGACCGGCGGTCGAAGGTCTGGCAGCTGGACTTCGAGAAGCACGGCAAGCGTCTGCGCGAAGAAGCCAGGGCCGCCAGGGAGAAGATGCAAAGCGAGGGCATCGAGCTGCTCCCGCTGGCCGATTGGCCCGGCCAAGAGACATTCGAGCGCCTTCACGTTTTGAACGAGACAACCGTCCAGGACGTACCTGTCAGCCATCCCATCCCGCCGCAGTCGTTCAAGAACTTCATGGAACGCATGGGCACTCCGGAGCTGCGCTCGGACCGCTTCTGGATCGCGCGCCATGGCGACCAGCCGGTTGCCATGTCCTACCTCCGATTTCCCCCTGTCCGCGGGCATGTCTGGACCGGCTACACGTGCTCTCATCCCGACTACCGCGGCCGCAGCATCGCTCGAGCGGTCAAGCTCCAGACCCTGGATCAGGCGATCGAGCTCGGCATCCCTTTCGTCCGCACCGACAACGACTCGGAGAACGTCGCGATGCTCCACATCAACGAGATGCTGGGCTACGACCCACGGCCTGCGTTCGTCACCTTCGTGAAGAGGGTAAGTAACGGGTAATGCCGAAGACCAAGGACTACTACGAGGTGCTGGGCGTGCCCCGGACGGCGAGCCAGAAGGAGATCACGTCTGCCTTCCGAAAGCTCGCACGAAAGCATCACCCCGACCTCAACGCGGGTGACAAGCAATCCGAAGCGCGCTTCAAGGAGATCTCACAAGCGCACGACGTGCTCTCCGATGCCAAGAAGCGAAGCCTGTATGACGAGTTCGGCTCCGATTGGGCGGCCGCCGAAGCCGGAGGCGTTCAGCCGGGCGCAGGCAGGAATGCCGGCCGCCAGCCGGCGGGCGGACCGGGGGTGCAATACCGGACGGTGACGCCCGAAGAGATGGAGGACCTGTTCGGCGGTTCGGGCGGCGGGTTCGGAGACATTTTCGGGTCGATATTCGGGAACGCCCGCGGCCGCGAGCGGCAGGAGCCAGTGGACGTGGAGGCGCCGATAACGGTCAGCCTCGGCGAGGTCTATCGGGGCACGAGCCGGACTGTCGAGCTGCCGGGAGGCAGGCGCGTCGAGGTGAAGGTACCGGCCGGGGTCAAGGAGGGCACCGTGCTGCGGGTTCCTGGTCTGCGCGCGCGAGTGCAGGTGGCGCCCGATCCGATATTCGTTCGAGAGGGCAAGGACGTCCGGGTCACGGTTCCGGTTCCCCTCCACGTTGCCTTGCAGGGGGGCGAGGTGGCAGCACCCACGTTGAAGGGCGGCCAGGTCCAGTTCAAGGTCGCGCCCGAGACGCAGAACGGCACCAAGATCCGGCTGCGCGGCCTCGGGCTGCCCGACCCGAAGGGGGGCACGCCGGGCGACCTCTACGCCGAGGTCAAGGTGCAGCTCCCTGTCCCGATGGACGAGCGCACTCGCAAATGGGCCGCTCAGCAGCCGCTGCCCTGAGCGGTGGTCGGTGGTTGCCTGCTTAAACCCCTCTCCCTGACCCTCCCCCTGATGCGGGGAGGGGATCTTATCTAATACGCCTTGACCTTCTCGCGTCGGTTGTTGTTGCCTCTTGTCTTCGTCTCCGGCATGGCGTCACTCGGCGTCGAGTTCGGCGCTTCCCGCCTGCTGGCGCCCTACTTCGGGACGAGCCTCTACGTGTGGGGAGTTCTGATCGGCCTCATCCTCATCTACCTTTCCGCCGGCTACGTGATCGGCGGCCGGCTCGCCGACCGCCACCCTCGCGCCGAGGTGCTTTATCAGATCACCGCCTGGGCCGGCCTCTGGATCGGGTTGACACCGTTGGTCAGCTACCCGATCTTGCTCGCGTCGCAGCAGGGCTTCAAGGACCTGAGCGCGGGCCTGGTCGCCGGCACGCTGCTCGCCGTCGTGCTGCTTTTCGCGGTGCCGGTGATCCTGCTCGGCTGCGTCAGCCCGTTTGCCATACGCCTTCTACTGAAGAACGTCGAGACCGGAGGCAACACCGCCGGCCGCGTCTACGCGCTGTCGACCGCCGGCAGCATCGTGGGCACGTTTCTACCGGTCTTCTGGTTCATCCCGAGCTACGGCACGCGCCCGACCCTCGAAGGCTTCGGGCTGGCGCTGGTTGTGATCTCGGTGATTGGGCTGTGGCCTCGACGGAAGCTGTATGCGGCGTTTGTCGCGGCGGTGATGCTCGCGTGGGTCCTTCTGCCGTCGGGGATCAAGCCGCCCGAAACCGGGCGGCTCGTGTATGAGAAGGAGTCCGCGTACAACTACATACAGGTCGTTCAAGTCGCGAACACGACAGAGCTGATCCTCAACGAGGGCCAGGCGATCCATTCCGTGTACAGCTCGAACGACGACCTGACGCACGGGTACTGGGACTACTTGCTGGTTGCTGATGCGTTTCGGGCTGCGCAGAATTCGGCGCCGATCCCACGCTCGGTCGCCATTCTGGGTTTGGCCGCCGGCACGTCCGCGAGGCAGTATCGGCTCGCCTACGGCGACCAGGTCACCATCACGGGAGTCGAGATCGACCCCGAGATCCTTGCCATCGGCCATCGCTACTTCCACCTCGGCGATGCCGGAGCGCGCGAGGTCCTTGCGGACGCGCGCTACTGGTTGGAGACACAGGCGGGAAGCTACGACGTGGTTCTGCTCGACGCTTACCGGCAGCCATATATCCCGTTCCACCTGACCACGAAGGAGTTTTTCCAACACGTCCGGAACCACCTCAATCCGGGCGGCGTGGCGGCTGTCAACGTCGGTCGCACAACCACCGACTACCGACTCGTTGCCGCGATTGCCAGCACGATGGCGGCGGTGTACTCGAACGTTTACCTCATCGACGATCCGAACTTCACCAACACGCTCGTCTTCGGTACCACGCAGCCCGTGACCCGTCAGGACATCGAGCACAACCTGGCGTTGGTGGCGGCCCCGCTCGCGATGGTGCCGGCGCAGGCGACGCTCTCGGGCGGCAACCTTCGAGCCTCGCCATACCACGGCCAGGTGTTCACTGACGACCTGGCACCGGTGGAGCGGCTCATCGACGAGATCATCTTCAGCTACGTAACAGGCACCGGTGGCTGAGCCTTACGGGCGGCGGGTGCGGGTCCTGTCGGTCAGGCGCGGCTACCGGGATGCAGGGCTCCTTTGACCTGCTCGCCCGCGAGCTCCTGCTCCTTTTCGAGGCACAGCAGGCGTACACGGCCTGTGGCGACCACGCGTTCCTGGTCATCCAGCACACGTGCTTCCCACACCTGCGTACGACGCCCGCGCGTGATCGGGGTCGACACGGCATGCAGCCTGGCGCCGGCGCGCACGGCACGCACGAAGCTCGTGTTGTTGTCGAGGCCGACCACCGATTGATTCCGTGGCAGGGCTACGAGCGCCGCTCCGATCGACGCCAGGGACTCGATTAGGCCGCAGTGGACGCCGCCATGGACGATCCCATACCCCTGCAGGTGCTCGGGTCCCACCGTCAGCTCGGCGCGAACCTCGTCTGTGGTCGCGAGGGTGATCGTCACGCCCATAGCCTGCAGCCAGCCTTCGGGGAGCTCGTTGAGGCGCTCGGCGAAATCCTGGCTCACGAATGAGATGGTGGCATGAACCGGCTGAGCGGATGTGCTGGAGTCAGCCCCTCACCCCGGTGGGGAGAGGGTTCTTACCAAATAAGACGAGGGGCCCGGCGGTCCGGGCCCCTCGTTGTCGACGTTCGCAGTGCTTCCGCCTCCGACTCCAGGAGCCGGATCCGGAAATGGAAGCCCTTAGAGGCTCACGTCCTCCCGAGCTCCCGGCTGGCAAACGAGGCGGCTGGCACCACGATTCGGTTTATCCAAGCTTGGCCTCACCTCCTTGCCCCACGGGCGTTGAACTTCGCCCCGAAGTGTACCAGCCAAAACCCGGGCGGGGGCTGGCCCAACTAGACTCTTCGAGCACTTGAAAACCAAGCGGCTCACCAAGCGTGTTGTCATTAAGCCCGACGGTCGCTATCTCATTTATTACGCGCCGCTCGCGCGCAGGGCGCCCCAAACAATTAATTGAGCGAGCTCCGATGGCATCCCCTGCTCGAAGAGTGGGTCACCGTCGCGCCGTGGCGACAGGACCGGACCTATCACCCTCCGGCCGACCACTGCCCTTTGTGTCCCACACGACCCGGACAGGCCGAGACCGAGATTCCTGAGGCCGACTATCACATCGCGGTCTTCGAGAATCGCTTTCCGTCGTACACCGGCGACCAGGGACGGTGCGAGGTCGTCTGCTACACGCCCGATCACGATTCGTCGCTGGGCGAACAACGCGTCGAGCACATCCAGGACCTCATCGAGGTCTGGCGCGATCGTAGCAACGAGCTCGGCCGGCTGCCCAACGTCCGCTACGTGTACGTATTCGAGAACCGAGGCGAGGAGATCGGTGTCACGCTC
>JALZAL010000358.1 GCA_030948325.1 Candidatus Dormiibacterota bacterium
ATGTTGATCAGCGCTATTGCCGGCAGCGATTGGCGCGAGGTGGAGCGCGCCGCTGCCGAGGCGATGGACATCGCCAAGCGATTCGGTGACGTCGACTTCGAGATCCTGGCGCTGGCCTATGGCGGGCTTGCCGCGCTTTCGCTCGGCCGCTTGCTCGAGGGCAATACCGCGCTCAACGAGGCGATGACCGCGGTGACAGCCGGCGAGATGACAAGTCCGCAGTGGATCGGCCAGGTGTATTGCGCCATGCTGGCCGGTTGCGAACGCACGGTCGACTATCAGCGCGCCGATCAATGGATCCGGGCCGGACAGGATTACCTTGGCCGCCACAGCCGCGCTCCAATGACCGCCACCTGTCGCGCTTCCTACGGCGCCATCCTCACCGCCACGGGCCGTTGGACCGAAGCTGAGCGCGAATTGCGTGAGTCGCTCCAGAACTTCGAGGCCGGGGCTCGCAACATGCGTGTCGATGCCCTCGTGAGACTGGCCGGTCTACGCATCAGACAGGGTCGCCCAGATGAAGCGGCCCGATTGCTTGAGGGTTTCGAACACCACCCGGACGCGTCCGAGCCCGTCGCGGCGCTGCACCTCGCGGAAAGTCGACCCGCGGTGGCGGTTGCCGTGCTCGAGCGGCGCGTCAACCAGCTCGGTATAGGGAACGTTGAGGCGGCCAGGCCGCTGGGCCTCCTGGTGGAAGCGAGCCTGGCGGACAAGAACGTGCCAGACGCTAGAGTCGCTTCGGAAAAGCTCGACGTGCTCGCGGCAAAGGCGGGCGGCGATTACCTGGAAGGGCTCTCGCGATTTGCCCGTGGACTGATTGTGCTGGCAGAAGGTGGGGATCCGGTTCCCGACCTGGACATTGCCCTCGGTCACATGGACCGCGCAGAGATGCCATGGGAGGCTGCGCGCGCCCGCCTTGAGATCGCCCGGGCGGTGGCCGGTCGTAACCCCGAGTTCGCTGCCCGCGAGGCTCGGTTGGCCATGTCAACGTTCGATCGACTGGGAGCACGGACCGAATCCGACGCGGCAGCGGCAGTCCTGCGCGAACTCGGTATTGCCGGAAAGAGCGGCCCCAGGGCGCATGGCCTGCTCAGCCGGCGCGAAGCGGAGGTTGCACGCCTGGTCGGCATGGGCCTTAACAACAGCAAGATCGCGGCCCAACTCTTTATCAGCGATCGAACGGTCGAGCACCACGTGAGCAATGTCTTGTCCAAGCTCGGGATGTCGCGGCGCGCTGAGATAGCGGCCTACGCCGTCCGCCACCTGTCCGAAGAACCCGTGACCGAATAGGTACTGGCACCGATGCTCCGACTTGCTGATAAGCCGCAGGCTGGGGGCATGAACGAACAGACAGGTGACATGAATTCGGGTAACGGCGGCAGCGCGGTCATCGTGCGGATAGAGCACCCAGTTCCCGACTACGACATGTGGAAGAAGGTGTTCGACACCAAAGGTCCGGAAATGCGTGCGCGGCATGGGGCCCGCGGCTACCAGGTCTTGCGGCCGCTCGACGACCCGAAATACGTGATGATCGACCTGGACTTCGACAGCCGGAAGGACGCGGAGGGCTTCCTCGCTGCGATGCACCAACTGTGGGCGGGCGATGGAGGCCAAGTCAGCTCAGACCAGCGGGCACGGATCGCCGCAGCGGTAGAGACCAAATGAATACCAAGTCAAAAGTCATTGGGGTGACAGCCGTAGCAGCGGCTCTGGCCTTCGCGTCAAGCCAGGTGCTCTGGCCACCACCTCCAGGGTTTGTCCCACCGAAGAACCTGCTGCCTTACTTCGTGATTCTTGGCCTCATCGAGTCCCTCGCTTTCGGCGCCGGTGTCGCGTTTCTGATCTTCGGCTTCCGGCTCATCGCCCGGACGGGTGTCAGCCGATCAGCCGCTTGGGGAGGCTACCTAGGGATCGCTTGGTCCCTCGTCAACTGGTGGGCGCATGACGGGTTCCATCGCGTCAACGCCCTGAGGTTTGCAGGATTACTTTGGATCGAGTACAGCTTCCACGTCACTTTGATCCTGGGTGGATTGCTTTCTGTCTACTTCTTTCTATCGGTAGCTCGTGGCATGGGTAAGGCAGTGCCACATGGCGTTCGTGTAGGAGGTACCGTCTCAAACCCTGAACGGTAATCGGCACTGGCTAGCCCTCAGTATCCGGACCGGTCGGACTCGGAAGAACGAATGTTAGAGTAGCCCCGGCGGGGTTGGACGCGACCATCGCAATACCGGCGGTCAGGTGAGCCTAGATGGCAATATTTCGTTGATTTAGCCAACCCAAGCATGAGGCTGTTTCGAACCGCCTCGACGAACTCGATCAGCTCGCAGAGCTTCGGCTTCGGCGTCCACCACCAGGCGGCGCGAAAGGATCGACCACATCCACATCTGCGTATCGGCGGAGCCCGATGTCCCGGCTGTAGATCCGCCGTACTCCGTGCTGCCTCATCAGCGCAATGAGGTGCGCGTCGGGCACATCGTTTCCGCGGGCCTGGTCGCGGCTCGTTTGACGGAACAGCTCCCAGAATCCTTCCGCCTCGCCTGGTGCACGCACGTGCGGCCGCTGGAGTAGGGCTTCGGCGTTGGCGGTCGCGTCGCGTGCGCTAAGCGGCTTCGGGAGGATCGCGGGGTGCGTAACGATGCGCAGGTAACCCAGTACAACCGGCCAGAACAAATACAGAAGGTCGGGTCCAGCTGCCAGCCGCGTAACCAGCTGTATGGCTTGCGGGTAGGCAGGATCGCTTTGATTGCTTGCGTAGACGAGGATGTTGGCGTCGACGGTGGCGCTCATTCGCGCACGTCGAGTAGGGCCCTCACCGCCTCCTTGTCTTCGAGGTCGACCATAGGCCGGCCCAAATCCTTGGCGATCCACGTCAGCCCATCGGGATTCCGAGAACGTCCGGCCTGCTCCCTGAGAGACGTGGCCAGCAGCTCGGATGCGAGCTGGCCCATGCTCTTGCCCGCGCCCTTGCTGCGCCGCTTGAGCTCCTTGACGACCGTGGGGTCGAGATCGATCGTGGTGCGCATGATGCGTGATGCTACCACGACGCGCATCAGATGACGTCCGCACGGCTCCGCTCGAGGAGGCTCGGGTCACTGACAGGTGCGAAGTCGTCGGCGGCGACATGCTGCGCGCGGTCCCCGTCGGCGCCGACGCCTACGTCATCAAGCGGGTGCTAATGGACTGGGGCGATGCCGACTCGACGACCATCCTTCGCCACTGCATGGATGCCATGGCGGAGGGCGGAAAGGTGCTGGTCGTCGAGATGCTGATGCCCACCGGTAACGATCCGAGTCCGGCCAAGGCTTTCGACATCTTGATTCTGCTCAACCAGCCTGGCGGCCGGATCCGCACCGAGGGAGAGTTCCGCGGGCTGTTCACCGAAGCCGAGCTGCGGCTGTCACGGATCGTACCGACCGCTTCGCCGCACAGCATCCTCGAAGGCGTGCGAGCGTAACCGAGGGCGAGGGGCGGGCCGCCCGGCTACCGAGAATCAAACCGGTGAGCTGGTAGCCCCGGCGAGATTCGAGGCGACAGCTGCGAAACCGCCGGTGATCTTTCGCTGAGGGCCCCGTAACGGATTTCCGCTTGTACACGCGGGCAGAAAATTGACCACGCTCCCGACTAGGGCTATTGTGCCCGTGGCGGGTCAAAACGCGGACAACGGCCGGTCGTAGGCAGGAGGCTGAGATGGACCAGGTGGCTAAAGAGCGGAGCGGGCGCGTCGTCCGTGCGGCAGAGAGCTACGTGGGAAAGCAAGGCCTGACCTACACACCCGGCATCAGCGCCGAGACGGTGGGCGCCATGGCGCTGTGGCTAGGTTCAGTTCCCGTACCGCCCGGAGGGCGCACGAAAGCCCACACCCATGAGCACCACGAATCGGGCTTCTACATGGTCAGCGGGGACGAGGTTGAGCTCTGGACCGGCGACCAGCTCCAGCACCGTGAAGTGGCCCACTCCGGCGACTACCTCTACGTCCCGCCCGGAGTGCCACACGTTGCGGTCAATCGAAGCGCGACGCCCGCGCTCTTCGTCGGCGCGAGGACGGATGCACACGAGCAGGAGAGCGTCGTGATGCGGCCGGACCTGGACGAGCGTGTGCCATAGCTGAGGTGCTGGCCGCGACCCGCCATCGGTCTCAGTGATAAGCGAACAAGCGTTCTGGTAGCCCAAGCGGGACGCTATTCGAACGACTTGCACCAAGTCGAAAAACTGTAAGACGACTATTTCGGACTGCCGCACGGCGAGGCAGTGATGCCCCTGTCCCCAGGCCTCCTGGCGATGGAAGCATGGTCTGCTAGCCGGTGTGTCAACGACGCCTGGAGCGATCAGACTGGGCGCATCGCACTGGTCATGACTGCCGAAGTTCATTGAGATGATGCAACGGCTGC
>JALZAL010000273.1 GCA_030948325.1 Candidatus Dormiibacterota bacterium
TGCTGAAGCTGAAGAAGTGCACGCACTGAGCGGCGGCAATCCGTTCTTCGTGAGCGAAGTGGGACGGGTGGTCGCGGAGCGGCCTGCCGGCGCGGCGGCTTCTCTGGTCACGGCGAGCCTGCGAGACATCGACCGCGCCTCGAGCACCAACCGAATTGTGTCGTCTCTCCCCATCCGGACCTCGAACGAAGCTGCGCCGCGTTCTGGATGACCAGCTAGCGTTACATACGAAAAGCCGGCCTGCTGCTCTCCATCCGCCTGGTGTTGCCAAACATCGACGACACGCACGGCAGACTCGAATGCAACTGGCCCGACCCCGACTCGCTGGACGATGAGACTCCCCGCGACCAACTCCCCCGGCGGGCAAATTACGAATCTCAGGAACCTTGGGGGAAATATGTCATATGAAAGAAGCCGGCTCCGAAGTCGGCGGAAGGCGGCATCAAGCCTCTCTGAGGCAGCCAACTTGACGTCAGCCTCATGGTGGTCAAACACGCCGTTTGGTGGCCCCGCACTCGAGGAAGTCGAAGGCGCACCAGCCCATCGCTTGCAAGCCTCTACGCCTGGCGTGTGATCGAACAGTACGAACAGCACCAAGGGGATGGTAAGGATTTGGTCAAGCCAGGCACTCGTCCCCAAGACGGCGGTTGAAACCCTTCCGGCTGGGGCAATACGAGGGGTGAACGATGCGCCCACCCGATCCTGACCGTCAAGTCGAACTCGTTGAGCTACTGGCGGCTCTCGATGTGGCCGAGTCACTTTCGCTCGACGATCCGATAGCGATGTACCTCCGCGAGGTTGCGTCCGTCGAACCCCTGTCACTAAATATGGAGCGCGAGCTGCTCGCCGCCGTCCGGCGTGGCGATGAGGCCGCGCGCCTCAAGTTGACCGAACCCAACCTCTGGGAAGTCGTCCGGATCGCGCGGCAATTTCTGGGCCGTGGAGTATCGTTTCTCGATCTCGTGCAGGAGGGCAACCTTGGCTTGATTCGAGCGGTTTCCGAGATCCCTTTCGGCGAGGGAGCGTTCGGCGAGCAACGCGATGCGCGGGTCCGCGAGGCGATCGAGCGCACCTTCGGTTGACGCGGGAGCCGAATCAGGTGACCGGTAACCCTGAGTCTCCTTCAGCCGCATACGAAGTGAAGCCCCAACTGATGACCCTGCACGTCGTCGTCCGCCTGCCACTTGAAGGGGGCTCGACGCTACACGCGGATCAATCTTCCTGACCTAACTTCAGATGTAGGCTTCGCCGCATGAGAGTGGGTAGAGCCCGCGTCGTTCTATCGATGAGTAGAGGCCTCTGGCGAGTCGTCGCGGGTGGCTCGCTACTCGGCCTCCTGGCTGGTTGCCAAGTGGCAGCCACCTCGCGATCGACCGCCAATCCAAATCCGTGCACGCCCCAAGGGGTCCACCAAGTCGTCGAGCGTTTCATCGATGCCTTCAACCGGGGCGACATCGCCCAACTGAACCACCTCGTATCCCAGCAGCCGCAGTTGTCTGGTATGCAACGGATGCCCCTGGGCAGCGCTTCAACGCGCAAGCGCAGGACCGGGACAACTTGATGGCTTATTTCGCTGGGCGACATCGGAAACACGAACATCTTGTGCTGAACTCGCTTGACGTCACCTTTACCGATGCCACCCGAGGCGGTCTGTGGGCCCATCTGACCCGGAGCGCCGATGATGGATTGCCTCCAACGCGGTATGTCAGCAAGGGCGAGGTCCAGTGCTCAACTATGCCGAGCAGTTTGACCGTTTGGGGGATGGGCCGGTATCCGTGGTCGCCGATCGAGCTCCTGCCCCAAGCCGCGGCGGTGATTCTGATCGGAGCCGGAGTTGGCGGTATTGTCCTATGGAGGCGGCGCAGCGCCGTGCCCCTAGCCAGTGCGCCGAGGGCCAAGAGCAAACCCCTCGATAGCTCGAAGGATTCAAGACAGAGCTCTCGCTGATCGAGCCGGCCTCGCCGCCTCGAGGAACTTTCGGGCGCTTCCTGCGTCTTAGCGGTAGATGGTCCCATCTCGCCGGCTGCTCGGTGGCGCTATGGCCCTTTTCGCCGTGCTTATCGCCGCGTGTACACCGGTCCACCCTGGCTCCGCTGTGACCACCCCCAGGACCAGCCCAGGCTCGAAGCCGAGCGTGGCGAGATCCATAACCATCATCGACCAGGCCGGGCTGCCCCCAGTTGTCCTGGCGGACACATCCCCCGACCAGCTCGCCGCAGAGATCCACCTCACGATCGGTGGCTACGATGCCGCAAGTCAGAACCTCGCGGAACTCTCCATCGTCTTCCTCCATCAAGGCCGCTGGGTTCAGTTCGTCCGGGGAGAGCGATTTGTCTGCAACGGCATTACACTTCCGGGTCCGGGCACCACCTTTGATCTGAAGGTCCCGGCGGAGACGATTGCCGGCAAGCAGGTTTCCTGCACCTACACCTCGGGCGCGAGGTCGGCCACCCTCGTTTTCACGGCGCCGCCGAGGCCGATCATCCTCTCCCCGGCCGACGGATCCGAGATCCGTCGCAGCCACGCGACGCTGGTTCGTTTCAAGGCGGGTGGCCAGAACACGATGTTCTACATCACCGCCCTCGGGCAGGGCACCAAAAGCTGGGTGTTTCCATTTGGCAATCCGCCGACCCGCGGGACGGGAAACCCGTCGACGACCGCGACGCTTGACACGAACGCTTTGGCGGCGGGTTCCGGATCGATCACCCTCGTACAGTCCTTCGCGCTTTTGGACGTACGAGGAGCTGGGTTTCAGCATATCGATGGGAACGGCGATGCTGTCCAGGTCATCTCCGTCCGGTGGGCCTGACTGATATCCCAACTCGATTGTTCGATTAGCTCCGCCCAGCCTTACGGTGATTGACGGCGCATAACCGCCCAACTGATCGCTGTAAGACGGTCCCCGGGCATTCGATCGTCGGGTTCTTTTCCTCCCTTCGTCATATCCTCAATGAGGGTTCCAGCCCGAGTCCAAGAGCTACGCCGGTTCTGGCCAGCCGTCGCGATAACCGCTATGGCAGTCTCAACGATTGCATTGCTGGCTGTCGTTGGCACTGTGATTTTTCCGAAGAGCTACAAGGTCGCAACGTGGTACTCGCCCACACTGGACACCATTGGGTCTCTGAGCTCAGCAACCCGAGTGCTGCGCGGGCAAACCAGCGCCGATGGGTCGGCCTGTTTCTGGTTCGGCAGCGGGGATGACCGCACCGCTCTCCATTGGCCTCCGGGCTATTCGGCTCGCGACAATCCCCTGAGCGTCTTCGACGCGAAGGGCCACATGATTGCAACCGTTGGCGAGCGCGTTACGCTTGATGGGGGCTCGGCTCCCGATGATGTCATTGCCAAGGGAATCCTCGGGTGTCCAAGGACGCCGCTTGTAATGGGAGTCGATCAGCAACCCTTCGCACCTTGAGTTGGCATGAGGCCGCGACACTTCTCAAGAGCATGCGTCGGGATGTCGCCCGTTCTGTGTCTTACGATCCATGAGGCTTCGCTCAACGACACGCGCCGGGCATCCGTCCAGATCCTCGGTGTACGCGGTGGCCTCAGCGGTCGTGGCTTTTGCCGTTGACGGCCTCTATCTACGGGAGTTGGCTCGTCAGTCCCCAGGTTACCCGGAGCCGTGGTTCCCCGCCATTCTGGCCGGTGCGATTGCGTGCTTGGGCGTGGCGGCTTTAGGGGCATCTCTGATCAGGTCGCCCCAACTCAGACACGCACTCCTAACAGGTGCCACGGTTGGCTTTTTCCTGCTTTCGCCCTTATCAATCGGCCTCCCGCTGTTACTTGCCGGTTGCTTCTCGCTTGTGTCGTTGGTCAGTTCGATTAGGGCTACTGGTTCTTGGTTCTGACCGGTTGCCTGCACGGGCAAGCACGCTTATTCCCTTGGTACCGCTGAAAGATGCTCCTGTCGATGGCCGTTAGGATCCCTTCCTCTTCGACTTGGACAGCAGCAATATGCGTACTCTGCCTCGAGAACGTGGTACATGTGGGCAATGGGCAACCCTGAACCGACTATGCGGCGCACCCAGGAGCTGAAGACTCTCCGCGATGCCGTTCAGGGTGAGCTCGTCAGCATGCCAGGCTTCACAAGCTGCGGCATAGGGCTGGCTCCTGGAGTAATGAACCGTCCCGGACTCACGCCCGAGACGGTGCAACCGGAGGATCTCGTGATCAACATCACCTTCTCCAGCGGGGAATACCTTGAGCGGGCTCGCGCCACCATTAGTCGGCTTCTTCCGGGGGTGCCTTTGGAGCTCGGCGTTCGTGGTGTCTTGCGGGCGCTGTGACGTCGTCAATAGCCAGGGGTCACCTACAACGATTCGCGCAGTCCCGCAAGCCTCGTATCTAGTTTATACAAATAAACTAATAGGTTATGACACCCGGAGTGGGTGGTGTCCCCGACCGGACAAGTTATGAACTCGAGATGCCCGTCGAACTGGGCGCCTACTTGAACGCGGTCGTAGGCTGCGCCTAGCAACCTGCCAGCTGGGGAAGGGCAGAGCTGGATAGAACACTGATCGTCATCGGTACGCTCATGTCTGTCACCCCGCTGGTCGACCGGGTCAGCGCGAGAACATCGCCGTTTAGC
>JALZAL010000036.1 GCA_030948325.1 Candidatus Dormiibacterota bacterium
GCTCTTGGTCCTGGGGAACGCGTCATCGACCGACATCGCCACTCCGCCCGCTGCAAGTGCCCCGCCCGCATTGAGCATTGCCTTTGCACTCTTCCGCTTGCCAACGGCGTCGAAGATGATGTCGTAGCGCCGGCCCCCATCTGTGAAGTCGTCCTTCGTGTAGTCGATGACCGACTTCGCACCCAGCGACTGCACAAGCTCCAGGTTCACGGTGCTGCATACGCCCGTCACCTCGGCACCGAGATGCCTTGCCAGCTGCACCGCCGAAGTCCCGATGGCCCCGGAAGCTCCATAAACCAGCACCCGGTGGCCCTTCCGAATCTTCAGACGGCGCACGAAGAACGAGGCGATCAGCCCGCCGTAGGGTAGGGCGGCGGATTCCTCGTAGGTGAGGTCGGCAGGTCGGCGAGCGAGCGAGGAGCTCGGCCAGCACACCTTCTCTGCGTATGTACCGGCGCGGAAACCGTCCATTCCGAAAACCTGGTCACCAGGCTTGAAGGACGTCACCTCGCGGCCGACCGACTCGATCTCGCCGGCCGCGATCATGCCGATAATCCCCTTACGCGGCGCCCTGATACCGAACGCCACTCGCATGAGGGGACGGTAGATGCCGCGCAGCTTGAGGCCTCTCACGATGCAGTCGCTGGCTGTGACCGAGGTCGCGACGAGCCGGATGCACACTTCCCTGTTCCGGGGACGCGGGTCGGGCACAGTCCTGATCTGGAGCACCTCAGGCGGGCCGTACGCCGTGCAAACTGCGGCTCTCATCTCGTCTCCCCAGCCCACCGCTCAATCGCGGTCACGCCGGTGATGTCGACGACAGGCGCCGGTCGAGCCACGAGAGCGGGATCTGCTCGTCCGCCGGCCGCGGTGTGGCGAAGATGGGCCGGAAAACCATCGAGGGCCACGGTGCCATTGTGCCGAACCGCGCAAACGGCGGGACAGCGTCCGAAGGCCTGCGCCGACAACGCCAGGCGGCGGGCTTCGCCCGCCGAGCGCTCAGGCTGCGACGACGGGCTTCTGCCCCCGTGCCCGGAACAGCACGATGGCCGTGACGATTATCCAGAGCCAGGCCGCGAGCACTCCGATGAATGCCGCGGAGTCGGCGACACCGTAGAAAGAAGCCTTGTCAAAGGCCGCGCCGGCGATGACGCCGTGCACGCAGCCCACCACGCCAGCGGCGATACCCAGCCAGCAGAGCCAGGTCCAAAAAGCACGCGACCACAGCATCGCGACCGACAGTCCCAGCACCGATAGGCCGACCGGGGCCGCGAGGGCCAGGTCGAGCCAGTTGGCTGCCGCATCGAGGCCGAGGATGGTGGACTGGTCCGCTCCGTGGGTCGCCGCGTGACCCGCGCCGGCCGCGACCATGAAGGCGGAGACCTCGAGGGCGACGCTCAGCGTCATCGCCCCGACCGCGAAGTCGGCGAGGATGCTGCCGGCCCCCGAGCGCCGCAGCCCGTCTTTGACGGCAGCCACGAAGAGGATGCGACCGGGCAGGACAAGGCTGTACCACCCCGCTGCCAGGGCGATGGCCGTCGCATGCTGCGAGTACTCGGCCACGATGTCTTTGGCGCTGGTGCCGGGGTCGGCGGGCACCGCGCCGGCGCCGAAACCCAGGATGGCGACCCATTCCAGGAAGTAGAGGACGGCGCCCACCAGCGCCAGCCGGTTGCCGGACAGCGGCCGCCGTCCACCGATCGCGGGGTCAGTGGGCATCCACGAAAAAGCATAGAGTGCGCCCGGCAGGAATCGAACCTGCTGCCTTGCGGTGCAGAGACGAGGTCAGACTATCTCGAGAGGCCCGGGCCATTGGGGTTCAGGGACCGCGAGAGGTCGGATCCGTTCCCTGCCATCCCTCCCCTTCGCGGCGGATGGAACACGATGCGCTCAATAGCACTTCAGTCTGGCCCGTGAGGAGCTTGTGAACCGTCCGAACGCCCTCGCGTCAACTCGAGGCGGTCATCAACTTGCCACTTAAGCTCACAAACGTGGACGAATTGCATCAGTTCGTCCAGGCCCGGGGCCCGCATCAGAGAGTACAAGCCACCCTCGTGCCGTTCGATCGTGCCCTCCCGACCGTCCGCCGCGAGCACGTACGCCAGCGAGCGGAAGTGCTGACCTAGGCAACTCGACAGTTCGCCCAGGGTGAGAGGCCTAGCAGCATTGACCAATGCAGCCGCCACCTCGGCGCTCAGCAACTCCTGGCGTATACCCCGACGATTCTCACTCATCCCCATCGCGCCGCCCTAACCCACGGGGGAGGCTTCGCAATTGGCAATGGTGCCTCCCGGCCCGTTCAACACGATCGTGACGCGGGTGACGGGAGGCCTGACCTGGAATGTGAAGGTCGATGTCGATTGCCCGCGGGGTAGTTGATGTTGCAATCCCTTTCCGCTGGGATCGCCATCCTGGTCCGACTTTTGCACGATAACGAGAATTGGCGCGCCGTCGGTCGTGACGGTCGCGGTCAGAGTGTTGCCACTGACCATATACGTGCCCGAGCAACTCGGATTGGCGACCGGGGTCGGTGATGATGCGGGCGAGATGGACGGCGTTGGCGATCCACCAACGGATCCGGGCCCCGGTCGGGGTTGCCCGTGATGGGAGAGCGCTGACAGGTAGCTAAACGACACGACGACCAAGACGATCATCGCGGCGGCCGCGGCCCCGAGCTGAAGGAATCGCTGCGGCATCCCCGCCTCCTTCGGTCCAGGCCCCGCGTCCAAGCGGGCTCGCAAGCTTGCCTCAAAGGCAGGATGCGGCGCATCCAGCATCTGGTCAAACGCCCGCTTCATCTCGTTCCTCATATGGCGAGGACCTCATCAAGAGTGGCGTCCTTGCGTAGCCTGGTCACCGCCCTGTAGATGCGCGATTTCGCGGTGCTCAGCGGGACGCCCATCACCATCGCCGCCTCGCTCAGGGGTAGGTCCAGGTAGTAGAAAGCGAGGGCGAACTGATCCGCCGTGTCCAGCCGCTCGATTGCTCGACGAAGGTCAAGATCGCGGACGGCAGCCTCCTCTGCCGATCCTTGGGCCTTGGCCAGGTGAGGAAGCTTGATCACCTGCCACCAGGCCCTTCGACGCATCGTCTTGCATTGGTTGGCCACGATGGTGAGAAACCAAGACCTCAGGTGATCCCGATCTCCGCGGAGCTGGTGTAGCCGGGTCCACGCTCGAAGGGCAGCTTCCTGGACCGCGTCCTCTGCCTCGGCGCGATCGCGGAGAAGGAGGGTCGCCAACTTGAAGGCCGGATCGAGCAATGGACTGAGGAGGGCGCTGAAAGCGGCGGAGTCACCCGCCGATGCGTCTCGAATCGTGTCATCGTCCGTCGCCGGCGCCATCTTGACGATGATTAGACGTCCTGATCGGTCCAATTAGTTTCAGGCCAGGCAAGTCTCAACGCGGGCCGATTGGGCCGCACCCGCAGCCTTGTGGCGCCGGGATCACCGCGTTCCAGCATTGCCAGGTCCCAGCCTGCGGGTTTGCCGATGAGCTGGGGGACAGGGCTGAGGCGATCCTCGACCCGACCGATGCAGCAGTCTCTCTTGGTCCTCGACCACAAGGCTCTTGGTGATCCAATGTGTTCGGCGACTCGACAGAATTCTGGAGGATGCCAACTACTCGCTGAGGAGCCCGCAAGTGAACGTCTATCGGTTCGCCGTCGTATTGGACGTTGGGCAGATGCGAGCAGATGGGTGCTGGGCGTGATCCTCCCGAAAGACCGCGACCCTCGTTTCGTGACGATCCGCCGCGGTGGGACCCTCACCGATTCGGATCACCAGCTTCTCGCCCTATGGGCGGCAACCTGCGCGGCGCACGTCCTGGACCTCTTCGAGTCAGCTCAGCCTGAGGACCCGCGGCCACGTCGCGCGATTGAACGCGGGCGGGCCTGGGCGCGCGGCGAGATCACCATGACCCAGGCTCGCACGGCGGCCGGCCATGCAAACGCCGCAGCCAGAGACCTGAGTGGGGCGGCACGGCATGCCGCGTACGCTGCCGGCCAGGCCGCGGCCGTCGCACACGTCGCGGCGCACGAGCTCGGTGCGGCCGCCTACGCGATCAAGGCGGCACGTGCTGCGGCGCCGAGGGGAGAGCGCCAGAGCGCAGGACGACTCGAATGCAGGTGGCAGCGCGACCAGCTCCCGGAG
>JALZAL010000067.1 GCA_030948325.1 Candidatus Dormiibacterota bacterium
GCCGGCGGCGGGGGTCATAACCCGCCGTCCCGAAGAGCCGTATACGACCAGCGTACGTACGGTTCTGTGGGAGCCGGGGCGGGCAACCGCCCCGGCTACCCCAGTGTGCCGGGCACGGATGTTGAGATCGGAGGTGTGAGTCCTGTCCTGGAGCCCTGACAGGGGGAATCCAGCATCGATGAGGCAAGGGCGCGGCCCGGAGTTCACCGGGCGGCCTGAGGACGGCTGGACGCGATCGGCTATCCGACTGGCTTCCGTGAGGGCGTGTCTGAAGGAGGCCGTAGATGTGTCGTGGTGGCGAACGAAAGTGAAGCGCCGTAAGGCGTTCCTCGGCTGGGCGAGCTGGCCTTCAGCGGCGATGCCCGATACCTGTCATGCCGAGGGCGTAGTGGCGACGCGATCACGGCGAAATCTCAGCATCTCACCCCGGGAGGTCTGCTGGGTTCCGGCTTTGGCCGGTAGGTCGAAGGACGCAAGGACGACGGCTGATGGCCCAGCAGAAGTCCGAGGACCGCGTAGTACCGGAAGGCGGGGTAATGCCCGCTGAGCGCGCCGGGTCGAGCCCCGGTGGGCGAGGGAAGGCGGTTCCGGTCGAAGAAACGGCGGTGCAGCTTTGCCTGCCGATCGCGACAGCAGAAAACCCGCAAGGGGCCACCCGCAGGAGCACCCGGGACCGGCTTGGGGTGATCCGGGCGGGAGCGCCGAAGGCGATCGGTAACGCCGAGAGTGCAGCGCCTGCGACGATGGAGGAGGTTGCCAAGCGACTGACGGATGCGTTGTTGAAGGTGGCGTCGAACAAGGGCGCCCCTGGTCCGGATGGGCGGACGATCGAGCAGCTGCTAGAGCAGTGGCCGGTCGTTTTCCCCAGGCTGCGGGCCGCTCTGCTTGAGGGGACGTATCGGCCCGGTGATATCCGCCGGGCATACATTCCCAAGGCGGGGCGTGGGCAGCGCGGGCTGGGGATTCCCGACGTGGTCGACAGGGTTGTCCAGGAGGCTGTCCGGCAGGTGCTCGAGCCGCTGTGGGAGCCGACGTTTCACCCCTCAAGCCACGGGTTTCGACCTGGCCGAAGCTGCCACACGGCGATCGCCGAGGCCAGCCAGCATCTGACGGATGGCTACGGGTGGTTGGCAGATCTTGATTTGGAGAAGTTCTTCGATCTCGTCTGCCACCAGCGGCTGACTGCCAAGCTCGCCGAGCGAGTGGGCGATCGGCGGCTGCTCGTCCTGATCGGACGGATGCTCAAGGCCAAGGTGGTGCTGCCGGACGGTGTCGCGATCGACAGCGAGCAGGGCGTTCCGCAGGGCGGGCCGCTCTCACCGCTGCTCTCGAACATCGTGCTGGACGAGCTCGACCGAGAGCTCGCCCGGCGTGGGCACCGGTTCGTTCGCTATGCGGATGACGCCAAGGTGTACGTCCGCAGCGAGCGGGCGGGGCGACGGGTGATGGTCAGCCTGACGCGGTTCATCGAAGGCCGCTTGCGCCTGAGGGTGAACCAAGCCAAGTCGGCTGTCGCCCGACCCGAAGAGCGCCACTTCCTCGGCTTCCGGCTGCGATTAGACCCGCAGTCCGGGGGCGTGGAGGTGCTCCTGTCGAAGCGCACCATGCGCAACGCGATGGAGCGCGTCCGCCAGCTCACACCGCGAAACTGGGGAGGCAGGCTTGAGAGCTGCATCGCCAGGATCAACGCGTGGCTGGTTGGCTGGCACCAGTTCTTCGGGATCGCCTCCGCCGCAGAGATGCAGATGATGCGCAAGCTCGACTCCCACATCAGGCGTCGGCTCCGCGCGATCATCCTGCGCCACTGGAAACGCAAACGCACCATCGCGAAGCGCCTCGTCAAGCTGGGCGTTCCCCGGCGGTCAGCGTGGAAGCAGGTCTATCAGGGCCGTCGGTCCTGGTGGGCGCTGAGCCACATCCCGGCTGTGGACCACGGCCTGCGCAACGCGTACTTCGCCAAGCGTGGCCTGGCCTCCGTGGTCGAGTTGCATCGCCACGCGCACCAGCACATCGTCGCCCCCGAACCGCCACAACTGGCGCTCTGGGGATGATTCGAGGTCGCAAACCGGCCGGCGGCAGGGTTGATAACCCGCCGTCCCGAGGAGCCGTATACGAACAGCGTACGTACGGTTCTGTGGGAGCCGGGACGGGCAACCGTCCCGGCTACCCGAGGTGCTTGGCAGCTCTCAGCCTCCAAGGAGGCCCGGATGGACCAACCTACTCAGGAACTACGCTTATGCAACGGCGGACCATCGAGTTCGCCGCGTCGTTCCCTGCTGTCCGCGCTTAGGAGGGCGGACACCGAGGACGGCCGAGATG
>JALZAL010000276.1 GCA_030948325.1 Candidatus Dormiibacterota bacterium
TGGTACCACCGGGACTTTTGTCGGGACGGCTCGGCGCCTCAAGGAGGAGATCCCCTCGATTCACGCGATCGCCGTGGAACCGGAAGATTCCTTCCACGGCCTCGAGGGACTCAAGCATCTTCCGACCGCGATCGTGCCGAAGATCTGGGATCCGAGTGTCGCGGACGAGGTCTGGGGCTGCCCGACCGAGCCCGCCTACGACCTTGCCCGTGGAGTTGCCCGTTCGGAGGGGCTGCTGGTCGGTCATTCGAGCGGCGCGGCCCTGTGGGCGGTTCGCCGGCTCGCCGAAACCATCGGCGAGGGCGTTGTCGTCACCATCTTCCCGGACTCGGGCGACCGCTACATCTCGACTGGCTTGTATGGAGCGACACTCAAATGAAGATCGACAGCACGGCATTCGAGGCGATACAGGCGCATGGCGCGGAGGGCTACCCGAATGAGATCTGCGGAATCCTGGTCGGGCCACGAGGGGAGCGAATGGCGACCGAAGCCAAGCGGGCCCGGAACATCATCGTCGACCGATCTCGCGATCGATACGAGATCGACCCGCGCGACCACATCCGGATCCAGCGCGAAGCGGATTCGGCCGGCCTCGACATCGTCGGCTACTACCACACTCATCCCGACCACCCGGCGCAGGCATCGCGATTCGACACGGAGCGTGCATGGGCCGGGTATGTCTACGTGATCGTGTCGGTCGAGAAAGGCAAGCCGGTGGACGCGAACGCGTTCGTGGCGGACGAGGACGGCGGGCCGTTCCAGCCGGAGCCGCTACAGGTCATCTGACCACGCCCGACGTGCCCAACCGCTGTAATTGACGTCGTGCCCCGCCCCATAGTTGCCATCGTCGGCCGGCCGAACGTCGGAAAGTCGACGCTCTTCAATCGCCTTCTCGGTTGGCGCAAGGCGATCGTCGACCCGCAATCGGGGCTCACTCGCGACCGTCTGTACGGCATCGCCGAATGGAGTGGGCGAGAGTTCACAGTGGTCGACACGGCCGGTTTGGACCTCGACACGGCGCAGGACGAGTCGCGAGCCGCAATCGAGGCTCAGACCAAGGTCGCCATCGACCAGGCGCACGTGATCGTGCTTCTGCTTGACGTGCGGGAAGGTCTGACGGCCGTCGACCGCGACATCGCCCGGCTGCTCCGCCGCTCCGGGCGCCGCGTCCTTGTCGCCGCCAACAAAGCCGACTCGCCGAGCGAGAGACATTTCGCGCACGAGATGCTGGAGCTCGGCTTTGACTCACCCCATCTGCTGTCGGCGCAGCACGGGATCGGCGTCGGCGACTTCCTGGACCGGGTGCTCGAGCTCTTGCCGCCGGCCGAGGAGGATGAACCGGGCGACTCGGAGGCGGACCGGCTCGCCATCATGGGCCGCCCGAACGTCGGCAAGTCATCGTTGCTGAACGCGCTCCTTGGCGACGAGCGTGCCCTGGTGAGCCCTGTCCCCGGAACGACGCGTGACCCCGTCGACACCGAGCTCATCTTCGACAACATCCCTGTCGTGCTGGTCGACACGGCCGGGATCAGGCGCAAGTCCTCGCACCGCGACCGTCTCGAGCGCTACAGCCTCATGCGTGGCATCAACGCCATGGAGCGCGCCGACGTAGTGCTTCTCGTCATCGATGCTTCGACAGGCGTCCTCGCACAGGACCAGCACGTCGCCGGCTATGCGCTGGAGGCGGGCAAGGGGCTGGTGATTGTCGTCAACAAGATCGACGTTGTCGAGCCCGCGATGCGGAAGGCTTCCCACTGGCGTTTGACTCTCGCCAAGGATTTCAAGTTCGCGCCGTTTGCCCCCGTCGTCGCAGTGTCGGCGAAAAACAGGGAGGGCATAGGAGCGCTCATGCCGACGGCCCTTGACGTGGTCGGGCAGCGGCGCGTCACGATTCCCCCGAACGAGCTCAACAGGCTGCTCCGCGACGCGCTGGACGAGCATCCACCGCCCAGCTACAAGGGACGCCGGCTCAAGGTCGGGTACGCGACTCAGGCAGGCTCCGAGGCGCCCACCATCGTGCTCTTCGTGAACGACGTCGGGCTGCTGCACTTCTCGTACCGGCGATACCTGGAGAAGAAGATCCGAGACAGGTTCGGGCTGGTGGGTAACCCGATCAAGCTTGTCCTCCGCACCGAAACAGGCAAACGTGCCGCTGCGAAGAAGTGAAGCAGTCGGTGTTTACATTCTGATCATGCCCTGCCGACAAGGCGTTGACGGAAACCTGATCAATTGATGCGATGGGCAAACCCGTGACCTCCAAGGTGCTCGTGGTCGACGACGAGGACCATATAGTCGAGCTCGCCCGCCTGTACCTGACCCGAGAGGGTTACGAGGTCGAGGGGGTGGGCGACGGGTCACAGGCGCTGGCCAGGTTCGGCCAGGTCAAACCTGACCTCGTGGTGCTCGACATCATGCTGCCGGGCGCAGATGGCCTGGCGATTTGCAAGGAGATTCGCAAGCAGAGCCAGGTGCCCATCATCATGCTGACGGCCCGGGACGAGGTCACGGACAAGGTGGTCGGCCTCGAGGTCGGCGCCGACGATTACCTCACCAAGCCCTTCCACCCGCAGGAGCTCGTCGCCCGGGCAAAGGCACTGTTGAGGAGGGCGCGTATCGAGCCGGACGCACCAAAGCTGATCCGCGCAGGCAGGCTCGAGGTGGATCTGGAACGCCATGAGGTCAGGCAGGGGCACGTGAAGGTTCAGCTCAGGCCAAAGGAGTTCGACCTGCTGACACTGCTGGCGAGGCATCCCGGCCGGGTCTTCCAGCGCAGCGAGCTCCTGGATCTGGTGTGGGGCTACGACTTTCCCGGCTACACGCGCACGGTCGACGTTCATGTCCAGCAGCTGAGGGAGAAGCTTGCCGCCGCCGCCATCACCAATCCGAGCATCCAGACCGTCTGGGGCGTGGGGTACCGGTTGGAGCTGGCCGCCAGCTGAGCCTGCGAGCTCGCGTCCTGGCGGCCGCCGCCGGCATCGTCGCCGTCAGCCTTTTGTTGAGCGGGGCCCTGACGTGGGTTCTGGTCAGGAACCTCGAGCTTCAGAGCGCACAGGGCCAGCTTGACTTTGCCGTCCAGGTCGATCGGGTGCTGGTCCGTCACCAGGAGTGCCTCAATCGACCTCTGGTACCGACAAATGAGGGTCCGGCCACATGCAGGCTCGATGATCCTGTGGATTACAAGGACCGGCTTTCGACCTTGTCGACGACGCTCACCGTGGGCAGGGTCCTGCTGCTGGATCGCCAGCATCGGGTGGTCTGGGACAGTGTGAGCGGGGACACTGTCGGGCAGCTCATCTCGTTGCAGGCGGCCAGGCGGGTGGCCAACGTCTTCGAAGCACAACCGAGTCTTGGAGGACACACCTACCTCGCCGCGGCCATTCCGCTGACGGCGGCACGTGACCCGCTGAGCGCTGCTTACCTGGTGGTCGCGCGGCCCCTCGCATCGATCACCGCAGCCGCGGCCGGGGAGCTGGCTCCGCTGCTGGTGTTGGCCGGGCTCGCCGCCCTCGCGGTGGCGATCTTCCTTGTCGTCCTGGTCGGCCGCTCGCTCACGCGCCCGCTCACCCAGCTCGCGGCAGCGGCTGAGGACGTCGCCGCCGGTAACTACTCCCGTCGCGTGGGCATCCGCGGACGCGACGAGATCGGAATGCTGGGCGCGGCGTTTGACCGAATGGCGGAAGCGGTGGAGCGTGCGCGCAAGATCCAGCGCGACTTCCTGGCCAACCTTTCCCACGAGCTGAAAACCCCGCTGACGAGCCTGATCGGCTTCAGCCAGGCACTGGTCGATGGAAGCTTGAAGAGCGACACCGACCGCGCCCGGGCGGCCACGATTGTTCACGAGGAATCGGAACGTGTGCTGCGAATGGCACAGGAGCTGCTCGACCTGGCGCGCGTCGAGGCGGGCTCGATCCCCCTTTTCATCACCGCCGTCGACCTGGGTGGCCAGCTCCAGCAGGAGCTCGAGATCATCCGGCCCCGTGCAGACGCGCGTGGGCTCGTCCTCAGCCTTGACGTACCCTCGGACATCCCGCCGGTGGGGGCTGACACCGAGCGGCTGCACCAGATACTCGAAAACCTCCTCGACAACGCCGTCAAGTACGCGCCGCAGGGCTCCGCAATCACCGTTTCCGCAAGGTTGGTCGGTAACTCGATCGAGACAGTGGTGTCCAATCCTGCGGGCGTCCAGCGGCCGGATCCTGAGCGAATGTTCGACCGGTTCTATCGCGCCGATCCGTCGCGCTCAGGAGCAGCCGGCGGGGTCGGGCTCGGGCTTGCGATCTCGCGTGAGCTGGCAACAGTCATGATGGGGCGGCTGTGGGCTGACTACGAAGGCGCCGCCAATCTCCGCCTGCATCTGCAGCTGCCCGCCTCCGGCACTCCGGGCCTGGCGCCCGAAGCCCCATCCTGATCGGCGGCGGCGCTGCCGAATAGTTGAAGAGGCTCGCGTATGCGGCGCTCGGCTTCATCGTCACGGGTCTCGCGATCACAGTCGTCGCCACCCAGCACGCGAGCTGGTGGCAGCTTGTGGCCTTCGCGATAGCTCCTGACTCGCGCTGCTCGCGGGGATGTCGCGCGGCCTCCCGCGGGCAGCTGCATCCGCGCGCGGTGCCGATCTACAACGCCGTACACCGCTATTGGGCGCCAAGCGTCCTTGTGGTGATCACGTATTTCCTGCATTCACCCGAGTGGCTCGCGGCCGGGCTGGCCTGGACGGCGCACATCTCGTTCGACCGCAGCCTGGGCTTCGGCCTGCGTACTCCGGAAGGATTCCAGAGAGCTTAAGAGGCCGTCGGGACGACGAGCGTGACGGGGTTCTCGAGCAGGCGCTTCACCTCAGCCATGAATTGGGCCGCGGTCGCGCCGTAGAACACCCGGTGGTCGACCGTGAGCGTCATGCGCATGACCTTGCCGGGAACGATGTCTCCGCCCTCCACAACCGGGACATCCTTGATCGCGCCCACGGCGAGGATCGCCGCTTCCGGCGGGTTGATGATCGCCGTGAACTCATCAGCCCCGAACATGCCGAGGTTCGAGATCGAGAAGGTTGCCCCCGTGAGGTCGCCTTCGGCCGGGCGTCCCGTCCGCGCGCGCTCGATGACCTGTCGCGACTCGATGGAGATCTGGACGATGTCCTTGCTGTCGGCGTCATGAACGACCGGGACCAGAAGGCCCATGCCTTGACTCGGCGCGACCGCGAGGCCGATGTTCACGGACCGCTTGCGATGGAAGCGGCCCTCGACCCATGAGGTGTTGACCTCCGGAAACTTCCGAAGCGCCAGCGCGCACGCGCGCACCAGGAAGTCGGTCATCGTCACCTTCTCGGCACCTGGCACCGAATCCTTTAGCTGCTCCCGCATGCTGACTGCCTGGTCGACGCGTGCTTCCACCGTCACAGTGAACTCGGGGACTGTCGACTTGGACTCGGCCATACGGCGGGCGATCGTCGACTGCATGCGGGTGGGCTCGATGACCTCGACGTCGGGGCCGTCAGCCCGCCGTGCCGGAGCAGCCGCTGGGCGCGCCGCGCCGCCTTTGCCCTTCGCGGCGGCCTCAACATCTTCCTTGACGATCCGGCCTTCCGGGCCGGAGCCTTTCACCGCGGAGAGGTCGACGCCAAGCTGCGCTGCGAGGCGCTTCGCGAGTGGGGACGCCTTCACGGCGGTCCCGCCCGCCGCACCATCGCTGTCACGAGCCGGCGGCGCCTCCTTCTTGGCTTTGGCGGGTTGGGCGACCTCGGCTGTCTCAGGGGTCACCACCTCGGCAACCGGCGGCTCGTCCTCTGGGCCCTCGGCGGTTTCCGTCTCATCGGAGGGTGCCTCGGCAGCCTCGGACTCAGGCTCAGCCTCTGCCTCCGCCTTGACGGACTCAGCCCGGGGCTTCGCGGGATTCGCCTCGTCGGTCGCGGCGGGCTTCGCCTCCTCGGCCGCGGCGGGCTTCGCCTCCTCGGACGCGGCGGGCTTCGCTTCACCGGCCGGGCCGATGGTCGCGATCGGGGCGCCGATCTTGGCCGGTACGCCCTTCTCAACCTTGATGGAGAGAACGCCGTCGTCCTCAGCCTCGAGATCGAAGGTGGCCTTGTCTGACTCGACCTCGGCCAGTACGTCGCCCTTGTGCACCTCGTCGCCGTCCTTCTTCTTCCACTCGAGGACGGTGCCTTCCTCCATCGTGTCCGACAGCTTGGGCATGTTTACCTCAGGCATCGGTTTTTCTCCCTACAACTATGCGAGCCATCCGCTTGATGTCCTCGCTGGTCGGGATTGAGGCCTTCTCGAGGGGAAGGCTGTACGGCATCGGCACCTGCGCGCCGCCCAATCGCCGGATTGGGGCGTCGAGGTAGTCGAAGCAGCGCTCCTGGACGCCTGCCGCGATCTCAGCGGTGACGCCGTACGTCGCCCAGCCTTCTTCGACCACCATGCAGCGGGTGGTCCGCGTCACCGACTCGACGATCGGCGCCCAGTCGATGGGGCGGATGGAGCGGAGGTCGATCACCTCGACGTCGATGTCCTCTTCCTCGAGCTGCTTGGCCGCCTCGTTGGCGAGTACCGCCATGCGCGACACACCGATGATTGTCAGGTCGGCTCCGTTGCGCCGCACAGCAGCCTGGCCCAGAGGGACCGTGTAGTCACCGTCGGGAACCATACCGCGGACGTTGTAGAGGCTCATGGACTCGAGGAACATGACCGGATTGTTGGTGCGAATCGCCGACTTGAGCATTCCCTTGGCGTCCTCGGGCGTGGTGGGGGCCACGACCAGCAGGCCCGGGATGAGCCCATACAGAACCTCGAAGCTGTGGGAATGTTGAGCCGAAAGCTGGTGTCCTGCTCCACCCGGCATGCGGATCACGAGCGGAACCTTGGCCTCGCCACCGAACATGTAGCGAATCTTCGCGGCGTTGTTCACGATCTGGTCGTAGGCGACGAGCGAGAAGTTGATTGTCATCATCTCAACGACCGGGCGCAGCCCGAGCATCGCCGACCCGATGGCGGTCCCGACGATCACCTCCTCCGCGATGGGCGCATCAACCACGCGCTCCGCGCCGAACTTATCGAGGAGGCCGTCGGTTACGCGGTATGCACCGCCGAACTTGCCGATGTCCTCACCGATCAGATAGACGGAGTCGTCGCGTTCCATCTCCTCGCCCAGTGCCTCACGGAGGGCCACGCGGTAAAGCTTTTCTTCAGGCATTAGAGGGGGTCTCCGCGCAGCTCAGGCCTGTTTTCCCACTCGTCCGCGTACACGTACTTGTAGAGATCTTCGACCTTGGGGTCAGGGCTCTCGTCCGCGTACCGGATGATCTCCTGGACCTCGGCGTCGACTTCCATCCGCACCTTTTTGAAGTATTCCTCGTCCGCGAGCTTTGCCTTCTCCAGCTCGTGCTCGAACGCGACGATGGGGTCGGCCTTGCGCCAGCTTTCCTTGTCTTCAGCGGATCGGTACTTGTCGGGATCGACAACCGAATGGCCCTTGAAGCGGTAACAGAGGGCTTCGATGAAGCGCGGCTCTGAATCGGCTCGAGTCCTTTCGACGATCTCGCTCGTCTTGAGGAGCACCTCGCGCACGTTCATGCCGTCGATCTGAATCGACTCCATGTCGTACGCGCAAGCCTTCTTATAGATGTCGGCAACCGCGGAGGCAGCCTCGACCGGGGTTCCCATTCCGTAGCGGTTGTTGACGCAGAACCAGACCACCGGCAGCTTGAAGACCTTGGCGAAGTTGAGCGACTCGTGGAAGGCGCCGATGTTCGTGGCACCGTCGCCGAACATGCATAGGACAACGTCCTTCTGCTTCTTGTATCGGACCGCCCATCCGCCGCCGGCCGCAAGTGGGAGATGGCCGCCGACTATGCCGTAACCGCCCATGAAGCGCAGGTCGGTGTCGAACATGTGCATCGAGCCGCCGCGGCCGTGGGATGTGCCCGTCTCCTTCCCAAAGAGCTCCGCCATGACCGATTTGGGATTGATGCCTCGCGCGATGGCGTGCCCGTGCTCGCGATAGCTCGTAAAGATGTAGTCGGTGAGCTTGAGAGGCCGGATGCCGCCGACTACAGTCGCCTCCTCGCCGATGTTGAGGTGGCAATAGCCGCCGATCTTCGCTTTCGTGTACTGCTCCTGGGTACGCTCCTCGAAGCGCCGGATGAACTGCATCTGGCGGTGAAGACCGAGAAGGAAATCGCGATTCACCTTTGTGAGCTCCAGCTGCTTCGCCGTGATCGCGGTGGGGGATGGGGGAGTGGCGGGCGGCTTGACAGAGGCGACGATCTGCTGTTCGCGATTCTTGACCGGAGCCGCGTTCGAAGTCATGGCCGGCGCAGGCGTGGCCGCGGGCGCGGCGGCGGCACCTACGGTCGTGGCGCGCTTGTTGGGAATGTGGATCGCCTTGCCCTGCGCTGCCAGCGCAGCTTCCATCAGAGCCTCGGGCAACGTCGGGTGTGCATGGATCGTGAGGTCGAGCTGCTCCATGGTCAGCCCGTTCTGGATCGCGAGGGTCGCTTCCGCGATAAGGTCGGTCGCGCGGGGGCCGATGATGTGGGCGCCAAGTATCTTTCCCGAGCCCGACTCGGCGATCACCTTGACGAACCCTTCCGACTGACCAAGGGTCAGCGCCCGCCCTGAGGCCGCGAAGGGAAACCTGCCGATCTTGACATCGAGCCCTTTCTCCTTGGCGTCTTTCTCGCCGAGGCCGACGTGGGCGATTTCGGGATCGGTGTAAATGCAGTTCGGGGCGGCGTGATAGTCCGGAGTGCGATTACCGTGTCCCGCGATGTTCTCGACCGCGCAGATGCCTTCGTAGGACGCGATGTGGGCGAGCATGATGCCGCCGATCACATCGCCGATCGCCCACACACCGGACGCCGTCGTCCGAAGGTGCGCATCCACGACCACGCGCCCGCGCTCCAGCTTCACGCCGGCTTCCTCAACTCCAAGTCCTTCGGTGTACGGCGCGCGGCCAACCGCCAGCAGCACCTGGTCCGCATCGACCGAGCCGCCCTCGCTGGCTTCGGAATACAGCACCTGTAGGCCGCCCTTGGTCTTCGTCACCTCGGCGACCTTGCTGTTCGTGTGGATGGCGCCGCCGAGGCCGGAAAGATGCTTCGCATAGACGTTGACGAGGTCTGCATCGACCATGGGCAGCACCTGCGGCAGCATCTCGAGGACCGTGACCTTGCTGCCGAGCGCGGCGAACATGGCTGCGAACTCCATCCCCACCACCCCGCCGCCGATCACCGCCAGCCGTTCGGGCACCTCTCTCAGCTCCAGGATCTGGTCGGAGTCGATGGTGTGCTCCACGCCTTTCAGCGGGATCCGCGCGATGGCCGAACCGGTAGCGATCACGATGTCCTTGGCCTGGACCGTGTTGCCGCCGACTCTCACTGTGCCCTGCCCGCCCAGGCGGCCCGCCCCTCGGAACACGGTTACCCCGCCCGCTTTGAGCAGGCCCTCGACCCCTTTGACGAGCTGATCGACGACCGCACTCTTCCGTTTTTGAGCAGCGGTCCAGTCGAACGCAATCGAGTCGGCGACCACCCCGAACTCGGCGCCTGCCTTGGCGAGACGGTACAGCTCGGAGGACTGCAGCAGAGCTTTGGTCGGGATGCAGCCACGCACAAGGCACGTGCCGCCAAGCCTGTCCTTCTCGACGATTGCGGTCTTCGCGCCCAGCTGAGCCGCCCGCAGACCGGCGACGTAGCCGCCCGGCCCTCCGCCCAAGATCACTACGTCAAACGAATCCGCCATATGGCTCCCTATAGCTTCCTTCTATACGAGATATCAGCGTTGATTATGCCGAGAGCTCTGGTTAAGGCGTCGGTCTGGCGCCATTCGGGACGTATCGGTTGGTGATCGGCATGCGCCGATCGCGGCCAAATGCACGTGGCGTGATCTTCACGCCGGGTGGGTACTGCCGGCGCTTGTACTCACTGCGATCGACAAGCTGGATCACACGCGCCACGACCTCGGGGCGGTGGCCGGCCGCCACGAGCTCTTCGGGAGCGAGGTCTTCCTCGATGTAGCCGCGGAGGATCGGGTCCAGCTCCTCGTAAGGAGGCAGGCTGTCGGAGTCTTTCTGACCAGGCTTCAGCTCCGCGGTCGGCGGCTTGGTCAGGACGCGCTCGGGAATCGCGGCACTCAGCGAGTTCCTGTAGCGGCAAAGCTCGTAGACCATCGTCTTGGTGATGTCCTTGAGCACGGCGAAGCCGCCCGCCATGTCGCCGTACAGGGTGCCGTAGCCGGTCGCGAGCTCGGACTTGTTGCCCGTTGTGAGCACGATGTAGCCGAACTTGTTGGAGAGGGCGTGGAGGATGGTGCTGCGAATGCGGGGCTGGATGTTCTCCTCGGCGACTCCGGGTTGGGTGCCGCGGAACGCTCCCTCGAGTATTTCCTCGAACGCCCTGTGCGCCGGCTCGATCGGGAAGTCCATGAGCTGGATTCCGAGCGCCTCGGCGACCAGCCCGGCGTCCTCGAGGCTTTCGGCCGAGGTATGGCGGGACGGCATGCGCACGCCGATCACGTTGGCGGGCCCAAGCGCGTCTGCGGCGATCGCAGCCGTGAGGGCGGAGTCGACGCCTCCCGAGAGTCCGATCACAACCTTCTCGAAGCCCTGCTTCCGAACGTAGTCGTGCGTGCCGAGCGTGACCGCGGCGTACACCTCTGGCGGCCCATCCAGCGGCTGGTGGTCGACAGGCACGATTGCGGGCTTGGGCTTTGTCAAATCGATTTGTGGAAGCAGCACCTCCGTCGTAATGAGCTGAAGGCGCTCGGCGCCTTCGGCTTCGCGCTGGATGCTCTCGTGCCGCCTGTGGAACGGCACCGAGCCTACGGTGATGTCGCAGACCAACAGCTCCTCCCTGAAGGAGGACGCACGTGCCAGGACCTTCCCATCCGGCCCGAAGATCGCGCTGTTACCGTCGAAGACCAGCTCATCCTGCCCGCCGACGGTGTTGACCCAGGCGATGAAGGAACCGTAATCCTTGGCGCGGTTTCCGATCATCGCCTCGCGTGGGGCGCGCTTGCCCTCGTGATAGGGGGAGCCGTTGATGTTGAGCATCAGCTCGGCGCCGTGGAGCGCTTGCCAGGCCATCGGTCCGGACGGGTACCAGCAGTCCTCGCACACCGATACCCCGAGCCGGACGGCCGCCAGCTCAATCATTGGGCATCGGTGGCCGGGCGTGAAGTAGCGCTGCTCGTCGAAGACGCCGTAGTTGGGCAGGAACACTTTGTGGTAGACCGCCGTGAGCTCTCCGTCGTGGATGAAGGCCGCGGCGTTGAAGATGTCGCCATCCTCATCGACGAAGCCGACCACCGCCGAGATGCCCTTGGTCGCTTTGACAAGCGTGTCGAGCTGCTTCAGGTTGTCGCGGACGAAAGCGGGCTTCAGGACGAGGTCCTCGGGCGGATAGCCGGTGATCGCAAGCTCGGGAAACAACACGAGGTCGACCCCCTGGTCGCGTGCCCGGCCGATCCACTCGACGATGAGGCGTGAGTTGCCCCACAGATCGCCGACAGTCGGGTTGATCTGGGCAAGCCCGATCCGAAGCTGTTTGGTCACAAGATCATCGTAGTTAGGATTTGGGTTGCTCATGAGCTACTTCGATCGCCTTCGCGCGCTCTCCAGGGAGCGCCATTCGCTTGTGTGCGTGGGCCTCGACCCAGACCCCGAGCGGATCGCGGGAGGCGCGGCGGGTGCGCTCCGTCACTGCCGCGAGGTGGTGCGCCAGACCGAAGAGCACGCCTGCTGCTTCAAACCAAACAGCGCGTTCTGGGAGCAGTACGGACCTGACGGCTGGACGGCCTTGTTGGAGCTGCGTGATGGGGCCCCCGACACGCCGTTCCTGTTCGACGGCAAACGCGGCGATATGGGCAACACGATGCGCGCCTACGCGCTCACTGCTTTCGTGACGCTCGCGATGGATGCTGCGACCATCAATCCGTACCTCGGCGCCGACTCCCTCGATGAGTTCACGCGCTACAAGGATCGAGGTGTGTACGTCGTCTGTCGCACGTCGAATCCCGGCGCTGCCGACCTTCAGCATCTGGAGTCAAGCGGCAAGCCTCTTTATCTGCATGTGGCGGCGCTGGCGGACAGCCTCAACGCACACGGCAACATCGGCCTGGTGGTCGGCGCCACTGCGCCCGACCAGGTCGCCGAGCTTCGCCGTGTCACCGCGCTTCCTTTCCTGATTCCGGGAGTGGGAGCGCAGGGGGGTGATCTCGAAGGCTCGGCGCGAGCAGCCTGGAATGGCGACCCGGCGTCCTGTCTGATCTCATCGAGCCGCAACGTTCTGTATGCGGACAGCCCGTCGCGCGCCGCGGCGTCGCTGAAGGCTGAGATCAACGCAGTCCTTGGAGCGCGCGCGTGAACGAGAAGGCCCGTCACCGTGCGCGATTGGTCCTCAGCGGCCACATCATCGACTCGATGATCCTGCCGCAGGTCATGGACGTGATCATGGACCTGGGCGGCAATTTCACCATCGAAGAGCTGAAGGTGGGGCAGCACAAGACCGACACCTCGATCTGCCGGATGGAGGTCGTGGCGAGCTCCGCAGCGCAGCTTGATCGGATCGTCCGCCGGGCCCGTGCCCTGGGCGCCACGGCTGAATCGGAAGAAGAGGCCAAGGTCGAAAAGGTCACCGCCGAGGGAGTCTTTCCCGAGGGTTTCTACTCGACGAGCAACCTCCCAACCGAGGTCCTTCTGGGCAAGCGCTGGGTGGTGGTCGAGAACATCGAGATGGATTGCGCCATCGCCGTCGACGTCAAGGAGGAGCGGGCGTGGTGCATCCCGTTCCAGGGCGCCAAGCCCGGGATGGATGTCGTGGTCGGTTACAAAGGTGTTCGTGTCACTCCGCTCGAGCGCTCGAGGCAGACCGAGATCTTCAGCTTCATGGGTAGCGAGGTATCCGCTGAAAAACCGAAGAAGGTGCTCATCGGCGGAATCGCCAACGAGATGCACCACATACGGCAGTCGGGAGGCCGCATCGTCGTCGTCGCCGGACCGGCGGTGGTCCACACAGGCGCCGGCCGGTATCTGTCACGGCTCATCGAGCTCGGGTACGTACAGGTGCTGTTCGCCGGCAACGCGCTCGCGGTGCACGATGTTGAAGCGGCCCTGTTCGGGACTGCCCTCGGCATCAACATCGAGAGCGGCGTCGCCATGGAGCACGGTCATGAGCACCACATGCGTGCCATCAATCGCGTCCGAGCCGCAGGCGGGCTGCGTGAGATGGTCCAGAGCGGTCAGCTCACCTCAGGCGTGATGAAGTCGGCAATCGACCATGGGGTGGACATCGTCCTTGCGGGCTCCGTGCGCGACGACGGACCGCTGCCCGACGTCATCACCGACATGATCATGGCCCAAAAACGAATGCGGGAATCGCTCGCCGGGGTGCGAATGGCCTTGATGCTCTCCACCATGCTGCACTCGATCGCGACCGGCAATATGCTCCCGGCCGGCGTGCGCACAGTCTGTGTCGACATCAACCCGGCCGTCGTCACCAAGCTGGCGGATCGCGGGAGCTGGCAATCGATCGGCCTGGTCACCGATGTCGAATCCTTCTTGCGCGAACTGGCCCTCGTAATAGAAACTGGGTCCCATGGGTAAAGGACGCGACAAGCAGGGACGTGAGGCCAAGAAGAAGAAGAAGGTCAAGGTGCCGGGCGGATCGCCCGCCGCCGACGTGCAGTTTCGGCACCACGCCGTGACCACCACTCAGCCTGAGGAGCCGCCGAAGTCACCTGAATAGGCGGCCGCCAGGACTGCTCAGCGCTATCGCTTGGCATCCTCGGCTGGTCGCGGCTTCCAGGGAATTGTCCGCACGGCGGCGAACAGCAGAAAAACCCCGAAGAGGCCGACCAGGATCCTCTCGGGCAGCCACAACGCCAAGTAGGCGCCGGCGAGTGCCAGCGGCGCCCCGACCACGGCCATCCACCTCGCTGCCCGCAGATCGACGTCTCCGTTTCTGTTGTGGGTCCACGCACCGATGGCGGCGGTGGGGAGGACGGCGATCAGCGATGTGCCCTGCGCCACGCGCTGGCTGATCCCGAACCCCAGGGCCAGGAGCGGCACCACCAGGATGCCGCCGCCCACCCCGGTGAGACCGCTGAGAATCCCCACCACGAGGCCACCTCCCGTGATGAGGGCGTATTGGCCCGGCTCGAGGGCGTGAGCGGCGATGTGCGACTCCGTCCCGGCCACCGCGTCGAACACCTCCTTGAGGCCGATGCCCAGCAGGAGGACCGCGACGATCACCTTGAGCGCCGCGTCCGAGACCTTGCGTGCAGCCAGGGCGCCGATGACGGCGCCCACTGTGCTGCCGACGGCCAGGAAGAAAGCGACCGGCAAGTTGGTCTGCGGAGTGCTCGAGCCGAAGTAATACGCTGCCCCGGCGACGACGGCGATGGGCAGGATGGCGGCCAGGGACGTGCCGCTGGCCCGGTGCTGATCGCGGTGGGCCCAGATGACCTGGAGCGGCACCATGAGAAAGCCGCCGCCCAGACCGAGCAGGCCCCCGGCCAGCCCCGCGATGCCACCGATCGCGGCGTCAAGCCGGCGGTCCCCAGATTCGCGAGCGCCGATCAGCGAGTCACGACAGCCGGCCGACGTACAGGTTCACCACCTCCTCATCATCCAGCAGATCCTTGCCGGCGCCCTCGAGGCGGTTCTGACCGAGTACGAGCACATACGCCCACTGAGCGTGCCGGAGCGTCTCGCGTGTGTTTTGCTCGATCACGAGCACAGCGACATCCGTGGAGCGGATCTGTTCGATGCGCTCCCAGATCAGTCCCTGGAACTTCGGAGCCAGGCCGGCGCTCGGCTCGTCGAGGATGAGCACGGAGGGGTCCACCATCAACCCTCTGGCAAGGGCGAGCATCGTTCGTTGACCCCCGCTCAGGGTGTTGGCCTTGCGCTGAGAGGAGGCCGCAAGGTCTGGGAAGAGCTGGAAGAGCTGGTCGATCCTCTCGCGGACACCTGACTTGCGGCTGTAGCCGCCCATGTCCAGGTTCTCGCGAATCGTGAGCTCCGGGAAGACGTTCGCAACCTGGGGAACGTACGCAAGGCCCTTCGTGACGAGCTTTTCGGCCGGCTGCCCCGTGACGTCAATCCCCCTGACCCTCACGATGCCTGCCGTCGGGCGGATCAGCCCGGCGATGGCCTTCAGCAGGGTTGACTTTCCCGCGCCGTTAGGGCCGACGATGGCGGTGATCGCGCCGCGCCTGGCCGAAATGCTGACGCTGTCGATGACAGGAGGTCCGCCATACCCGGCGGTGAGCCCGGCCACCTCGAGCACGGCCGGCTCAATCGCTTGAGCGTCGGTCAATGCCGGACCATCTCGCCCAGGTACGCGTCAACTACGTCCTGGTTCGAGCGCAGTGACTCGAACGGGCCCTCCGCGATCACCGTTCCCTGCGCCATCACAATCACGTGATGGGTGACGCGCTGGATAAAGGGCAGGTTGTGTTCAACGACGATCACAGACGTTCCGGCCTTGATGAAGGCCTCGATGGCCAGGGCCATGCGCTCACCGAGTACGGGGTTAACGCCACCCATCGGCTCGTCGAGGATGACGAGCTCCGGCTCGGCCATGCGGATGCGAGCGAACTCCAGGAGCCGCTTCTGGCCGCCGCTCAAATTTCCGGCGCGCTCGTTGCGGAGCGCTGTCAGGCCGAACTCGTCGACGATCTCCCGGGCTCTCACCAGCTCCTCCGCGGACCTGTCGCGCTGGGCGCGCCCCAAACGGAGGAGGCCGCCGAAAAGGGACTCGCGTTGTGGGTCCCATCGAGCCATCACAACGTTTTCGAGGACGGTGAGACCGGGCCACTCGCGCGGAGACTGGAACGTGCGGATCAGCCCCAAGCGGGAGATGACGTGGGGCGCCAGCCCTTCAAGTGCGCGGCTCTTGAAAAGGACGGTTCCGCTGTCGGGGAGCTTGAAGCCGGAGATGAGGTCGATCGCCGTACTTTTGCCGGCGCCGTTTGGACCGATCAGCCCGGTGACCTGACCCATTGGGGCTTGGAACGTGCATGCATCGACTGCCACGACGCCACCAAAATGCTTCGTCAGCCCGCGAACCTCGAGAGCCGGAGCCGCGGTGACAGCGCTCATGCCGTTTGCGGCACCACTTCGGTAGCTGGTCGGCGGTCGACGAGGCGTCGCTCAGGCAGCAGGCCCTGGGGCCTGAAGCGAAGGAAGAGCACGAGGACCAGGCCGATGATGACTCCCCGCATCGCAAGCAGCACCTGGGGATGGTGTGTGCTCAGCTCGCCGAGGACCGGCAAGGACGGCAGGAAACGAGTGGATTCCTGCACCAGGACTCCCATGATCAGCACTCCGAGGACCACGCCCCGAATGTTTCCGCGGCCGCCCACCAGCACCATCGCGTACAGGACGATCACCTCGGCCACCGGTGACCAGGCCGAAGGGTTGAATGCGGTCAGGTAGGCTGCAAAGAGCGCTCCCGCGAAGCCTCCCAGGCCGGCACCCAGGACGTATGCCTTGAGCTTGAGCCGGTAGATGTCCCGGCCGAACGCGGCCGCCGCGCGCTCGTCCTCGCGCAACGTCCGCAGCGCCATGCCGAAGCGGCTGCTCGAGACACGCGACATGAAGAGATAGACGAGGGCGAACATGGCCAGGCTCAGACCCAGGAAAAAGTACTGGTACGACTGGTAATCGAGACCGAGCACGTCCCCCATCGGGTCGAAGAGGCCGGACAGGCCGTTGTACCCGTCGAAGAGCGGGACGTACTGGCCGGCCATCACGTACATCACATAGACGGCGCCCAGGGTGACGATCGAAAAATAGATGCCGCGCAGGTGACGCAATGCGATCAATCCGACGATCAGACTCACGGCCATGGCGGTGAGCACCGCAATCAGCACTGCGAGGGGGTATGCCAGCTGAAGGCCCAGGATGTAATGGGCGGGGGCGACTGCAGGTCCGATGGTGAGGACGAGGGTCATGTACGCGCCGACAGCGACGTAGCCGTAGTAGGCAAGATCGAAATCGCCCGACCACCCCCAGATGACGTTGAGCCCGAGGGCCATGATCCCGAAGATGGCTCCTTCAGTGAGAACCGAGACGAGATACGCGCTCACTCGAAAACAGTTCTCCGGGCGCTGGTGAAGAGGCCGCGGGGCCGGACGAGTATGACCACCGCCAGGATCGCAAACGCGATAGCCAGGTTGTAGCTGGCGTTGATATACCCCCCTACAAATGGAACAGGGAGCGCCGGCAGAACGTCCAGGATGATGCCCACGATGACGGCACCGACCATCGTTCCAAAGGCCCTGCCGAGGCCGCCGGCGACCGCCGCTGTCAGCGTGATCAGGAAAAAGCCGAAGCCGAAGTAGGGGTTGAAAGAGCCGACGCTCTGGGCGAGTATGAAACCTGCGTATCCGGCGATCACGCCGGCCAGGAAGAACGTCGCCGCTGCCACCCTCGTCGCGTTGATTCCGGTGACCCGCGCGAGCTCCCGGTTCTGCGAGACCGCGCGCAGAGCTTTGCCAAATTTCGTGCGCGAGATGATGACGTACAGGGCGATGGTGATTGCGATTGCAGAGACGACGATCTCTTCGTCGAGCGGCGTCAGCAGGAACGGGCCGACTTGCAGGGGCGCCCCAGGCTCGAGGGTATAGGCGACGTTAGCCGCGCCAAAGAATATGACCAGCACGTTCTGGATGACGAAAGACATTCCGAGCGTGGCGATGAAGACGATGGTCGGGCTGGCGCCGAAACGTATGAACGGGCCGATCAGGCTCGAGTACATGGCCAGTGCGACCAAGCCACCCGCGAGCGCCGCCGCGATTGCGGCTGCCACCGCGCTGCCGGTTCTCTGGTGGACCAGGTACGCCGCGTATGCGCCCACGGTCAGGATCTCGCCGTGCGACACATTGGCGACGTTTGTCACCGCGTATTCGAGGGTGAATGCGACTGCCGACAGGGCGAGGATCGAGGCGGTGACGATCCCGAACCCAAGCGCCAACAGGGCGTCGTGCACGCCCTAATCCTGCGCCCTCAGTCTCAGCGGGAGCGTTCGGTCAGGCGACGGTCGGGCTCACGGTGTCGCCGCGGCGAGCTCCGCAGCCGTGAGCACCTGCACCTGCTCCTGGGTGCCGGTCAGGCTCTGCTGGAACGCGCCATAGGGGCCGAACACGTTGTGGTACTGGTTGTAGTCGAGGGGACCGCTTGCGCCCTCGTAGTTGATCTTCGTGCCGGCCTTGATGAGCGCCAGGCAGGCCGCGTAGGTATAGCACTGGGTGCCAGGCGGGGTGGTGACCGCGGTCATCGCCGCGTTGATGTCAGCTCCGGTGGCGCTGTTGGCCTTGTCGACGGCCAGCGCCTGGCTGATGACTGCGTCGTACGCGTAGTTGGCATTGGCCAAAGGCTGCTGGCTGGCGCCGAACATGGCCGCGAAGTCTTTGTTGAACTCGTCTGCCGCCTTGCCCGTCACTGACGTGCCGTAAACGGAGATGAGGTGGTTGTGCGCTACCGGGTATGTGATCGCCTTGAGGTAGTCGTCGCCTCCGGTTACGTCGGTGCCGATAAACGGGATCTTGAGGCCGTCCAGCTGGTTGAAGTTGCGGAAAAGCACCGCCGCCGTCGCGGCATCTGTCTGAGTGAAGATCACGTCGGGGTTGGTATTGATCACCTGCTGGACCTGGGTGAGGTATGAGGTCTGGTCCGGCGAGATGGTGATGCTCGTCGCGATCTTGCCGCCAAGCTTCTGAAAGGTGTTCGTAATCGGCGGTGGGAACGTCTGCGCGGCAATGTCGGAGTAGAAGACAAGGGCTGCGTTTCGGTATCCCTTGTTGTATGCGTACAGCGCCATCGCGACTCCGAGCTGTGAGTCCGAAGGGCTGTCTCTCCAGAGCCACGGGTTGGCATTCTTGTCGAACAGCGTGCTGCCGCCCTGGAATTGGGTCGGCACCTTGGCCGAGGTCACGATGGGGGCGACGGCGTTGATCTCCTGGGTTTCGGGGCCGATGATCCCCACCAGGTTGGCGCCTGAGAGCAGCTGCCTCACGGCGACCGCGCCGTCGGCCTCGTCGCATTGGGTGTCGGCGTGGTTGATGACCAGCTGCTGTCCAAGTATGCCGCCGGCGTCGTTGATCGCCTTCTGCGCGATCTGCGAGCCCTGGAGCATGGCCTGACCGAGGCTGGCCAGGGTCCCGGTGAAGCAAGACAGCACGCCCATCGTCACCGGGCTGGTCGGCAACTTGCTCGTCGAGTTGGTAGTGCCGCAGGCAGCCAGGAGGAGGACTGCCGCGATGGAGCCTGCCACGAGGCGCCCAGCGTCACTCTCTCGATAGGTCTTCCCGAGGTTGGCGTTCATCACCCGTCCTCCAACTCAATCGCAAAGCTCAGCCGGTTGGGCGGAGATTAGTCCAGCAGTGGGGTGTTGTCAATGGTTGGACCACTAGACCTATGCGCCTGCTAGACTCGGCCACGATGGGCGCGCCATCCACTGCAGCGCTTCGCCCGCTCGAGCGCAGCCGCCTCTATGAGGACGTCGGCATGCGGCTGGGCGAGTACGTGCGCGAGTCGCGCATGGCGCCTGGGAGCCAGTTCCCACCCGAGCGCGAGCTTGCTCAGAGGCTGCGTGTGAGCCGAACGTCGGTCCGCCAGTCGTTCGTTGTGCTGCAGGCGCTGGGTTTCGTCGACGTCCGCCACGGCGAAGGTGTGTTTCTCCGCCGCACCCGGGGTTTTGGAGATTCGTTGACGAAGCTCCTCGAGCGGCGCCGCCGCCTCCCCGACGTGCTTGAAGCGCGCGAGGCGCTCGAGGTCAAGCTCGCGGAGCTGGCCGCCGTTCATCGGATGTCCGACGACATTGACGCCATGAGGGCGGCAGTCGATCAAATGGAAGCGGAGATCAAGGCTGGCGGCCTTGGCACCGAGGGCGATGCAGCCTTCCACCACGCAATCGCGCTGGCCGCTCGCAACCAGATACTCCTGCATCTGATCGACGCGATGGCCGAGGTCATCCAGGAGAGCCGGGTCGAATCACTCAGCGAACCCGGGCGTCCGCCACGCTCCCTTGAAGCCCACCGCCGGATTCTTGCCGCGATCGAGTCCGGCAGCGCCGAGCGTGCGGCAGAGGCGATGCGCCTGCACCTTCGGGTGGTTGCGGACGTCTCGCTGCTCCGGTGGCAGCCGGAAGGCCCCGAGGATGTGGACGCCCGCCCCTAACGTTCAGGATCCAGGGGGCGGCAAGGCGGACGTGTGCCCTGCCTGTGGCGCGCGCCTCAATCCGCTGCGTGTGTGCAGCGCCTGCGGCCACCACGCGGCGCTGACCGCAGCACAGCGCATCAAGCAGCTCACCGACCGCGGCACGTTCCACGAGTACGACCGCCACATGTGGTCGGGCAACCCGATCCATTTCTCCGCCGGCGTCACCAGCTATGACAAGCAGCTGGCGCAAGCGCAGGCGGCCACCGGACTTCTCGATGCGGTGGTCACCGGGCGTGCCCGGGTGATGGGCATCGACATCGTCCTGGCGGTGTTCGACTTCAGGTTCCTCGGGGGCAGCATGGGCAGCCTCGTGGGCGAAAAGATGGCCCGCGCATTCGACTCCGGGCGGCGCGAGCGGCTACCGGTGATCGCGGTGTGCTCGTCTGGCGGCGCCCGCATACAGGAAGGGATGGTGGCGCTTTTCCAGATGGCGAAGACCACGCTGTGTGCTGCTCGATTACGAGAGCAAGGGTTGCCACTGCTGACGGTGCTGACTGACCCGACCATGGGTGGAGTTCTCGCGTCGTTCGCAAGCATGGGCGACGTGATCCTGGCCGAACCCAATGCCCGCATCTCATTCGTCGGGCCACGCGTACACGAGAAGGCGATGGGCGATGCGGTTCCACCTGGGCGTGCGGAGTTTGCGCTCACGCACGGCACCATCGACGCGGTGGTGGTACGCGAGCATTTGCGATCGACCCTGGGTCAGCTCGCGGCGGTGCTCCGCCCCCAAAAAGCGGCCCGTACCAAGGCCGCCGCAGTACCGCGACGCTTCCCGTTTGCCGGCTCAAGCCGACCTGTGTGGGAGACGGTGGAGCTCGCAAGGCACCCTGACCGCCCGACCGGGCGCGACCTCGTGCAACGGGTTTTCCACGACGTTTTCGAGCTGCACGGCGACCGAAGTGGGGAGGACGACGACTCGATCATGGCCGGCGTTGGGACGCTGCGCGGCCGAGCCGTGGTGGTCGTGGCACAGGATCGCCGCTCGGCCAACGGTGGTCGCACGCGAGCCAGCGGTTACCGCAAGGCCCAGCGTGCATTCGCGCTCGCTGAGCGTTTCTCTCTTCCGCTCATCACGCTTGTCGACACCCCGGGCGCCGCCACCGATGCCGAGGCAGAGGCGGCGGGCATCACTGGCGCGGTTGCCGAGTCGCTGGCCCGGCTTGGACGCCTGCGGACGGTGGTCGTCAACGTCGTGGTCGGCGAAGGCGGCAGCGGTGGGGCGCTTGCGCTGTCGGTTGGTGATCGGCTGCTGATGCTGGAGAACGCGATCTTCTCTGTCATCGGTCCGGAAGCCGCCTCGACCATTCTCTACCGCGATGCCGCCCACGCCCACGAGGTCGCCGGCCAGCTGAAGCTCACCGCTCGGGATCTGTTTGGGCTGCGTCTGGTCGATCGAGTGGTCGCCGAGCAACCGGCCGGGCATGAGGCGCCCGACATAATGAGTACCATGCTGCGCCAGGCGCTCGTCGAAGAGCTGGCAGCCCTCGACCACATGCCGATCAAGACAGTCCTGTCGCGACGGGAAGCCAGGTTCAGGCACACGCATGGACTCCGCGGGCGGCTCCAGCTGTTCATGCGTTCATCGCCCGAGGTGCACGGCGAGAACGCCAAGCAGGCTTGATCAGTGGACTCGTCTGGTCCACTGCCGCTGGCCGGCATCCGGGTCTTGGACCTGACCCACGCCCTGGCCGGCCCCTACTGCACGATGCTCCTTGGTGATCTTGGTGCGGATGTAATCAAGATCGAACCGCCGTCCGGTGACCATTCGCGACAGTGGGGACCACCCTTCATCAAAGGAGAGTCCTCCTACTTTCTGTCTGTGAATCGCAACAAGAGAAGCGTGGTGCTGGACCTCAAGCGTCCAGAATCACTGGCCGTAGCGAAGGCCCTGGCGATGGCCTGCGATGTGGTCGTCGAGAACTTCAAGCCGGGCACCATGGCGCGGCTGGGCCTGGATGCGGAGAAGCTGCAGGGCATGAAGGCCACTTTGGTGTATGCGTCGATCAGCGGCTTCGGACAAAACCAGCCGACGCTGGCCGGCTATGACCAGGTCGCGCAGGGCACGTCGGGAATGATGAGCGTCAATGCGACCCCCGAAGGACCTCCCACCAAGGTGGGCGTTCCGATCGGAGACATCACGGCTGGGATGTTCGCATCCAACGCGATACTGGCCGCCCTGGTGGAGCGAGGAACCACTGGCAAAGGTCGCCACATCGATGTGGCCCTGAACGATTCCTTGCTCGCGCTGTTCACATATCAGGCCGGACGGTACTTCGCGACCGGCGAGGTCCCGATACAGGAGGGCAACTACCACGCCACGATTGCCCCGTATGGGACGTTCGCCGCCAGCGACGGCTTCATCAACGTAGCCGTCGCGAGCGACGCCCAGTACGTCCGATTCTGCGAGGCGATTAGCGCGCCCGAGCTCGCGGACGATCCCAGGTTTGCAACCAACGCCGGGCGCCAGGCCGGTCGTTCAGAGTTGGTCCGGGCCATCGAAGCTCGTATGCGGACGACCACGCGTGATGAGTGGTTGGCGCGTTTTGAGCAATTCGGCATTCCGGCCGGGCCGATCCTCGACATCGAAGACGCTTTCGCGAGCCCTCTCGCCACAGGCCGCAACATGCGAGTGGAGATCGAGCACCCTAAAGCCGGGCGGATCAGCCAGGTCGGTGCACCCTGGAAGCTCGACGGCCGATCCAGTCCGATCCGCATCCCGCCTCCGCTGCTGGGGCAGCACACTGAAGAGGTGCTGCACGAATGGCTTGGCGATGAAGCGAGGACGGTTTGATGAGCGCTCAGGGAGAAGAGGTCCGCCACGCCCCCCTTTCCGGCATCCGGGTCCTGGAGGTGGGCAACTACATGGCTGCCCCGTTCTGCGGCATGCAGCTGGCCGACCTGGGTGCGGAGGTCATCAAAGTGGAGCACCCTGAAGGTGGAGACCAGGTTCGGCTGTCAGCGCCGCTGATCGATGGGGAGGGCTCCGCGTTCATGCGCCTCAACCGAAACAAGAGGTCGATTGCGCTGGATCTCAAGACGGAAGAGGGTAAGGAGATTTTCCGCAGGCTCGTCGGCACCGCAGATGCGGTCGTCGAAAACCTGCGCCCCGGGACCATGACCGACCTTGGGCTGGAGTACGAAGCCCTTCGCAGCATCAACCCAGCGCTGGTTTATGTTGCGGCGTCCGGTTGGGGACAGGACGGCCCGCTGCGAGACCAACCGGGAATGGACATCATGGCGCAGGCTCGCTCGGGCCTCATGAGCGTCAACGGGACGCCGGACGGCGACCCGATCAAAATCGGCGTGCCCGTGTGCGACCTAGTCTGTGCTTTGTACGGCGCCCTCGCGGCGGTCGCGGCGCTTTATGCCCGGCGCGAAACGGGCGTCGGTCAGTACATCGACGTGTCGCTCCTCGAGGCGGGGGTGTCGTTCGCCATCTGGGAAGCGGGAAGCTTTTTCGCAACCGGGGAGATCCCCAAGCCTTCCGGATCCGCCCATCAGAGCGCCGCGCCCTATCAGGCCTTTCGGGCCTCCGACGGCTGGCTGACCATCGGCGCCACCACGAAGTTCAACTGGACCGCGTTGTGCCGCGCTTTGGGGCTCGACAGCCTGCTTGAGGACGAGCGGTACATTGATTCGAACCTGCGCCACCGCAACCGGCAGGAGCTCGCCGCGTCCATCGAGTCGGTCACCGTGACCAAGCCCGCCGTGCACTGGCTGTCGGTGCTCGGCCGGGCCGGCGTCCCGTGCGCGCCGATACAGAACTTTGGTCAGGTCTTCGCTGACCCGCATTTGCTCGCGAGGCGATATTTCTGGGATGCGCCTCATTCCAAGGTCGGCAGCGTCCGCCAGCTGGGGTCGCCGATGCGTTTCTCAGAGACCCCGGTCCGCCGCGGCAAGGCAGGCCCACTGCTGGGTGAGGACTCCGCCGACCTTCTTGCCGAGCTGGGTTACGCGCCGGCCGAGGTTGACCGGCTTGTCGGGCAGCAGGTGGTGAAAATCTCAAACGGACGGCCGGCGTCGTGACTGTGACTGGTGGGGAGGGCCCAGGGGACGAGCTGATCGTCGAGCAGCGCGGCCCGATCAGGTGGATCACGTTCAACCGGCCCCAGGCGCGCAACGCGCTGACCTGGAACATGTACGCGCGGCTCGAAGAAGCCTGCACCGAGGTGAATGGTGATCGCAGCGTTCGCGCGGTTGTATTGACAGGTGCCGGTGGGAAAGCCTTCGTTGCCGGCACTGACATCGCGCAGTTCCGGGCCTTCAAAACGGAGCAGGACGCGCTCGATTACGAGGCGCGAGGAGACCTGGTCATGCGGTCCCTCGAATCAGTCCGGGTGCCAACCATTGCGGCGATCGCCGGCCCTTGCACCGGGGCGGGAGCGGCCATCGCGGCATGCTGTGACCTGCGCATCGGATCGCCATCCGCGCGATACGGCTTTCCAATCGCGCGCACGCTGGGCAATTGCCTGTCGATGGCCAATTACACGCGCGCGGCGGCCTTGCTCGGAATCGCCCGATTGAAGGACCTGATCATGCGCGCGCGGCTTATCGATGCCCAGGAGATGCTGGCTGCCGGCCTGCTATCCGAGGTCACGGCTGACGAAGAGTCGCTGCCGTCCCGTGCGCAGTCGATGGCAGAGGAGGTCGCGGCCCTGGCCCCGCTCACATTGTGGGCCACCAAAGAGGCACTGCAGCGTGTGCGCGATCGGATGAGGCCCGAAAACGCCGGCTCCGACCTGATCGTGGCGTGCTACATGTCGCAAGATTTCAAGGAGGGCGTCGAGGCTTTCCTGACGAAGCGCCAGCCGATCTGGAAGGGCGAGTAGCGGCGCTCAAGACACCAGCAGCTTGACCACGGCGACTGCGCCTCCGATCACGATCAGAGTCCTCAGCACGTTCGCCGGCAGGCGGCGGCCAACTGTCGCTCCCAGCTGGCCCCCAACGATGCTCGAGACCGCCAGCAGCCCGGCGGCTTCCCACGCGACGTGCCCGACGAAGATGAAAACCACCGCGGCCACTGCGTTCGAAACCGCGGCGAGAACATTGCGGACGGCGTTGAGCCGCTGGAGGTCGTCTTTGATAAAGACCGACAGGATGCCGATGAAGATCACCCCGACGCCCGCCCCGAAGTAGCCGCCGTAGATCGCAGCCAGCAGGATGCTTGCACGTAAGGCCCAGGTGCTGCCGGCATGGTCGCGGTACTGGGCCAGGAGCGTCGACAGTCGGGGTTGTGCGATCACCAGCCCGAGCGCGAACAGGATCAGTACGAGGACGACGTCATGAAAGACTCCTGCCGGTAGGGCGATCAGAAGGATGGCACCGGCCACCCCTCCGATCGAGGTTGGGATTGCGAGCTCGATCAGCCGAGTGCGCTGGCCGGCGAGCTCCCGGCGATAGCCAACCACGCCGCTGACGTTGCCGAGGACCAGGCCGACTGTGTTGCTCATGTTCGCCACGACCGGCGACAAGCCGACCGCCAGCAGGGTGGGAAAGGTCAGCAGGCTGCCGGTGCCGACCACGGCGTTGACGGTGCCGGCCACGAAGCCCGAAGCCAGGATCAAAAGGATCTCGAGCCAGTTCAATGGCGAAAGAGCGTAAGCCTCTTGACACGATGACGCGGCGCGGCGTAACGTCCGTGGCGTAACGGTACGTACCAGTACCGAGCCGTTACCAAGGAGCCGTGGAGCAATGGTTTCGTTCGAGTTGAGCGACGAGCAGCGTGAGATAAGGGACTGGGTCCATGACTTCGCCGAAAAAGAGATCCGGCCCGTAGCCGTGCAGTACGACGAGGCCGAGGAGTTCCCTTGGCCGGTGGTCAAGAAGGCGGCCGAAGTCGGGCTTTACGGAGTTGATTTCCTCCAGCAGACATTCGCCGACACGACTGGCATCATGCCCGCCCTCGTCGCGGAGGAGCTGACATGGGGCTGCGCGGGGATCGCGCTCGCGATCCAGGGCACGGCACTCCCGATCACGGCGATTTTCTCCCAGGGGACGCCTGAGCAGATCGCCACCTGGATCCCGGCATGCTTCGGCACTGTCGAGAAGCCGGAGGTCGGTGCATTTGCAGTCACCGAGCCCGATGCCGGCTCGGACGTTTCGTCGATGAAAACCCGCGCCATCCGCAAGAACGGAGACTGGGTGCTCAACGGCCAGAAGATCTTCATCACCAATGGCGGCATCGCGGGCGTCCACGTGGTCGTTGCGTCCGTCGAGCCGGAGCTTGGCACACGAGGCCAGGCGAGCTTTGTCATCCCGCCTGGCACCAACGGTATACGCCAGGGCAAGAAGGAAAGGAAGATGGGAATCCGCGCGTCGCACACTGCTGAGGTGCTGCTCGAGGATTGCACGATCCCGCTCGAGAACGTGTTGGGCGGCATGGAGAAGCTCGAGGCGAAGCTGGCACGGGCGCGCGAGGGAACACACTCCCGCTCATCGGTGGCACTCAAGACTTTCGAGCTGTCGCGGCCGATCGTGGGTGCGCAGGCACTTGGCATCGCTCGCGCCGCATTTGAGTTCGCTCTGCAGTACGCAAAGGAGCGCAAGCAGTTCGGCAGGGCGCTGATCGAGAACCAGGCAATCGCCTTCATGCTCGCCGACATGGCGACTGAGATCGAGGCCACCCGCGCATTGATCTGGCGGGCACTCTGGGAAGGCCGCAACGGCGGCGACTTCAAGAAGGCCGAAGGATCGATGGCGAAGCTGAAGGCCGGAGAGGTCGCGGTCAAGGTCACGGAGCAGGCGATCCAGATCTGCGGCGGCTACGGCTACATACGTGACTTCCCGGTGGAGAAGTGGCACCGCGACGCCAAGATCTACACGCTTTTCGAGGGCACCTCAGAAATTCAGCGGCTGGTCATCTCCCGAGCCCTGGCCCGAGACTAGCCGTGGCCGTGGCCGCGCCTTCGGGCGCCACTCAGCGCCGCGACGAAAGGATCGACCGTCGGCGCCGGCGTGTCGCCGACGCAGCTCTGTACCTCTTTGCGACTCGTGGCTACAACATCACCTCGGTCGAGGAGATCGTGGCCCGAGCGAAAACGTCGAAGTCGGCGTTCTACGAGTTCTTCAAATCCAAGGAGGACTGCTTCCGAGAGCTGCTCGCCCAAGAGGGCGGTGCGCTCATTCATGACGTGCTGGCAACCGCCGCCAGCGGTCACAACCATCACGAGAGGCTTCGGCTGGGTATTACGAGATTCGTCCACTCGTGCTTCGAGCGGTCGTCCGTCGCGAGCCTGCTCATCGTCGAGTCGGTGGGGCTGAGCGCAAGCGTCGACGAGGTCAGGCACGAGCTCCAGAGCCGCTTTGCGAGTGCTGTGGCCGAGGAGGTCAGGCACGCCATGGCCCACGATCCCTTTTATGCCGACAAGGATCCACAGGTGTTCGGCCGTGCGGTCGTCGGCGCAGTCAGTGATGCGGTTGGCTACTTCTTGACGCACCCGGGCGTCGACGCGGAATCGCTCGCCGGGAGTCTCTGCCGCATCTTCGCTCCCTAGCCCCGCGCTCCGTAGAAGCGTCGTGCCATCTCATCGATCTGGCCTGGTATCCCTTCGGCGGCCAGGGCCTTCTTGAAAGCGGCGCGCAGCAGGTCGCCGTTTGGGTCTCGACCGAGCACGGGGGTGGCGGCCAGGCCTTTAGCGATCCGCTGTGCGTCCTGATCGCCGCGCTCGACCAACAGCTCGGCGGCGGGCCTCGCCATGTAGCGATCCTCCATCAAGTTCAGGGAGGAGGCAATGCTCTGAAGGTCGGCAAGGCTTCCGTTGGTGCCGGCAAGCCTCTCCTTCAGAAGGTCGGCCTTTTTCCGGCGCGGTTGAGGTACTGCCATGCTTGTCCTCCCGACCCAACCAGATGAGTGAAGCGAAAAAAACTGTGGCGCCGGCAGCCCTCCCGGCACCTTCGAAGATAATAAGCCGCGAGCAAGGGAGATACCCCGCGCGGGGTGTCCTCGATGCGGACCAGCCGCGGGCGTTGACAACCCTGTGAGGACGGGTGCCCGATGTACGTCCGTGTAGACGGCTACACCGTCTTTCAAAACGGATCTCTCCCTTGCTCGCCGGCTCGCTGACCACCGACCGGCTCCGGTCGCCGGAGCTGTGGGACCAGCTGCTGGCCGAGGGCGCAGATGGCCGTGGCCGCTGGCGCCGGCGCAAGCTCGCCGCCTACCGCCAGCTGGTGGCGGACGGCGAGGTGGGGAGGAGGGTTGAGGCGTACGCGACCGGGCGCCTGTCGCTGGACCCCCCCACTCGTAGGCTGCTCAACAAGGCGGATGGTCGCAAAAAGGTCGTCTTCACATTTGCTCCCGCCGACGAGTTGCTGCTGAAGGCTCTCAACCGCATCCTGCAGGCCACGACAGCCGCGGACCACTCACGCCTTTGCCACTCGTTTCAGCCAGGGCGCGGGCCCCGGACCGCCTATCGCGACATTCGCCGAATTCGTGGTCTCCAGAGGCTTCACTGCCTGCACCTCGATGTGCGCGACTTCTTCAACAGCATTCCAGTCGAGCAGATGCTCGCCTCGCTTCCCGACACGATTGCGGGTGACGAGCCACTCCGCCGACTGCTCGAGTCGACGCTGCGCGACTCGCGAGTGATCAGCGGCGGGCAGGAGGCGATCGATCCGCACAAGGGTGTGATGGCCGGCACGCCGTTGGCGCCGTTGCTCTCAAACCTGTACCTGCGCCCCCTCGACGAATTCTTCGAAGTCGCCCGAGCTCCATACCTGCGCTACGCGGACGACATCGTGGTGTTCGGGAACGAGCAGGAGATCGATCACCGCCGCCGAAGCATCCAGCAGTGCCTCCTGGATCTTGGCCTGGAGCTGAACGCTCGGAAGACCAGGCTGAGCCCGCCCGGGCGGCCGTGGGAGTTCCTCGGCCTGAAGTACGACCGCGGATACCTTGACCTCGCCACCAACAGCGCCGCGAAGGTGCGCCGCCGGGCTCGGCGGATCGCCAGGCGTGCGCGAGGCCGCCCCGATCCGGCCCTGGCCGCTGTCCGCAGGCTCAACCGGCGTTTGTTCGGAGTGGGGGGCAGACCGAGTGATTTCACGTGGGCGAGCTGGTTCTTTCCGCTGCTCAGCGGCGATGCGACGCTCCGGCGGCTCGACGGTTTGATCCAGGAGCAGCTGCGCTTTGCTGTGACCGGCGTTCACAGCCGTCGCAACCTGAAGGAGGTCCCTTATGAGCGGCTCCAAGGGGCGGGCTACCTGCCCCTGGTCACCGCCTATCACGCTTACCACCGCGGCCCCGACGAGTACGAAGCGCTGCTGGAGAGTTGTACAGATAGGTTGCAACAGGGCAACACAGGGGTCGCCAGTTGACTCTACGAACGTCCGTTCGCTATACTGGTGCCACGAACATGCGTACTCTGGCGACCCAGGTCCGGCTTCGGCGGCTCGTCCGCGCCTTCTCTGAGGCGCTCGATCGCCTGCTGTCTGAGCCGGCCGAGCGCGAGATGGTCGGTCTGATCTCAGCCAAGCTACTGGAGCTGGCCGGCGAGGTTCGTGAGTCCTGGCGGCGCGAGAGCGGGATGAGCCGGCCGGCCGAAGCCCTGGACGCCTATGTCAAGGAGGCGCTGCGCACGGCCGAGTTCGCGGTCGCCGCACTACCGCAGACCGGCGCCGACCTTGAGATGCTCGGGCGCGACTTCGAAGGCGCTGTCCTGCCGCTCGAGGTGTTTCTGCGCGGTCTGGATGCCGAACCTGCCCTGCAGCGCTCCGCCTAGGGCGGCCTCGACCGTGGCTCAGGAGATCCAGGCGACGGACTGGGCCTATGGGGCCGGTTTCGTGGACGGTGAAGGCTGCATCGCCGTAGCTCGGAGCTTTGTAAAAGGACGAGGGAAGTTCTCGTACGGCGTAGTCGGCGTGGTATCCAACCGGGATCGACAGGTGTTGGAATGGTTTCGCGACATGTGGTCCGGAAACGTGGTCCGCGCGCGATCAGGTGGAGGTGGACAAGGCACATTTGCTCGAGAAGCCTGGAACTGGCGGAGCCCGACGGGCCAATCAGCCAGATTCTTTATGCAAGGGATTCGACCCTTCCTACGAATCAAGACCAAACAATGCGACAACGCACTAGCCATGATCGAGCTCCTGAGACGCAGCCGCCGCACCCTGGGCCCTTACGCGATGCCAACCGAGTGGCTCGAGCAACAGGAGCGCCTCTATTTGGATCCAGCGAGAACTGAACCACCGCGGCACCGCTGCCTTCGTCAGGCAGCCAACGCACTCACCGCGCCGCATCATCGCGAGCGCGCAATCGCTTCTTCAAGCGGAGTCTGAGATCGAACGACGCTCTTCATCCTCCGCCCCAGTAGATACTATGCGCCGGAGAACATCTATTATCGTGACCATTTAGCCAAGCGAGGGCGCCGGCTAGATCTCCCTTCCCGATCGTTTCAAGGCGCCTTCGAGCACGTCGCGGGTAATGCGCCCTTCGGCGACGAGGTCGCTGTTAACCAACACCACTGGCACCCGCCAGTCATATAGGCGGAAAAGGTTGTCGTCTGCGTCGACATCGGCGAGGTCGGGTTCGAGGCCGAGCTCGCGGAGGAGGGCCAGGGCCTCGTCGCAGAGATGGCAGCCTTTTCGCGTGACGAGGACGACGTGCACGGGCTGAGCCTACCGCAGGCGGCTAGGCCGGCAGCCTGAGGACCTCCCCCACGACTATCGTGGGAGTGTGAAGGCCGTTCAGCCGCTCGATCTCGTCCACGCGCACCCGGACGTCGTCGCCGGGGTACCGCGCGGCGGCGATGCCCCACAAAGTGTCGCCTGGCTGCACGACCACGGTGATATCGACCTGGCGAGCGTCTCCCAAGGCCACTTTCGAGAGGCCGGCGCTCATGCAGATCACAGCCAGCACCACCGCAGCCCAGCGGCCGAAGTGGCGCCACGGCGCTCGGTGGCTGGAGCTCAGGGGGCGGACTGGATAGCCGGTGGCGTACATGCGTTCGACGAACAGTAGCGAACGGGCGTTCGCTTGTCAAGCTCATCGAACAAAGGTTTGCACTTTACCGACACTTTTGTTAGGATGGGCCAACGTCCCTGAATACGATCCTGGAGATGACACCAAATTGACCGATCAACTCACCGAACGGCAAGGCAAGATCCTCGACTACATCCGCTACGTGACCCGCGTCCGTAGCTATCCCCCGAGCGTGCGCGAGATCGGCGAAGCGGTCGGGCTCAGCTCCAGCTCGACGGTTCACAACCACCTGAACCAGCTGGAGCGCCGTGGCCTGATCAAGAGAGACCCGAGCAAGTCACGAACCGTCCAGCTCGTCAACGACGCCCAGGTCGACCAGCAGCGCCGCAACGCCCTTTCGATCCCTGTCGTGGGCAACGTCGCCGCCGGCGCGCCCATCCTGGCGGAGCAGAACATCGAAGACCACGTGCTCCTCTCGTCCGACATGGCTCAGGAAGGCAACTTTCTGCTCCGCGTGCGGGGCGAGAGCATGATCAACGCCGGCATCCTCGACGGCGACCTCGTCCTCGTCAAGCCGCAGCAGGAGGCCACCAACGGTTCGATCGTCGTGGCGCTCGTCGATGGCGACGCGACGGTCAAGAGGTTCGAGCGGGGCAACGGCCACGTCAAGCTCATCGCGGAGAACCCGGCCTATGAGCCGATCGTGACCACCAACGTCAGCCTGGTCGGCGTCGTCCGCGGGGTGATCCGCCTCTTCCGCTGACCGCCGTGGGCGCCGCCGAGTAAGCCTCGAATCGCCCTGCCGCGTGCCGTGGCAACCAGCCCCATGCCCGGGTACCTCCTTCGACGTATTCCGTCCGTTCCACGCCGCCCACCTTGCGCAGCGCAGCCAGCACCGACTCGCCCCCGTAAGGCACGAGTATCTCGAACGCGACGGTGTCGCCACGACTCGACTGGTCGACTGCGCTGAGCAGCTCGCCGAAACCGGTCTGCTTGGTGGCGGAGATGGGCACGGCGCCCGGATATCGGCTCGAGATGGTTCCGATGGCGCGGCGGCGGGCTGCGGGACCTAGCAAGTCGACTTTGTTGAGGACAACGACTCGCGGCTTGTCCTTGGCGCCGAGGTCGGCAAGGACCTGCTCCACCGTCGCCGCCTGCTCGAGCACGGCCGGGGAGCTTGCGTCGAGCACCTGGACGATCAGGTCGGCCTCTGTCACCTCTTCGAGCGTGGCCCGAAACGCAGCGACGAGGTCGGTCGGCAGTTTCTGGATGAAACCGACGGTGTCGGTGAGCAAAACTTCGCGCCCGGTCGGCAGTCCAAGACGGCGCGTCGTCGGGTCGAGAGTTGCGAATACCCGCTGCTCGGCGTGCACGCTCGCGCCGGTGAGGGCATTGAGCAGGGTGGACTTGCCCGCGTTCGTATAGCCGACGATCGCAGCCGTCTCCAGCTCGGCCCTCCTCCGCCCGGTGCGCTGCTGGTGACGCTGCGAGCGCACCTGCTCAATCTCCCTCTCGAGGTCGCGCATTCGCTTGCGAATGCGCCTGCGCTCCACCTCGATCTGCTGCTCGCCGGCGCCACCGCGTGCACCCACCCCACCGCGGCGGCCGCCCACCTGGCGGTCGTAGGCATAGGAACCGATGAGTCTCGGCAGCATGTGGTGAAGGCGGGCTGCCTCCACCTGGAGGCGGCCCTCGTGTGTGCGCGCGTGCTGCGCGAAGATGTCCAGGATCACCTCCGTCCGATCGAGCACTCTCGTCTTCAGCTCGCGTTCAAGGTTGCGCTGCTGGCGGGGGCTCAGGTCGTCATTGCAGATGACGACATCGAAGGCGCCCTCGAGCTTCATCTCACGGAGCTCCTCCACCTTGCCCATTCCGATGAAGTGTGCAGGGTCCACACCGCTGCGCCTCTGGATGTCCGAGCCGACGACCTCGGCTCCAGCTGTCCGCGTCAGGTCCGCCAGCTCCGTCATCTGGTCGCCGACCGCCTGCGACGTCGTGCCGGGAAGCAGGATCCCTACCAGGTACGCCCGCTCGCGCGGCATCTTGGTCGTGATCAGAGCTTGAGCTTCCTGAGTCGGGTCATCGCCTCTTCGAGGCGTGCGTCGGGAGCTGTGACCGACAGTCTGAAGTACCCCTCGCCGTGGGCACCAAATCCGACACCGGGCGTGATGTTCACGCCTACCTGATCCAGGACGTGGCCGGCGAATCCTATCGAGTCGTATCCGTCGGGCACCGGAGCCCACACGTAGAAGGTCGCGCGTGGAGGTTTGATCGACCAGCCCAACCCATTCAACGTGTCGGCGACCAGCCGGTGGCGACGAGCGTAAATCTCATTGGCGGCGTGCGTCTCCTCCTCCCCACCTTTCAGCGCCTCGATGGCAGCCCACTGCACGGGTTGGAAGATCCCGGAGTCGATGTTCGTCTTGAGCTGGCCGATCAAGCCGACCAGGTCCGCGCGGCCACACACCCAGCCGATGCGCCACCCGGTCATGTTGAACGTCTTGGACAGTGAGTGGAACTCGAGTCCGACCTCCTTCGCTCCGGGGATCTCGAACAGGCTCAGCGGACGGTAACCGTCAAAGCAGATCTCGGAGTACGGCGCGTCGTGGCACAGGACGATACCGTGCCTGCGGCAGAACTCGACCGCACGCTCGAGGAACTCGCGGTCGGCCACCGCCGCCGTCGGGTTGTTCGGATAGTTGAGCCACATGAGCCTGCTGCGCTGCGCGACCTCATCGGGAATCGCATCGAGGTCGGGCAGCCACCGGTTACCCGGCGTCAACGGCATCACGTACGGATCGCCGCCAGCCATGATGGCGCCGGTCGCGTAGGGCGTATAGCCCGGGTCCGGGGCCAGCACCACATCGCCCGGGTCGACCAGGGCCAAGGGGGCGTGGCTGATGCCATCCTTGGAACCCAGCGTGGGCAGGATCTCTGTGGACGCGTCAAGGGCGACAGCGAAGCGCTCTCGATACCAGCCCGCGATTGCCTCGCGCAGCTCGGCCAGGCCGAAATAGGACGGGTACCGGTGGTTGGCCGGGTCCGCGGCCGCTTCCTGAAGGACGCTGACGATTCGGCTCGGCGTCGGTAGGTCGGGATCGCCAATACCGAGCGAGATCACGTCAACTCCCGCGTTCCTTTTCTCCCGGACCTTGCGATCGATCTCGGCGAACAGGTAGGGCGGGATTTGGCCGAGGCGCTGCGCGCCGGCGCTTGCGGTTCTATTCAAATCGACTCCTTCAAGTACTTGAGGATACCGTCCGTTGGAGGAACGCCCTCTAGATCGGGCTCTAGCTCGAACCATCGCACGCGCTGATCGCGCCGCCACCAACGGAGCTGCCGGCGGGCATATTGGCGGTTGGACTGCGCCATGGCGACTGGCAGCATCTCCAGCGTGATGTCACCGCGGATGTGGGCCAGCGCCTCGGCGTAGCCAATCCCGGTGAGGACGGCAGCGCTCGCCGGCACGCCGGCGCCGAGCGCCGCCTGCGTCTCGGCGACCAGGCCGCGCTCCACCTGCCGGCGGCTGCGCTGCTCAAGCCTCCTGTCGATGGTGCCCAGGTCGGCGGTCAGGCCGATCCTGAGCGCTGACCATGACGGTGGGGTGCGCTTGCGCAGCCGGCGCAGGGGCGGACCTGCGGACGCCAACACCTCGATGGCCCGGATTAAACGGACGGGGTTCTGCAGATCAACTCCCGGGTCCGGGTCAATTGCGAGCAACCTCTCCCTGAGTGCGGCCACATCTATCTGATGGAGCTCCTTGCGGAGGAGAGGATTGGGAGGCACGCCCGTGAGGCTGAACCCGTCACAGAGCGCGTCGACGTACAGCATCGTTCCGCCTTCGATGATCGGCACGCGGCCGCGGTGGACGATATCCGCGATGGCAGCCTGGGCGCCTCCAACGAAGTGCGAGGCGTTGAAGGTTGTAGTGGGATCGACGAAATCGATCATGTGATACCGCACCTGCCGTCGTTGCTCAATCGAAGGCTTGTTGGTCGCGATGTCGAGCATCCGATAGACCTGCCTCGAGTCCGCGACGACGATCTCTCCGCCTATCTGCAGCGCAAGCTCGAACGCGAGCTGAGACTTTCCGATACCGGTCGGCCCGACGATCACCGGAACGTGAACCGTCGCCGGCCCATCCGAACCCATGATCGAGGTTGCTCTCAGTAGTTTCTTCGGAAGTGGCGGGTCAGGTCTTGCCATTCGATCAGGAGTCGCGTCGGCCGTCCGTGCGGGCAGGTAACCGACTCGTCAGCTGCCTCGAGGTCAGCCAGCAGCCGTCGTTGCTCGACGGCGTCCAGCATGTCCCCGAACCGCACCGCCGAGTGACATGCCAGCGCGGCTGCCGCCTTCTCCATCGCGCCGTCTCCCCGACTGTCGGCCAGGGCCGCGAGAGTTTCCTGCACCGCCGCGGTGGCCCGCCCAGCCGGCATCTCGACCGGCACGGCCGTGATCCGAACGCTCCGCGGACCGAACTCCTCATACTCCAGGCCCAGTCTTGCGAGTCGCTCCCGATGGTCGGCCGCGGCCGCGACCAGTCGGGGCTCAACGTCGACGGCCTGCGGCATCAGGAGCGGCTGGCTCATACCGGTCCCGGTGCGCAGGCGTTCCAGCAACCGGTTGTAAAGAACACGCTCGTGGGCCGCATGCTGATCCACCAGGACGATGCCCTGCGGTCCTTCTGCGACCAGATATCCGGGCCCCACCTGGCCGACCGGACGGAGCATGCTCTCGGTCGCCGGCCCCGAGCCTTCATCGGCGGTGGCTATCAAGGTCGATGTCTGAAGCAGGGCGGGCTGGGGCCGTGGCGCGCTCTCGACGACTGCCGTTTGAAAAGCCAGACCCGAATGGTACTGGTACGGCTGGCTGCCGCCCAATGCGGTGCGGACGGCGCGCTGCAGCGCCGAGAAGACGGCGCCTTCCTCTCGAAACCGCACCTCTTTTTTGGCCGGATGGACGTTCACGTCGACCAGCGCCGGATCGATGCCGACGTCGATCACCGCGATGGGATGACGGCCGCGCTCCAGCATGCCCTGGTAGCACTCTTCCAGTGCGTACACGAGAGGGCGCGAGCCGATCGGCCGGCCATTCACTGCCAGAACCATGCCGTCGCGTCTGCCTCTGCTCATCCGCGGTTGGCTCACCATGCCAGTGACCAGCGGCATGCCGACCATCTCGAGCATCTCGGTGGCGACCGCCGCGCCGTATACGGACGCGACCGCCCGTCGCCGGTCCCCGTCGCCGGTGCTGCTGACAGTTGCCCGCCCATCCATCGTGAGGTGGAACTTGACGTGAGGGTGAAGCAAAGCGAACGCGAAGACGATGTCCTTGATGGCGGCGATCTCGGTGGCATCGGACTTGAGAAACTTCAATCGAGCCGGCACGTTGGCGAAGAGATCCTTCACGTCCAGGGTCACGCCCGGCAGCAGAGGCCCTGAGCCGAGGTCGATGACCTCGCCGGCGCGCACGCGGATGCGCGACCCAGCACTCGCGCACTCAACGTCTGCGACTGAAGCAATGCTCGCGAGCGCTTCGCCGCGGAAACCCAGGCTCGCGATCGCATCGAGGTCTGACAGCGTCGTGACCTTGCTTGTCGCGTGCCGCACGAACGCCATCCGCAGGTCATCGGCTGAGATGCCGATGCCGTCGTCGCTGACCCGGATCGAGATTTTGCCGGCGCCGCGCACGTCGATGCTGACATGTCGCGCATCGGCGTCAATAGCGTTTTCGACCAGCTCTTTCACCACCGACGCCGGCCGTTCGATCACCTCGCCCGCGGCGATGGCGTCGGCAACCTCTGGCGCGAGGAGACGGATTGCTGTCACCGCCCCAGCCTCGAACGCAGCTCGTACAGCTTCTGCAATGCCTCCAGCGGGCTCAGCGAATCCGGCTGGATCCCCTCCAGCTCCTCTCGCAGCGGATCAGGCACCATCTCCATCGGCAGTCCCAGCTGCTGCTCGGGGGGCTCGAGCGGTCGCTGCAGCTCCAGTTCTGCAAGGACTTGGCGCGCCCTGGCGATGACGCTTGAAGGCAGGCCCGCGAGCGCCGCGACATGGATGCCGTAAGAGCGGTCTGCCCCACCGGGGACGACTTTGTGCAGGAAGCGAACGGTCTCCCCCTCCTCCAGCACCTCCACTCGCTGGTTGCGCACACGAGGCAGGCGTTCGGCCAGCGCGGTCAACTCGTGGAAGTGCGTGGCGAAGAGCGTGCGACACCCCAGCCGCGGCGAGTCATGCAGATGCTCGACCACCGATTGAGCGATCGAGAGCCCGTCATACGTGGAGGTCCCCCTCCCCACCTCGTCCAGGATCACGAGGGAGGCGCGTGTGGCCTGGTTGAGGATGTATGCGGTCTCCGTCATCTCCACCATGAAAGTCGACAGACCCGCAGTGATGTCATCGTGAGCGCCCACTCGCGTGAAGATCCGGTCGGCCAGGCCGACCACGGCGCTCTCCGCCGGCACGAAGCTTCCGCACTGCGCGAGCAGCACGATCACGGCGGCCTGACGGAGATATGTGGACTTCCCGGCCATGTTTGGGCCGGTCAAGATCGTGATTTGGTCCGCGTCTGGGTCCAGCTCGAGGTCGTTGGCCACGAAGACGCCGACCGGCAGGCTGTGCTCGACCAGGGGATGGCGCCCGCCCTTAATGCTCAACCGAACACCCGCGTTCACCTCCGGCCGCCGCCAACTGAGCTCGGCCGCCGCGACCCCCAGGCTCATGACAGCGTCGACGCCGCCGATCGCCTGTGCGCTCGCGCGCAGAGCCGTCGCCGAATCCGCCACCTTCGAGCTCAGGTCGTGAAGGATCTCAATCTCTCGCGCGGCAATGCGCTCCTGCGCCGTGAGCACCACCGCTTCCTTCTCCTTCAGCTCGGGTGTCAGGTATCGCTCGGCGCCGGTGAGCGTCTGCTTGCGGACGTAATCCGCCGGGATCGGGTTGGAATTCGAGTTGCCGACCTCGATGTAATAGCCAAACACCTTGTTAAAGCCGACCTTCAGGGAGCGAATGCCGGTTCGTCTGCGCTCCGTCGCCTCGAGCCCGGCAACCCACTCTCGGGCGCTCCGCGAGGCGTCGACGATCCCATCCAGCTCGCCGTCGAAACCAACTCGGATCGCCCCCCCGTCCCTGGCGAGCGCCGGCGGGTCTTCGACCAGGGCTTGGGCAAGCTCGGCGGCGAGGTCGGGAGCGGCGGTGATCTCGGACGCGAGCTCGCGCACCGCCAGGGCGCTGCACGCGGTGAGGGCCTCCTGGACGGCAGGAATCGCTTCGAGTGACCTGCGCAGCGACACCAGCTCACGAGCGCTGGAGCGACCTTGAGCGGCACGCGATACGAGGCGCTCGAGGTCGCCCACCTCTTTCAGAACGAACGCCAGCCGATCGCGAAGCGCCGGCGAGGTCACGAGCTCATCGACGGCACCCAGCCTCAGTTCAATCGATTCAGCGTCACGCATCGGGGCGCTCAGCCAGGCGCGCAGCCGGCGAGCTCCAAGTGGCGTGCGCGTGTGGTCGACCAGGTTGATGAGCGCCGGCAGCTCCAGGTTGCGGACGGTCGCCGCGTCGAGCGGCATGGTCATCTCTGGTGAATAGGTGCGGACGGAAAACGATCCCTGGACGATGTGTGCCTGGTTCTGTTTGAGGTAGTCGAGCACCACTCCGGCAGCGCCAACGGCGAGCGGGGCGTCGGCGGCGCCAACCGCCGCCGGGTACGCGATCCCGAGCACGTCTTTCAGCCGCTGCCGGCCGCGCGCCGGATCGAATCGGTAATCGTCCACGGCGGGCGGCGTCAGCAGCTCCGCCGGCGCCAATCGCCCGAGCTCTGATTCGAGACGTTCACGTGGCAGCTGGCAGAGCAGCAGCTCGCCAGTCGATACGTCACAGGCTGCCAGTCCGGCATCGGCCCCATGGGTCCATGCCGCGACGAGGTAGTTGGGACGTGAAGGGTCCAGGTAAGCGTCCTCGACGACGGTGCCGGGCGTGAGCACACGCGTCACGTCGCGCTGCTTTACGCCCCGTCCGTGCGCTTCCTTTGGGGTCCCTGCGACGAAGTCGCGGGGGCTCGTCTGGTCGCAGATGACGACCTTATGGCCCGCGCGGAGCAGCTTGCCGACGTAGACCTGCCACGCATGGTGTGGGACCCCACACATCGGCGCACGGCCCGATTTGCCGAGCGGGCGCGAAGTGAGGGTCACGCCCATGACCGGAGCCGCAACCTCGGCATCCTCGAAGAAGATCTCGTAGAAATCACCGAGCCTGAACAGGAGGATTCCGTCCGGGTGCTGTGCTTTCGCCTCCCGGTACTGACGCATCACCGGGGTCGGGGCATCCGCGAGTGTGCCCTTCGTGCCCCCGGCCTCTTCGGTCACGCCGCCGGCAAACCGGTGAGCTGGCCGGCGGTGGTCCGTATAACCCGCACGTTGATGAGCTCGCCCGGCACGATGCCCGAACCCTTGAGCACGATCGCTCGCTTGCCCTGGCGGATCCGGCCGTAGAGCCGGCCGAGCTCATCGTGGCCTTCGACAAGGACCTGCACCTCACGGCCGACCCAGCGAGCCGACTTGCGCGATGCGATGTCTCGCTGGAGCGCGAGAAGATCGTTGAGCCGTCGCAGCTTCTCGACGGCGGGCACGTCGTCCAGCATCCGGTCTGCGGCGAAGGTTCCAGGGCGTGGCGAGTACATCGCCACGTGCACGACGTCGAACTCGAGCTCCTCGAGCAGGCGGCGGGTGTTCAGGAATGCGGCTTCAGACTCCCCGGGAAAACCGACGATGACATCCGTCACCAGGCCGATATCCGGCATAAGGCTTCGGGCGCGTTCGACGATCGCGCGGTAGTGCCGCGTCTGGTAGCCACGCGCCATTCGCTTCAGGATCCCGTCGTCGCCCGACTGGACCGGAAGCTGCAGCTCGCGGCAGATGACATCGCTCGCCGCCATCGCCTCAAGGAGCTCGGGTTCCAGGTCTTGTGGATGTGAGGTCATGAAGCGCAGCCGTTTCAGACCGGGGACACGCTCTACCGCACTGACCAGCGCCGCAAGGCCACCTTGCCCGTCGGGGTCGTTGTAATCGTCAACGTTCTGGCCGAGGAGCACCACCTCCTTTGCTCCGGCGTTCACTGCCTCGGAGCACTCGCGCACCACCGCCGCCATCGGCACGTGTCGCTCCCGGCCTCGCACCATGGGCACGATGCAGAACGTGCAGTTGTGATCGCATCCCTGGATCACGCGCACGAAATGGCTTATGCCGGTGCGGCCTGCGGGTGGAAGCGCCTCACCCTGCGAGTAGTCATAACGGGATTCCAAACCGGCGAGGAAATCCTCGTACTCGCCAATTGGGACCACGATCGGGTCCAGCTGCGGGAAGCGGCGCCTGAGCTCGGGTCCGGCCTTGGCGACTATGCAGCCCGTAACCGCGACCGTACGCTCCGGCGTCTTCCATTCCTTCAGCTCGTAGAGCTTCGCGTAGACGCGGTCCTCTGAGGCCTGACGCACGACACATGTGTTGAGGATGGCGACGTCAGCCCGCTCGAGCGAATCCTCGACGTAGCCGGCGGCCAGTAGCCTCCTGGCCAGGCTCTCGGAGTCGGCGGTGTTCATCTGGCAGCCAATGGACCAGATATGGAACGACCGGGCCCGGCCAGCCTCCGGAAGAGCCGTCAGCGGCTCTCCACCAGAAGGCGGATGCCCGTGCGCTCCTCGCCGTCGATCGAGATGTCGATGAAAGCGGGGATGCAAACCAGATCCAGTCCCCCAGGTGCGACGTAGCCGCGCGAGATGGCGATGGCTTTGACCGCCTGGTTGATGGCGCCCGCTCCGATCGCCTGCACCTCTACCCGCCCCTTGCTCCTGATCACGCCAGCGATGGCTCCGGCGACCGCGACAGGCTTGGAGGTGGCCGAAACCTTGAGCACCTCGACGGGTGCACGCTCGCCTGTCATTTGCTGGAACCCCTTCAAGAATGCTCTTTGTCGATTCGCTGGATCGATGTTGCCCGGCCGGTGGAACCATTAATGGTAACCAGTACCGAATTGAATGTCACGGGCCCGGAGGCGACCGCGAAGCGGTTCGGCACGCCCGTCAGGAACCGCTGAAGCACCACGTCTTTGTCCATGCCGATGCACCCGTCCCTGGGGCCGACCATCCCGACGTCGGTCACATAGGCCGTGCCGCGGGTGAGAATCCGGCCGTCTGCTGTCGGGATGTGTGTGTGGGTGCCGACGACGGCGCTCACGCGGCCGTCGAGATACCAGCCCATGGCCGTCTTCTCGGAGGTGGCTTCAGCGTGCATGTCGCAGAAGACGATCTTTACTTCCGGGTGAGCCGCCAGGATCGCATCAGCCGCCCGGAAGGGGTCGTCCAGGGCTTCGACGAAGATCCGTCCCATCAGGTTCATGACGAGGACCTCGTGGCCGTCGACTTCGACGACGCACCAGCCCTGACCCGGCGCCCTGGGCGGGTAGTTTGCCGGCCGCAAGACGCGCTCCAGCCTGGGCAGCTCGGGCAGGAAATCCTTCTGGGCGAAGACATGGTTGCCGGTGGTGATGACGTCGGCCCCCGCCGCCTTCAACTCGGCGACCAGCTTGCCGGTGATGCCAAACCCCCCAGCTGAGTTCTCGCCGTTGAGGACGGTCAGGTGTGGCCTGACCTCTTTTTTGAGCTCGGGCAGGATCGCTTTCACTGCATCCCGCCCCGGCGAGCCGACGACGTCGGCAACGAAAAGGATTCGGAAATCGTCAGTCACGACGCCAAAGTCTATTGGCAAGGCAGGTTAGACCTGGTCAACGTGGTCTCCCCGGCCCACACCTGGCGAAGCTGAAGGTTCGCCTGTCCCTCGCGGAGCCGGGGCGGTATAACAAAAAAGGGGAGCCCCGCTGGGCTCCCCTCTTATTGTTCTATTTAGCGTATTCGATGGCTCTTGTTTCGCGGACGACGGTGACCCGGATCTGCCCGGGAAAGCTCAGCTCCGTCTCGATCCGCTTGGCGATATCCCGCGCCATCAGCTGAGCAGCCGTGTCGTCGATCTGCTCCGGCTTGACCAGTATCCGGACTTCGCGCCCGGCCTGGATGGCGTAAGACTGCTGGACGCCCTGGAACGAGTTTGCGATCTCCTCCAGCTTCTCCAACCGCTTGACATAAGCCTCCAGCGATTCGCGGCGCGCACCCGGGCGGGCCGCTGAGATGGCATCTGCTGCGATCAGCAGAAGCGCCTCGAGGCTGTGAGGCTCCTCGTCGTAGTGATGCGCACGCACTGCATGCACCACCTCTTTGGGAACCCCGTGCCGCTGCAACAGGTCGGCCCCGATCACGGCGTGTGAACCCTCGACCTCATGGTCGATGGCTTTGCCGATGTCGTGCAGAAGCCCTGACAGCTTGGCGATTCGGACGTCGGCGCCGATCTCGGACGCCATCATGGCGGCGAGATAGGCGACCTCTTTCGAGTGGTTCAGCACCTGCTGGCCGTAGCTCGTACGAAAGCGCAGGATGCCGAGGTGTCGGACGACCTCGGGGTGAAGACCCTGTAGGCCGACCTCGAGAACTGCCGCCTCTCCCTCCTCTTTGACCCTCTGCAGGACCTCCTGTCGGGACTTGGCGACGATCTCTTCGATACGTGCCGGATGAATCCGGCCATCGACTATGAGTTTGTTCAGCGCGACCCGAGCCACCTCGCGGCGGACTGGGTCGAACCCACTGATGATGACGGCTTCCGGAGTGTCGTCGACGATGAGATCGATACCCGTGGCTTGTTGAAGGGCGCGTATGTTGCGTCCCTCCTTGCCGATGATCCGGCCCTTGAGCTCGTCAGTCGGCAGCGGCAGCACCGAGACCGAGACCTCTGCGGTCTGGTCGGCAGCGATGCGCTGGATCGACTCGGTGACGATCTCCCTGGCGCGACGCTCGCTTTCGTCGCGAGCGCTGAGCTCCGCCTCCCGCACTTTGCGGGCCACCTCATTTCGGAGCTCCTGCTCAACCTGTCCCATCAGCACTCCTTGGGCTTCCTGGCGGGTCATGTTCGCGACCCGCTGAAGCTCCTTCTCCTGCTGACGGTAGGTCTCGTCGAGTTGAGCCTTGATTTCGTCCAGCCCCTTCTCCCGGCCGCCGAGCTCACGCTCCCGCCGGTTGAGTTCCTCGGCCTTGCGGTCGTGGTTTTCCTCCTTTTGAAGAAGGCGCCTTTCGACCTGCTGTGACTGTGCCCGGTACTCTCGGGCCTCCTGTTCGGCGGCTGTGCGGATCTGAACTGCTTCCTCTTTGGCTTCGAGCAGCTTCTCCTTGGCCTGGGTCTCGGCGTCGGCCAGCGCCCGCTGGGCTTTGATCTCCACAGCGCTGGTCCCAGTACCCTGCCGGCGCTGAAGCAGCACATATGCCACCAGGCCGGCGAGGAGTGCCCCCACAACTGCCGCTACAACTATCGCTACGTAGGCGTAGAAAGGCATGTGACATGCACCTCATGTATTCGATTGTCAAAGTGCGGATCCAATGCAGGGCATCGCGAGCCCCGCGTCGGGTTTGCTCAATGACTGCGGACGCTGAAGAGCGCCTCCGAAGCTAAATTCTAGTCTTCGGTGCGCTCCAGCACCGACCGGCATGCAGCCCGCACGATCGGGACCGGGAAGCCGCGCCTGAGCAGCTTCACGCCGATTCCGTCGAGCATCTCGCGGTAGCCCATCCCAGTCTTCCTGGCGTACAGCCGTTCGGCCAGATTGGTGGCCGACAGGAGCTGAGCCTCCGCGTCGAACTCGGCGACAGCGATCCCGGCCTCGGCCGGGCTGACGCCCTTGGCAGCAAGCTCGGCCGACAGGGCCAGCGGGCCTCTGGTCGAGCCTCGACGCCTGACCAGGCCCCTGGCGAAGTCCTGGTCATCGAGGTAACCGAGCTCGCCGAGACGAGCCATCGTGGCGTCGATCGCCTCGGGCTCGTATCCCTTCTGGCGCAGCTTCTGGCGCAGCTCCGACTGGGAGTGGGCTCTCCGCGCAAGGAGCCCAATCGCCCGAGCGGTCGCGTCGGTCTTGCCGGCTTCAGCTCCCCTCCCCAACCCTCTTGCCGACCCTCTCGCGGGTGGGGAGAGTGAGTTGGCACCGGCCTGCCGGCCTCTAGAACTCCTCAGCTGGAACCGCCGGAGCCCTCAACGGGCCCGTGGCCTTGATCGGCGAGACGCCGCCAGTGGCAGCCTTCTCACGAACCTTGGCCTCGATCTCGGCGGACAGGGTGGGGTTTTCACGTAGGTAGTTGCGAACGTTCTCGCGGCCCTGGCCGAGGCGTTGGTCGCCGTAGGAAATCCACGTCCCGCTCTTCTCGAGGATTCCGTACTCGAGCGCTGCGTCGATCAGCGAGCCTTCGCGTGAGATCCCCTCGTTGAAGAGGATGTCGAACTCCGCAGACCGGAATGGAGGCGCCACCTTGTTCTTGACCACCTTCACCTTCACCCGTGCCCCGACAGAGTCGAGTCCGGACTTGATGACCTCGACCTTGCGGATGTCGAGTCGCACCGACGAGTAAAACTTCAACGCGCGGCCACCGGGCTGGGTCTCCGGGTTGCCGAACATGATCCCGACCTTCTCGCGCAGCTGGTTCAGGAAGATGACCGAGCAGTTCGATTTGGAAATTGCCCCCGTCAGCTTCCGCAGCGCCTGTGACATCAAGCGTGCCTGCAGTCCCATATGAGAGTCGCCCATCTCGCCTTCGATCTCAGCTTTGGGCACCAGCGCCGCGACGGAGTCGATCACTATCACGTCGATCGCCCCCGACCTGACCAAGACCTCGACTATCTCGAGGGCCTGCTCGCCGGTGTCTGGCTGGCTGATAAGCAGATCGTCGATCTTGACCCCTATGCGCGACGCATAGAGCGGGTCGAGCGCGTGCTCGGCGTCAACGAAAGCTGCGACCCCGCCGAGCTTCTGGGCTTCTGCGATGACGTGCAGCGCAAGCGTCGTCTTGCCTGCTGATTCCGGGCCGTAAAGCTCAGTCACGCGGCCGCGGGGAATGCCCCCCACTCCCAACGCGAGGTCGAGCAGCAGCGCGCCTGTCGGGATGACCATGATCTCCCCGTGCAACGCGGCCTGCTCACCCAACTTCATGATCGCGCCCTTTCCGTAGCTCTTGACAATTTGGGAGATCGCCGAGTCGAGGGACTTTTCCTTTTCCTTTTCCAATCGAAGCCTCCTAGGTTGTTGCGGCGAGTGTTCTACGTCGCGGTGCTGAGATCAATGCTCTTAACAGCAGTGCTCGATGTAGGCCGTTGCGCAAGTCTAGCGAACAGGTGTTCGCGGGTCAAGGGTTCGTCACGATGCGAGCCGGCCCGCATTCATGCGCGCTGCGTCGATCAACAGGCGCAGCGCCTGACCGGCGGCCTGGCGCCGGTTCGACCAGCGGTCTCCGCTGAACATGTACTCCTGGCAGCTCGAGCCTTGAGGCGTGGCGATTGCGATGTAGGTGAGGCCGACGGGCTTCGCGCCTTCTGAATCCGGTCCGGCGATCCCCGTGATTGACGCCGCGAGCGTCGTGGCGAATCGCGACCGCACGCCCTCCGCCATCGCGACCGCGACCTCCCGGCTCACCGCCCCGTGCAGCGCCAGCAAGCCTGCCGGCACACCCAGCTGGGCACGTTTGACCTCGTCCGCGTAAGCCACGACTCCGCCCATGAAGTAGGCGGAGCTGCCTGGCTGGTCGGTGACGAGGACGGCGAGAAGGCCGCCGGTGCATGACTCTGCCACCGAGAGCGTGAGCCTGTTCTTGACCAGCAGAGTGCCCAGCTCTCTGGCCAATGGGTCTACAGGCGACTCAGAACCCGGAGCGCCGCCGCTCGGCGCTCGACCGGGCGTCCGACGCCCGGCGGGCCACAGCACGTGACGGAACCTCCACAGGTAGTCGAGACCGCTTGCGACTGTGAAGATCACCGCGATGCCGACTGCCAGGTCCGCCAGGGGCACGAGCCACGGGTAAGGTCTCTGCAGGATCAGGAGCACCACTGCAACCATCTGCGTGGCCGTTTTCGTTTTGCCCATTGGAGCCGCCGCAATCACCTCGCCCTGAGTGGCGGCCACGGAACGCAGGATCGTGATCAGGAGCTCGCGGGAGAAGATCACCACCACGACCCAGGCCGCTACGAGTCCCTCCTGCACCAGCACGATGAGCACTGAGAGCACGAAGAGCTTGTCCGCCAGCGGGTCCAGAAACTTCCCTAGGTCGCTCACCGTGCCCCGGCGGCGCGCAATCTGACCGTCGAGCGTGTCCGTGAATGAGAAGGCGACGAAAAGAACCGCCGCGATCTGGTCGTGGGCGTCAAACCGCACGATGAGAAGAATCATCAGCAGCGGGATCGCCGCCAGGCGGCTGAGTGTCAACGCGTTGGGGATGTTCACGGTGCCTCTATGAAGAAGTTTGCGACGAGAACCCTCGCGTCGCCACTCTGGAGCCAGGCGCCGGTCGCCTGGGCCCTGATGATCTCACTCGATACCCAGCCGCTCCAGCAGGTCGTCGACATCGGGCAGGTTCATCATCACCTCTCGCGACTTCGATCCCTGGTAGCCGCCGACCACATGGTTCTCGGCAAGCTGGTCCACGATCCGGCCCGCTCGCGAATAGCCGACGTTGAACTTGCGCTGCACCAGGGACACGGACGCCGCCCCCTCTGCGGCGACGGCCCGCGCGGCGCGCGCGAACAGAGGATCGAGCTTGCGCTCCGAGGTCTGGCCTCCCTCCCACTCCGAACCGGTGCCCTCCTCGAGGATCTCCTCCATGAAGCGAGGTGCGCCCTGGGCACGCCAGAAGTTCACGACCGCCTCGACCTCGGGGTCGCTCACGAAGGCTCCCTGAATCCGGGTCGGCTTGCCGGCGTCAACCGGCTGATACAGCATGTCGCCGCGCCCTAGCAACTTTTCAGCTCCGCCAGAGTCGAGGATCACGCGGCTGTCGACTTGCGAGCCGACCGCGAACGCGATCCGTGATGGAATGTTGGCCTTGATCAGGCCGGTGATGATGTCTGTGGATGGTCGCTGGGTTGCGATCACGAGGTGGATCCCGACCGCCCTCGCGAGCTGAGCGATGCGGCAGATCAGCTCCTCGATCTCGTCGGCGGCGACCATCATCAGGTCGGCGAGCTCATCGATCACGATGACGACATAGGGGATCTCGTGAGCGAGGCGCTGTATGGCCTTCTCGTTGTAGGCGGCAATGTTGCGCACACCTTCCGCCGAAAACATCTTGTAACGTCGATCCATCTCGGCGACCGCCCATCGAAGCGCAGCTGCAGCTTGATGCGACTCGACGAGGACTGGCAGCGCGAGGTGCGGCAATCCGTTGTAGCCGGTCAGCTCGACGCGCTTGGGGTCGATGAGCAGCAATCGCATGTGCTCGGGCGTCATCTGAAAGAGGAGGCTCGTGATGAGGGCGTTGATGCACACGCTCTTGCCCTGCCCGGTCGCTCCGGCAATGAGCAGGTGTGGCATCCGCGTAAGGTCCGCGACGATGGACGCGCCGGAAACGTCGTTGCCGAGGCCGAGAGCGAGCACGCGGGTGCCCTCGCGAAAGGCAGCCGTCTCCAGGACCTCGCGGATCGTGACGAGGCTCGCCGACTTGTTCGGCACCTCGATGCCCACCGCGGCCTTGCCGGGAATCGGCGCCTCGATCCTGAGCGGCGCCGCGGCCAGAGCCAGCGAGAGGTCGTTCTGAAGCGATGTAATCCGCTTGACCTGCACGCCAGGCCCGGGCTGCAGCTCGTACTGCGTGACGGCGGGGCCCGGGTTGACTCCGACCACCTTGCACGCGACGCCGAACGTTTCGAGGGTGCTCTCGATGATCCTCACGTTGCGCTTGATCTCGTCTGCCATGCGCTCCCTGCGTGCAGTCACAGTGTCGAGAAGGGTGATCGAGGGAAGCTTCCATTCGATCTCAGGCACGTCATCCTCAGATTCGGCGACCACGCGTATCACTGGCGCAGCACGTGGCTCCCGCTCTGCGACCGCAGCTACCGCGGCCGGGGCGCCGTTGCTGTGGGCCGGCTCTTCGACCTCCCACAAGGGGGTTTCAACTGCCGGCGGGGGCGTGGCCAAGCTCGCGGCGGCTCGCGCCAGCGCGGCGTTGGAGGGACTTGCGGCTTTGGCGACGGGAACCTGTGGAGCCGCGAGCGGCGTGACCAGCTTTTGCAGGCGGTTGCGCTCCACGAAGGCCGCCCGTCCCGCGCGCACGACAGTGGCGATAAGGGTTCCCGGGCTGAAATGGACTGTGACTATCAAACCGATGAGCAGCCCCGCCGTGAGGAGCGCCCACGCGCCGATATGGCCCACGACCTGGATGACGATGCGATCCACGCCGCTCCCGAGCGAGCCCCCGGCGTTGGCGGCCAGCCCGAACAGCCCGATGAGCGCGACCACGGCAACTCCGCCGGCGACGACGTCGAGGGGTCGCGGCCTGGGCGCTTTGAGCCACAGCAGGTAGCCGCCGAAAGCGAGAGAGCCGCCGACCGGCACGAACCAGGCGCGACCAAAGGTCACCATCAGCCAACCCCGAAGCCCGGTCAAGATGGAGCCGGCCGTGCTCGCGATGGCAAGAAGCCCGAGGAGCGCGACGAGAAGCAGGAGGACGCCGGCGATCTCGCGCCCCTGTCGTGGGGTCAGACGGGGCCGGGTGGCGCGTTTGCCTCGTGTCGTGCGAGAACGCGACGAAGAAGCGCGCCGGGCGCCCTTGGTG
>JALZAL010000099.1 GCA_030948325.1 Candidatus Dormiibacterota bacterium
GTACCGCTCGTGGCTGCCGCTGGTGGAGTGGCCCTGCGGCTGGGTTAGCTCGGTGATGTGGAAGAGCGCGGGCTTGTGCTCACGCCGGACACGTTCGACGCCGTTCACATATGCCTCGACCAGCGCGGGGTAGTCCCAGCCAGGAACCACGTGAATGTCGATCCCCGGACGGTCGTCCGGCACGAAGCCGCGCAGCACGTCCGAGATCGAGGCCTTGGTGGTCTCCGCCGTGATCGGCACGGAGATGCCATAACCATCGTCCCAGATCGAGAGTGCGACGGGCACCTGCAGCACCCCGATTGCGTTGACCGCCTCCCAGAACGGCCCCTCGCTGGTGGCGGCGTCGCCGATGGTGCCGAAAGCGACCTCGTTGCCATCGACTGAGAAGCCGTCCTGCGCCGACTTCAGCTGCGGGTTGTCGCGATAGAGCTTGGATGCGTAGGCGAGGCCGACCAGTCGGGGCATCCAGCCGGCGACGTTCGACACGTCCGCGGTCGAGTTCGGCATGTCCACCGACCGCTGGAACTCGCCCCTGTCGTCCAGGAACCTGGTCGCGAAGTGATTTCCCATCTGGCGCCCGCCCGCTGCGGGGTCGGCTTCCACGCTCGCGTTGCCGTACAGCTGCGAGAAGAAAGCGCGGATGTTCGACATCCGCGTCGCCCACATGAAGGTCTGGTCGCGGTAGTAGCCGGAACGCCAATCGCCAGGGCGGAACGCCTTGGCCAGCGCCAGCTGAGCGACCTCTTTCCCGTCGCCGAAGATCCCGAAGGTGGCGTTGCCGCGAAGGACCTCCGCGCGGCCGATGATGCTCGCGCGGCGGCTGCTGTAAGCCAGACGGTAGTCGGCGATGACGGTTTCGGCGGCAAGTGAGGGCTTCGAATTGCGCAGCGATCTGGCCAGCCGAACTTACCTCCCTAAGCGTTCGATGACGTCATCTGGAGCATATATCCTCCCTGCTGGCATCGGGCTACTTGCAGTTGACGTACCCTCCGGCGCGCGATGCGCGCCACCTCCCCAGCAAGTGGGGAGGACAACGGTCCGGCTGTTCGCCGGACCTGACCTAAGCGGAGCTTGCGCGTTCCTCCGCCTCGTCGACGGCGGCGTCCAGCAGCCCAGGACGGCTGGCTGAGAAAGCTTTCTTCATGTGGACATAGGCTCTCTGCATCTCGCCACGCTTCTCGAGGATCTCGGCGTAGATTCCGTGGCAGCGCAGGAGTCGCTCCTCAACGCCCACCTCGGTCAGGCCCCGGATCGCGATGTCGAATTCGGAGTCCGCGACCTCGTCATCACCGACCTCGGCGGCGATCCGTCCAAGCCAAACATGCGCCTCGGCGACGTTCGTCGCTTCGTTCATGCGTTCCGCTATCGCCAACGCCTGCTCCGCAAACTGGCGGGCCGCCGGCACGTTGCCCTGAGCGAGGCTCAGCTCGCACAGGCTCATGAGCACGTGGCTTCGCCCGACCTCGAGATTGGCCTCCTCGGCAAGCTCGAGCGAACGATCCAGATGCTTGTGCGCTCCAGCGTGGTCGCCCTGCGCAAGCAGGATCAGGCCCAGGTTGTTCTCCGCCCGCGCCAGCGAGACGCGATCACGTAGCACCTCGAGCAGGGCGACGGAGCGGCCGGCGTACTTGACGGCGGCATCGACATGCCCTGTCTCCCGATAGGCCGAGCTGAGCCCGCTGTACATCTTCGCCATCCTGCTCAGGTCGAACAGTGACCCTGCTGCCTCGATGGCTTCCTCATACCGCGCGATCGCGCGGTCCCAATCCCGGTCGGCGATATGCGCGCTGGCGAGGATCGACAGCAGCCTGGCCTCTGTCGCGTGGGGCACATGCTGCATGCCGCGACAGACGGCCAAAGCCTTCTCGGCAAGCTCTACTGCTTCCGGCTTCTGGGTCATGTAAGCGATCGACGCTTCCAAACCCAAGCACTCGGCGAGCATCAGGGCGTCGTCCACCGATTCGAAGTGGGCGTGGGCCTCGCGCAGCAAGGCAGCAGCCGTGTCCGGCTTGCCGAGGTGCAAGTGGGCCTGGGCGAGCAGGTAACGAAGCTGGCCCAGCCGGTGAGCGGACGAGCCGAGGCTCATCAGCTGCTCGCCCAGCGCGAGCGCCTCCTCGTAGCGGCCCTCGGCGACCTTCGCCTCCAGCTCGATCAGCCCGGTCTTGGTAGCGTCGGTGTTCCCGCTCTGGTCGGCGAGGAAGAACTCCACCGACTTGCCGGTCTTGCGCGCGATGTGCTCCAGGGTGGGAAGGGAGGGACGCGTGCGGCCGGTCTCGATCAGGTAGATCGCTGGGGCCGTGACAAGGCCCTTGCCGACCTGGGCGAGGCTTAGGCCGGCGTCCTTGCGGGCCTGTTTGACTGCTCCAGGCCTTAAATCCACCCCGGGGAGACGTCGGTGTCCAGCGCGCCGGGTGGCGCCCTCCTCGGGCGCAATCCGGCGCCGGCCTTCGCCGGTCTCAATCACCTTGGCAGCTTAGCCCAAATTAGTTAACGGCGCTATGGGACGTGTGGCACCCGACGCTACCGGCGCGCCATAAGCACCAGGGATCGGTGCCGCTCAGTGAATGCCTAGCGACCTACCGGTGGCCAGACATCAGCGAACACGGCCATACCCGCGAACAGGACCATGAGGCTGCTTGCCAGGGTTGCCAGGGTGAATACGAACCCGAACCTGCGCATATCTCTCACCTCCCGGGCCACGTAAACCAACGTGAGCTTGCGTAAAGGCTAGAGTTAACGGTTGCATTAAGCTAGTCCCAGATCGAGATAGTAGCGATCGATCAATCGCCCTCCGGTGCGCAGGCCCGCGGTTAGAGTGCTTCCCCGCCGCGGCCTGCGCACCGCACGGCGGTGGCTACAAGACCAGCTCTACCTGACGATCAGAAGTGCTTATCCGAAGATAAGGTCGCTGAACGCCACGCGCCCCCTGGGGCCATAGGGGTAGCGGGCTGCTGGAAGTAGATCCCTCCCAAAGGAACCAACCTGGTGGCCCGTACCCCATGCACCCGCCGATGTTCCTGACGATCGCGAAAACGCCAATCCGCCCCTCAAGCCCTTAATCGATACCATCGCGAGAGTCCCTCTGCCTCACCACGTGGGCAGGTAGGGCTGGGGGAGCTTGGTGACGGAACCGTCGCCGTTGACGATCAAAATCGTCGACAGGGTCGGGCCCATCTGGACGGCGCCTGACTTCTGGCTGCCGGTCACTCCGAAGCTGATGGCGAAGTCGCGTCCGCCGGGCTTAGCGGTGAAGCCGCTATATACCGAGGAGCCCTGGCCACGCCAGACCACCTGACCGGACCTAACGTTGATCACCTCTAATACCGATGCCTGCCCGGCAACCACGGGGAGCGTGGTGACGAGCGCAAGGGAGTCGTCCGCACTGAAGCCAAGTACACCGATATTCGGAGGCAGGGCGGCCACCGGTCCACATGGTACGAAGCCCGGGCGGCAACCTATGACGCCGGACCAATGCGCCGGAGGCCGGTCAGTGAACATGGACGAGGTGTAGACGCCATTGAATGTGGAGCCCGAGTAGTAGACGCCATCCCTACTCGTGACCACGTGTGTCGTCAGACCCTCCCAGAAGATAAGGTGAGTGCCTGTCTTCAGAAGCCAACGCCGCCCGTTGATGACAGTCCCGTCTGAGAGACGAACAAACCACATCTCTACCGGCAACGGCCCGACCCCAAGCGCACCGTACACGAGGCCGGTCGCCGTGCCGAGGACGATCGCGTTGTCGTTTCCGATGCCACAGGCGATAGGGGCAGCCTCCGACGGCCCGGGGTAGCGAAAGCCGGTCGTGGTCGTAAACGTCGCGGCGTGGACGACGGCCACGGTCTTTGGGGCTTCACCAGGCAACTGGGTGGCGAACGTCCACTTTATGTGCGTTTGGTCGGCGATCGTCAAGCAGAGGTGACGGTTATCGTCTGCCCAGATGCCACCATCGGCATAGGGAGGACTTCCAGGTATTCGTCGACCCAGCCGATCCAGGAATTCACCCGCGCCGGCCTTGCCGCCGGGGGTTATCTCGAACAGCTGCCCGTCGGGAGCCATGACGAGTGACTGACCAGGGCGGAGTGGATGCGGTAGCTTGACCGTTCCGCGGGGCCTGCCCGACCAGTCGAAGCCGATGTACCAGGTTGCGTGGTTGGGATCCCGCACATAGAGCAGTGGCACACCGGCGGGAGGCTGTCCGTAGTCTCCCGGAATGCCGGCGCGCTGCTCGAGGCGTGTCAACATCAGGCCGGCCACCACCGCGATGCCCAGCAGGGCGGCGACTGCTACAGCTAGCCATTGCAAGTTGCGTTCGCCTCGCAAATGCCGGCGTGGGGATTGATCGGGCCGCACAGCGAGACGATCTGAAAGGTAGCCCCGCGCGGCGAAACCAGGGCTTGGAGCCTCGTAGCCGATCTCATCCTGGATCTGTTTGCTCAGGCGGAATTCATCGATCATGCCAAGGGTTCCTCCAAGACGACTAATTGGGGCCTCAGGCGCCGAACGGCGCGGTGGGTCCGTGACCGGGCCGCCTGTTCGGAGATTCCCAGCGT
>JALZAL010000151.1 GCA_030948325.1 Candidatus Dormiibacterota bacterium
TGCACGAGGTTGCATGCGACCAGCTGGTCACGATTTTCCGCAAGGCCTACGAGCGCTTCTGGGGGCCACGCACCGACGACATCCTGCGTGCCGCAGTCCTCACGCTACTGCTCCGTCCGGGCAGCAGTCTGTGTGAGGTCCCGCTGCTTTTGCTCCAACCGGAGGCACGAAAGGTCTTCACTGCAGACCTCCGCGACCCAATCGGCCTCGGTCCATTTTGGAACGAGTACGAGCAGATGGCGGATGGCCAGCGGCTCCAGATGGTTGGCCCCGTGCTCAACAAGCTGCGGTCGGTATTGCTGCGGCGGACAGTGCGCAACATCATGGGTCAGCCGCGATCGACCATCGATCTAGCGGCATGCATGGATCACGGTGGCATCCTGCTCGTGTCGCTGGCCAAGGGACTGCTGGGCGAGGAGACAAGCCGCCTGCTGGGCGCCTTCCTGGTGGCGCGAATCTGGCAGACGGCGATGGCGCGCGCGGCTCGTCCTCCATCGTCGCGCAACGACTTCAGCCTTTACCTCGACGAGTTCCAGAACTATCTGCACTTGCCGCAAAGCCTGGAGGATGTTCTGGTAGAGGCCCGCGGCTACCACCTAGGGCTGGTCTTGGCCAACCAACACCTGGGCCAGCTCGCGTCGCCGACTCGCGAGGCTCTTGCCGCCAACGCACGCACTCGGGTCGTATTCCAATGCGGCCAGGAAGACGCGCGCTACCTGGCGCGTGAGTTCTCGCCATGGCTCGGCGATCTCCAGCTCCTGAACCTGCAGCCTCACCAGGTCGCGGTGCGCCAGTTCCGCGATGGGCGCACAGAACGGCCGTTCACCGGCGTCACCCGGCCCGAGCCGACGAGCTTCGGCGCCGATCACGCTGCAGCGCTCACAGCAGCGGCGCTCGCGCGATGTGGGCGCCCTCGAGCGGATGTCGAGAATGAAATCGAAGAGCGACTTCGCGCATACGACTCCGAAGCCGCCCATCGCGACAAGGTTGCGACCGCCGGCGACGGTTTTCGCAATGGGGTTCGCAATGGGGTGCGCAGACCACGATGATGGCCGACCCATTTCCCGTTCAAATCGAGGGTCTCAAGCGCGGACTGTCTCCGACAACACACGCGCATCATCGACCGCTCTCCGACCGTGACCTGGCCATCCTACTAGCGATCGATGAGTACCGCTACCTGGATCGCGATCACGTTACCGACCTCTTCTTCCCTGGACGCAGAAGTGCGGAGCTCTGCCTAAAAGACCTGCTCTGGCGAGGGCTCATCCACCGCTGGCCGGTCATGCGCTTGCAAGGCCCAGCCCCCACGCCCTCCGTGTATGCGCTGACCTCGTCTGGAGCGAGACAAGTCGCGAAGCTTCGCGGTCAGGACCCAAGACCGATACGCGATCGAGCTCGTCGCGCCCGCGAACAGACCTACCACCTGAGACACGACCTGGAAGCGAACCGGTTCTTCACGAAGCTGGCGGCGGGGGCGCGCGACCTGCCCGACCAAGGTCTATATCACTGGCTTGGTGAGGCAACATGCCGCGCCGCATATGAACGCGACGGCAGCCCGACATCTGATGGGTGGGGTCGCTATCTCCTCGCCGACCGCGAGATCACCTTCGACCTAGAGTGGGATCGCGGCACCGAGCACCCACGGCGGATCCGACAGAAGGCGAACGGGTATATCACCTACTTCCGCGGCCGCCGGCAAGCCGACCTCCATCACGTGCTGTTCGTCGCCCCCACGCGTGTGCGCGAAGGTGAACTCCACGACCTGATCAGTCAGGTCCTTCCTCCGAACGTCAACCTCTGCCGCTTCTGGACGACCGCGGTCGAGACTGTCTCTTCCATCGGATGGCTCGGGGCAGTCTGGTTGCAGGTCGCGGGACCACCGCACCGATACGCCTTCGCCGACATGCCTGGTTTCCCGCGGGGGCCGCGCTCGGCGTGGGACTCCATCGCGAGAGCTGGATGGTGGAAGCGTCGGCCCAGCGGAGGTGAGGGCGCATGACCGATCGAAACCGCCGGCCTCGCCTTCAAGTGATCAAAAACGGAACGAGGGGGCCGAACTCTGACCCCCACCTGGTAACAACAATCTGGAACCAAGAGTGGACACCCGGCGAGCACGGCGGCTTCGCCTTCACGACTAAGACCGCCCGTGTCGACGTCGTCAACCCACAACCGGCCCGACATCTGAGGGTCTTCGCTGGTGGCAGCCGCAGCATCGGTGATCGCGGAGTCATTGACGCGAAGATCAAGGCACTGCCGCGCTGCGCGGTAATCCTGACTAGTCGAACACATGGCGCGTCGGCGGCGATCCGGGACGCGACGATGCGTTGTGGCCTCCGCCTGGAGGTGTGGAGTGCATTAACCGATCGTTACCCCACAGCCGAGGACGCGTACTTCGCGCGCGACGAGGAGATGATCCGCTCGGCTGACCGAGTTCTCGCCTTCTGGGACGGCAAGAGCGCCGGCACCGCGCATGAGCTGACTTACGCAAGGACGCTTTCAAAGCCGATCGACCTGGTTCTGGTGAATCGAAGCCCGTCGCCCAATCGCTACCCAGGAGGCGACGCCGCGTGACCGAGCAGAATCGCCTTCCGGCTGGTCTCGCGGTGGTTCCTGTCGACCTGATCCTGCCCTGCCCGATCCAGCCTCGCGTCAACATCTCAGTCGACTTCGTCGACAAGCTCTCTGGATCGATCAAGGCCGGTCGCCACCAACCGCTGCTGGAGGTGGAACCCGGCCCTGGACAGCGCGGCACCTACCAGATCGTCTGCGGAGAGCAGCGCTGGCGCGCGGCGAAGGCTGCGGGTCTGCTCGAGATTCTGGTGCGTATCCATCCCCACCTCGGTTATCTCGAGCGGCTCGAGAAGCAGTACGAGGAGAATCGCCTGCGCGCCGACCTCGACCTCGTCGAAGAGGCGTACTGCATCCTGCTCGACAAAACCATCCGCGACATCGCGTTCGCCGAACAGCTGCTGCGCGATTCACTGGTCTCCTTCGAGGCCCTCGACGAGAAGCGGATCCTCCATCGTGATGAATTCGTCGAGCACCTTGATGGGCTGCGCAAGCTGCTGGTCAAGCACAAGACGCACACGGTAAAGGGCTCGGATGGCAATCCGGTTGCGGGCCCGCTCTCGCCCTGGCGCGAAAGCGAGCAAGCGCTTGGCATTTCGGAGTCACAGCGCAAGGCCAAGGTCGGTGTACTCCGCCTTGGACCGGAGCTACTCGATGAACTACGCGAGCTGCCGGCCGAGCACACAATCCAGATTTCCCGCCTTCGAGATGCGGATCACCAGGCCGAGCTGGTTCAACGAGCTCGCGAACTGACCCATCGACAGGTCCACCGAGTGGTCGATAGTCTCCTGCGCGACCCCGACCTTGACGTAGCCAAGCTTGTTGAAACGGAACTCCGCGGCGAGAGGGCAGCATCTGCGGACCCGCTCACCTTCGATGAGCAGCTGCAGGTCCTCGCCGACCTCTGCCGCCAACTCGCCCGCGCTCTCCGAAACCTGACTCGCGAGATCACTTCCGAAGAGCGCGACCTCGTTAGCGGATTGCTCGCGGGGCTAGACCGAGACCTTGCCGACTTCCGTCCGCCCGGGGTGATTGATATCAAATGATTCAGCCAAAACGCAATCATTCGGCCGCGGGCATCAACCCTTTCAGGCCGGGAATGGGACTTGATCCACCCTATCTGGCGGATCGGACCTCGCAACTCAGGCGATTTGACCAATACCTGGCCGGGTTTCCTGACTTTCCTCGCAACATCAGGTTGACAGGCCTTCGCGGCGTGGGCAAGACGGTGCTGCTGCAGCATTACGCCGACCTCGCCGAGGAGCGTGGCTGGGTTGTCGTGCGCCGCGAGTGCAGCGAGCACCTTCAGGACGAGTCGACATTCGCGCTGGCTCTGGTCGAAGACTGCCGCCGCGCGGTCGAGCACTCGTCGCGCACGGGCGCAATGCGTATGCGATCGAGCGCCGCAGCAAGGCGGGCGCTCGACATGCTCGGGAGCCTGACCATCTCCCTCGAAGGCGTGACCCTGGCGGTGAAGCCACCGGCGGTGGCAGCCCGTCAGCCAGCCCTACTAGAGGACCGGATGTTCCAGGCTCTCGAGCTCGCCTGCGAGGGAGCAGTTGAGGGCCGCCGGCCCGGCGTCCTGCTTTCCTATGACGAGGCTCACGTTCTCCGTGACACGCCCCGGCTGCACGATTATCCGCTCGGTCTATTCCTCGCGAGCGTGGCGCGTGCCCAGCGTCAGGGACTGCCGGTGATGCTGATCGCCTGCGGGCTGCCGACCCTGACCGACAACCTCGCTAGGGCCAAGAGCTACTCGGAGCGTATGTTCCAGGCCGAACAGCTCGACGCGTTGTATCCGCCCGAGGCCGCGCTCGCGTTCACCCGCCCGCTGGAAGCTGGCGGTCGACGGGCTGACGACGAAGTCATCACAGCTGTCCTCGCGGACACCGGCGGCTATCCGTTCCACATCCAGTTCTTCGGCGCCCTGCTTTGGGATGCGGTCCCAACGCTGCCGACGATCTCGCTGCGTGACTTCCAGCGTCAGCGTCCCACCATCCTGCGGGCCCTCGACCACGCCTTCTTCGACGCCCGCCTGGCAAAGACCTCAAGCCTGGAGCGCCGGTTCTTGCACGCCATCGCTCGTGAGGGCGAGGACGCATCAATCCAATCCCTTCTCCAGCTGCTGAAGCTATCCAACCACCGGATTCAGCCGTTGGTCGCGCGCCTTGAGCACAAGGGCTTGCTCTACCGGCCAGAGCGTGGCCGGCTCGCCTTCACGGTGCCGCTCCTCGGCGACTATCTCGTGCGCAACGCGGGGGACCGCTGATTGTCAAGCATCACTTGCGGCCTGCACTGCGATGCATGTCCCGCCGCTGTTCGCTGCGGCAAGAAGCCCAACTTCTGCCTTCGCGGTCGATGCGAGGGATGCCTCGACCCGGAGCGGATGATGGCGGAGCGCCGCCAGGTTGTCGAGCACCTCGGCGGCCTCGACCTCAGGTGGCCGCGACCAGTGCGCCACCCCGTTCTTCCGGAGCTGCCGGATCACCTTCCTGTCCTGGTCCAGGCGTACGCCGATCTCGTGGACGTGCCCTGGGTTGCGC
>JALZAL010000219.1 GCA_030948325.1 Candidatus Dormiibacterota bacterium
CATCGTTCAATCCTTGGTGTTGGCGAAGGAGGGGCTCCTCAGTTCCGAATTGGTCTCCATCGAGCCATATCTCGGGCGACATACGCGAGAGTACTACGCCGCCTTAGAGGATGTTCAGGGGCTGGCCTTCGATCCACGTCGTGATGCGTCGGCCTGGGTGGAGTTTTGCATCGAGGCGCACGTGTTCGAGGCGACAGAGCGGCGGCGCTGGCTGAAGATCGCGTACGCCCGACACGATTTCTGCGAACAGCTGGCGCGTGAGCAGGGTTATCCCGACCGATTCGTGATGGCGCTGGACCAAGCCCTGCTTGGGTTGCCGGTGACAAACGTCGACCATCGACGCGAGGCAGACATCGCGAGCCCGACCGCAACACAGGACCTGCAGCGGCTCCGTCGCGACGGTTGGCTCGACCAAGAGGGCGGGGGACGCTCTGTCCGTTACGTGGCCGGCAAGAAACTGCAGGAGCGCTGGTCAGTCGCGCGGGACCGCTGAAGAACCGAACTTCGCGACAGCCCCACTCCAGCGGCGGCGAACCAAAGAAAGCGCGACCAAAGCCCCGGCTGTCGCTTTACTTCTGAATATCCTTCTATTCTCTGACTATAGTCAGAGAATGGATCCGACAATGATTTCGCAGGCGCGTCGGTTCAACCGGATCGTCACCCAGCGTGTGGGAGCGCTCAACGACCGTTTCCTCGCCCGGGATCGCTCCCTCGGCGAGGCACGGCTGCTGTGGGAGATCGGCGCTGAAGGGCGTGACGTTCGTTCGCTGCGCGCTCAGCTCGAGCTCGATTCGGGGTACCTGAGTCGCCTGCTGCGTTCGCTGGAGGCGTCCGGGCTGGTGACAGTCGGCCCGAACGAGTCCGACAAGCGGGTTCGGATCGCGCGCCTGACTCCGTTGGGATCGGCTGAACGAGAGGTACTCGACCAACGCAGCGACGAGCTGGCCGCATCGCTTCTGGCACCCCTCAGCGCGAGACAGCGTGCCCGCCTGGTCGCCGCAATGGCCGACGTCGAGCGGCTCTTGACTGCGGCCATGGTCGAGGTCGTCCCAATCGATCCGGCCCACCCCCACGCGGAGCATTGCCTTCAGGCGTACTTCTCCGAACTCGACGGCCGGTTCGAGACGGGCTTCGATCCCGCTCGGAGCATCCCCGCTGACGAGGAGGAGCTGCGGCCCCCGGCCGGCCTCTTCTTGGTGGCCATGCTTCGAGCGGACCCAATCGGCTGCGGGGCGCTCAAGTTCCACGACAAAGAGCCCGCCGAGATCAAGCGCATGTGGGTTGCTGAATCCGCCCGCGGCCTCGGCGTTGGCCGCCGACTCCTGAGCGAGCTCGAGGATTACGCCGCCAACCACGGCGCCCGGGCTGTCCGCCTCGAAACGAACAAGTCGCTAGTCGAAGCAATCAGCCTGTACCGATCCGCCGGCTACGTCGAGGTCGCTCCTTTCAACGACGAACCCTATGCGCACCACTGGTTCGAAAAGCAGATCATCTCGACCACGACTTAGCTCGAGCGACGGCGGCAGCGTGACACATGGACGGTCGGGTTCGAACCACCTATCTCGACGGTAGTTCCGCCTGAGCGGCGGCCGTATCAACCCTACTATCGGTATCGATCCGAACCGGCTGCGAACAGATGGAGGACCTACATGGCCAAAGGCAAAGAGATCATCAGGACGAACGACGCTCCGCACTCACCCGCCTACAGCCAGGCCGTGAAAGCGGCCGGGCTGATTTTCGTGGCAGGTCAAGGTCCGTTCAATCCGGAGAGCGGTGCGGTGGTGGGTAGCACCATCCAGGAACAGACGCGGCAGTGCTTGAAGAATGTCGAGGCAATCCTCAAGGCGGCCGGAAGCTCCATGAGCGATGTGGTGAGCACCACCTTCATCCTGTCGGACCCCAAGGACTTTGCCGGAATGAACGAGGAATGGCGGAACTGGTTTGGTGCGGAGCCGCCTGCCAGACAGGGCGCGAAGTTGCCGATTGACGTGCCAGGCCTGAAGATCTCGATCG
>JALZAL010000223.1 GCA_030948325.1 Candidatus Dormiibacterota bacterium
CTACGACGCGATCGAGCCCGCACGCCGCATCCAGAGGTTCGTCGACGACCTGTCGAACTGGTACATACGTCGCTCACGTCGGCGATTCTGGAAGTCGCAGTCGGACCGAGACAAGCTGGCCGCGTACCAGACCCTTTTCGAGGTCCTCACGACCCTCAGCCGGCTCATGGCACCATTCACGCCGTTCATCGCCGACGCGATGTACAGGAACCTGTCCGAAGGCGGATCGGCGCATCTCGCCGACTTTCCAGATCCCTCAGGGCCACAGGACCCGGACGTCGAGGCGAATATGGCGCGGGCGCGCCAGGTGGTCGAGCAAGGCCTATCGGCGAGAGACGCCGTGAGAATCAAGGTCCGCCAGCCCCTCGCCTCTGTCTCCGTGCCGGGCGACCCGCTGCCCGAGGAGATCGCAGCGATCGTGCGCGAGGAGCTCAACGTCAAGAGCCTCATCTTTGGTGCGGCCGAGGTGAAGCTCGACACCGAGATCACCGAAGAGCTGCGCCTGGAAGGCCTGGCGCGTGAGGTCGTGCGTGTGATCCAGGATCGGCGCAAGAAGCTCGGCTTCAACGTCGAAGATCGAATCCACACTCGATACGAGGCCGACGGGATGCTCGTGCGCGCGATCGAGAAGCACGCGGACTACATCAAAAACGAGACGCTGTCGGTGACACTCGAGCCTGGGCGAGCCGAAGGCTTCGAGGGCGAACAGCAGATGCTGGAAGGAGAGCAGATCTGGATCGGCCTCAAGCAAGCCCAATGACCGGCCGCGTACTCTTCGCCGTGATCGCCCTCGGGGTGTTCGCAGTCGACCGGCTGACCAAGAGCCTGGTCATGGCCAACATCCCGTTTGGCACCGAGGTCCCGGCCATCGATCACGTGGTCGGGATCGCCAACGTCCACAACTCGGGCGCCGCGTTCGGCTTCGCTCCCGCAGGCACGGGCTTGTTCTTGGCCGCGTCTTCGGTGGTCGCCGTCGGCCTGGCGATTTATGTCGCGCGACATCCAGGCGATACGCGAACCGATGCGGTCCTCGGATTGATCATGGGCGGGACTCTGGGTAATGGTTACGACAGGTTCGTTTTCGGAACCGTCACCGACTTCATCAACGTCCACTTCTGGCCGGTGTTCAACGTGGCGGACTCGGCCGTCAGCATCGGAGTGGTGGCCTTGCTGGCCGGGTACCTCCTACGCCGGCCCGCCGCCGCCTGATCGCGCTCGCAGGGGCGCCCCGGCTCGATCGCTTCCTTGCCGAGCAGGCGGAGGACCTCAGCCGCTCGGCTGCTGCGCGCCTCATCAAGGGCCACCTCGCCCTTCTGAACGGCCGCGCGGCCGACCCAGCCGATCGCGTGGTGGTCGGTGACGTGGTGGAGTTCGAGATCCCCGAGGCTTACGTGGCCGATGCCGCTGCGGAGGCAATACCGCTCGAGGTCGTCCACGAAGACGACGACATCGCCGTCATCAACAAGCCGGCGGGCATGGTCGTCCATCCGGCGCCGGGCCATTACACCGGGACACTGGTCCACGCGCTCCTGGGCCGCGGCGGCAGCTGGTCGGCCGTTGGCGGCACAGCACGACCGGGCATCGTCCACCGGCTCGACAAGGGCACGTCGGGGCTGATCGTTGTGGCGCGCAACGACCTGAGCCACCGCGCCCTCTCGGCCCAGCTCAAGGATCGGTCGCTCAGCCGCTCGTACATGGCCATCGTGCGAGGCCTTGTGAAAGACGACGCGGGAGAGCTCGAAGGGCCCATCGGCAGGGACCCGAAGGAACGCAAGCGGATGGCCGTGGTCAGCGGGGGCCGCTTCGCGCGCACGCGTTACGAAGTGATCGAGAGACGGCGTGGGCATACACTCCTGCGCTGTGACCTCGATACCGGGCGTACGCATCAGATCCGCGTTCATCTTGCAGCGCTCGGCTATCCGATCGCAGGCGACTCCGAGTATGGAGGGCGCAAGCCTGCCGAGCCGGAGCGTCCCATGCTGCACGCCTCGCGCTTGCGCCTGCGCCATCCGCGCACGGACGCCGAGATGACTTTCGAGGTCGGGCCACCGGCCGACTTCCAAGCGTTCTGGGCCTCGCTCGCGTGAGCCGGAAACGCGGCCTTCTCGTCGTCATCTCGGGGCCGTCCGGCGTCGGCAAGGACACGATCATCGAGCGCCTGCTCGAGCTGGACCCGAATCTGCAGTACTCGGTTTCCTATACGACGCGCTCGCCACGCCCGGGCGAGTTGGATGGGGTCAACTACTTCTTCGTGAGCCGCGAAAGGTTCGAGGAGCTGCTCGCGCAGGACTTCTTTCTCGAGCATGCGTCATATGACGGGAATCTCTACGGCACACCTGCCGCGACCGTCGAGGAAGCGCGTGCGGCCGGCCGCGACATCCTTCTGAAGATTGAGGTCCAGGGGGCGCAGCAGGTCCGCAAGCGCGCGCCGGATGGCCTGTTCATCTTCATCGCTCCGCCATCCAGGGAGGAGCTCGCGCGACGGCAAGAGCTGCGAAGCAGCGAGACCCACCAGGACATGACCGAGCGGCGGCGGATTGCAGTGAAAGAGATGACGTACGCGAAGGACTACGACCACGTCGTCGTCAACGCCGAGCTGGAGCAAGCCGTGGCGGAGGTGCTGGAGATCATCCGCCGCGCGCGAGAGCGCCAGACTTAGTTACATGATCTATCGACGGGGCCCCCGGGCGTGCCTCTAGATCCAACGCCGGTCCCCGCCGAGCTGCGCGGGATGCGCGTCGCCCTGTTGGTTTCCGGAGGGATCGCCGCCTACAAGCTTGTCGACCTTGCCTCAGCGCTCACCCAGGCGGGCGCGCAGGTGCGGGTTGCGATGACGGCCTCGGCCTCGCGATTCGTCGGCGCTGTTTCGTTCAGGGGCGTCACCGGCAACCCGGTCCTGACCGGTCTCTGGGGGGCGGATGGCGCGCCCGAGCCCCACGTGTTCCTCGGTGATTGGGCGCAGGTGCTCCTGATGGCGCCGGCGACGGCCAGCGTTATCAGCCGGGTTGCCCATGGCCAATCGGACGACGTCGTGACGGCGACAGTGCTGGCGGCACGGTGTCCGGTCGTCGTGGCGCCGGCGATGAACGACGCGATGTGGTCGAAGCCCGCGGTCCAGGAAAACATCGTGATGCTGCGGCAGCACGGCATGGTGGTCGTCGAGCCCGAGGCGGGCCACCTCGCCAGCGGGCACGTCGGTGCGGGCAGGCTCGCCGCCTCAAGCCATCTGCTGAAAGCGATGGCGGAGGCGGTGCGATCGCGCTATGACCTCGCCGGTCGCCGGGTCGTCGTCACAGCGGGTGGCACCCGGGAGCCGATCGACCCCGTTCGTTTCATCAGTAACTACTCCAGCGGCAAGATGGGCTTCGCGATGGCCGCGTCTGCAGCGGATCGCGGCGCACGGGTCACCCTGGTCACAACCGCATCTCACCCTGCTCATGACGGGATCGAGGTGCGACCGGTCGAAACGGCAGACGAGATGCTGGCGGAGCTAAGGGCGCAGCTCGATGGCGCGGACCTCCTGGTGATGGCCGCTGCCGTTGCCGATTTTCGACCGGGGACTCCCGCCGGCCAAAAGATCAGACGCGAAGACACAAAGCGAATGAGCCTCGACCTGGAGTCGATCCCCGACCTGGTGGCGACGCTCGGGCGTGAGCCGGTGGCCGCCGGCGTATTCCGGGTCGGTTTCGCGGCCGAAGGCTCCGACCTCGATGCCAGGGCGCTCGACAAGATGAAGAGGAAGGGCCTGCAGGCGATCGTCGCCAACGACATCTCGCGAAAGGATGCCGGCTTCGGCAGCGATTACAACGCGGGCGTGATCCTGTTCGTGGATGGCGCCCGGCAGGAGATCGAGCGGATGACCAAACGCGAGATGGCGGATCGCATCCTGGACCTGGTCGGTCCGCGTCTTTCCGCCAAGCCCTAGTTGCTGTACGCGGAGGTCGCGGTCGAAGCTGGTCGATCGCTCGATCGCGAGACGTACAGCTACCAGGTGCCAGGCGGTATGGACGTCGTGCCGGGTCACCGTGTCACGGTTCCGTTCGGTCGCCGCTCAAGCTACGGCTTCGTGGTCTCGCTTGGGACCGAGGACCCCGGGGTCGAGACCAAGCCGATCGCGACGGCTGGCAGTGATCCCCTGCTTTTGCCTCATCAGGTGGCGCTGGCGCGCCTGGTCGCCGACCACTACTGGGTGCCGCTGATCGAGTGCCTGCGCGCAATGCTGCCGCCGCGCGTTCGAAAGACCGGCTCGGCCGGCGCGGGCCCGTCCGGACGCCAGCGCCGCCACAGCCGGCTGCTCGAGCTCGCCAACATGGTGGCCGGCGATGCTGCGGCCGCCAACCTGACGGACGAGCAGGCCGCGGCCCTGCAGGTTATTGGGGCCGATCACCTGACGCTCCTGCATGGTGTCATCGCCAGCGGCAAAACCGAGGTCTACCTCGCGGCGGCTGAGCAGGCCCTCGGGCAAGGGCTGCGCGTCCTTCTGCTCGTGCCGGACATCTCGCTGACGCCGCAGCTCGTGGAGCGCGTTCGGGCGCGGCTCAAGGCTCCCATCGCAATCCTCCACAGCCAGCTCACCGAGCTCGAACGCGCGCAGCAATGGTGGCGGGCCCGGCGGGGCGAGGCCGAAGTGGTTCTCGGGAGCAGGTCGGCCGTGTTCGCGCCCATCCCGCGATTGGGCCTCATCTGCCTCGATGAAGAAGGATCTCCTTCCTACAAGCAGGACCGTACGCCGCGATATGAGACTGGCTGGGTCGCCCGACGCCTCGCCGCGCTGACCGGCGCAAAACTGGTCGCCGGCTCCGCGACGCCCAGCGTCGTCACCTATCACGAAGCGAGACTCGGCGAGCTCGCGCTGGCCAAGCTGACGAAACGCGTACGCGGTCGCGATGCAGAGGTGGAGCTGGTGGACATGCGTGACGAGGCTGCGACAGGGAACCGCCAGCCGCTGTCGCGGCGGCTGTTGGAAGTCGTCAACAGGACGCTCGAAAACGAGGAGCAGGTCATCCTTTACCTCAATCGCCGAGGCATGAGCACCTTTGTCTTGTGTCGCGATTGTGGCCGGTCGGTTCAGTGCCTCGGTTGCTCAGTCGCCCTTGTCCAGCACGCTGAGATCGACGGGTTGGTGTGCCACTACTGCGGCTACGCGCGACAGATGCCTGCCGTGTGCGATTACTGCGGGAGCAGGAATATTCGCGGCATGGGCATGGGGACTCAACGGCTCGAGAGCCTGGTCAAGAAGTTGTGGCCGATGGCCCGGGTGCTGCGCCTCGACAGCGATGCGGCGCGTGGGCCGGATTCCTACTTCGACATCTGGGAGGCATTCAGCGAGCGCCGGGCCGACATCCTGGTCGGGACGCAGATGGTCACCCGTGGTCTCGACCTGCCGGCAGTCACCTGCGTGGGGGTCGTCGACGCCGACCTTCCGCTCCATTTCCCGGACTACCGCTCCGCGGAGAACACCTTCGCGCTGGTGGTGCAGGTGGCCGGCCGGGCGGGACGGGATGGCCGGCAGGCGAGGGTGATCGTGCAGACCAGCAATCCCGAGCACTACAGCTTGCGGTGTGCGGCGACGGGCGACTACGAGGGTTTCTACGCGGCCGAGCTGCCGTCCAGGAAAGCATTCACATTTCCCCCATACGCCGAGCTAGCGGTGCTCACGCGCACAGACGCCGACGATGCTCGCGCCGCCGCGGTCGCACGAGAGGCGGCTGAGGAGCTGGCCAGCGGTCTCCTGCGCGAGGGAGTCGAAGGGATCCGTGTGATGGGACCGTCACCGGCCTTCATTCACCGCCTGCGTGGCGAGTTCCGGTGGCAGGTCACGCTGAAGGGAGACGGTCTGGAACGCGCGCGTCACCTTGCGCCTCGTGGCCGGGGGTGGAGCTATGACGTGGATCCTGTGACCTAAGAGGCTGTCGCCCCGTGCTGCTCCGTCTTGTCCCGGATGAGTTCGAGCGTTTCACGGGTAAAATCGATCTCGTGGCCGTCCGACCGATCCTCGGCTTTGAGCACCCTGCGCTTCGCGAGAAAGCGAAGAAGGTCGCGCGCGTGGACACATCGATCCAGCGCTTGATCGACGACCTGGCCGCAACCATGCTCGATGCGCCAGGGGCGGGCCTGGCGGCACCGCAGATCGGAGTGCCGCTGCGCGTGTGCGTGGTCAAGGGTGACGAGAATCAGATCTGGGGATTGGTCAATCCCGAGATCGTCAAACATGATGGTGTGCAGGTCGGCTACGAGGGCTGCCTCAGCTACCCCGGGTGGGTGGGGGAGGTCGCGCGCCACGAGACTGTCGTCGTGAAAGGACGCAACCGGCGTGGCAAGGAGGTGCGGATCAAGTCGAGTGGCTTCACCGCCCGCGCCTTCCAGCATGAGCTGGACCATCTGGATGGCGTCCTCTTCATCGACCGCTTGACCAATCTCGATACGCTGCGGCGTGTCGATGAGCTGGAGGCTGAGGAGAAGGAGGCCGCTGTCGCGGCAGCGGCAGGCTAAGTCCTGAGGGTTGTCTTCGCGGGCACGGCCGAGTTTGCCGTGCCGTCTCTGCGAGCTCTGCGCATGGCGGGCCACGACGTGCAGCTGGTGATCACGCAGCCCGATCGTCCGGGTCACCGCTTGAAGGTCGTTCCACCGCCGGTCAAGGTGGCCGCTGAGGAGATGGGGCTGCCTGTGTTTCAGCCGGCGAAGATTCGCTCGCCAGAGGTCGTCGAAAGGTTGCGCGAGCTGGCCCCGGACGTGATGGTGGTGATTGCCTATGGGCAGATCATTCCTGGCGATGTGCTGGCCATACCGAGGTACGGGGTGATCAACGTGCATGCTTCGCTGCTGCCGCGCCATAGGGGTGCGGCGCCGGTGGCGCATGCGATTCTCTGCGGTGACGCTGAAACAGGCATCACGATCATGCAGATGGACGAGCAGCTCGACCACGGGCCCGTGCTGGCCGTGCGGAAGACGGCGATAGGGAGGGAGGAGGATGCGCCGGCGCTCACCTCCAGGCTGGCAGGCATTGGCGCGGCGCTCCTGGTTGAGACCCTTGAGCTCCTCGAGGACGTGAAGGGAGTCGAACAGGACCACGGCGCGGCCACTGTGGCGCCTCGGCTTCGCAGGCGGGACGGAGAGCTGGAGTGGGGGATGGGGGCGCAAGAGATCGATCAGAGGGTAAGGGCCCTGCAGCCGTGGCCCGGGGTCACCCTGCCGACGAAGCGGGGCCGGGTCAAGGTGTTGAAGGGGCACGTTGAAGGGGATCTGTACGTACCGGAGATCGTTCAGCTTCCGGGCAAGCGGCCCGCGCCGGCCAAGCAGGTGCTCGGCGAAGGGCCGGGCGTGCGCAGGGTGCCATGACTGACAAGGTCAAGGAGCGCGACCGTGATGTCGCCGTCAACCGACGCGCGTACCACGACTACTTCATCGACGACAAGCTCGAGGCTGGGATCATGCTCACGGGGACGGAGGTGAAATCGGTTCGCAATGGCCGGACCAACCTGAGGGATGGGTTTGTGCGGATCGATGGGAACGAAGCGTGGCTCGAGAACGTGCACATCTCGCCCTACGCACAGGCCAACCTCATGAATCACGAGCCGATGCGGCCACGGAAGCTGCTCCTACATCGCAAAGAGATCTCGAGCCTGATCGGCAAGGTGCGGCAAAAGGGATACACGCTCATACCACTGCGGGTGTACTTCACGCGGAATCATGCCAAGGTCGAGGTTGGGCTGGCGCGAGGAAAGAAGCAGTACGACAAGCGCGAGGCGATTGCGGAGAGGGATGCGAAGAGGGAGATTGCGCGGGCTATGAGGACTCGGGGCTAGATGTCCACATTAGCAACCGTTCTCGCCATCTCCCGGTCCGGGGTGCTCGATCCTAGGCAGCGAGGTTGATCCCGATCGCTCTCAATCTTTTGTTGAGGGATTCCATTGCGAACTGCAGGATCTCGCTTTCCGTGCGGCCGAACTCGGTGATGTAGCTCGGGTCGGGTGGCTCCAGCGTGCCTGCGACAAGCGGCAGACATTCGACCAGAGTCCTCTGGATGAGCGGAGCGAATCGCTGCGGGTTTTCACGCACCGCCTCCTGGAGCACCTTGATCCCGAAGTTGACGTGACGCGACTCGTCGCGGGCGACTGCGGTGAAGCCTTGATAGAAGCCCCGGTCGGTGGTGCCGAGCTCGCGCATCGACTCGAGCTCGAAGCGCTGCCCGGTGAGGGCGATGGTTGCCTCGACGATGATGTGATAGATCGTGACGCCTTCGACGAAAGCGTCGAAGTCCTTCGGATTGCTCGCCATGCGCTGCGCCGTCGACGGGAGGCGCTCGTAGAAAAGCGTGTTGTATCCCTCGTTGGTCTCCGGCCGGATCTCGACGAGAAGCTCCTTCAAGTCCTTCGACTTGGTGCCGACCACCTCATGCCACCACCGGTCGAAGAACACTGTGTGCCGAGCCTCGTCGACCATCTGCGTCGACAGGAAGATCTCGATCTCCGGCGTTGGCGCCGCCCACACGAAGGGCGCCAGCGTGGCTGTGACCCTCTCCTCGCCGTTGAAGAAGAGGCGGTGCGACCAAAGGGTCGCCTTCTTGTCGAGGTCGGTCGCCTGCAGCCAGTCCTGGCGGTCGAGGGTGAAGTCGAGGTCTCCCACCGCCCACTGCTGCGACTCCCAACGGCGGTAGAGGTCCATGTAGCTCGGCATGTTCTCGATGCCGCGATCGATGAAGGCAAGGACGTCATCGATGCGGATGTCGCCCAGCTCCCGGAGACTGGCTCGGGCGACCTTCTCGAGGTCCGGCTCCAGATGTTCTCGCTGCTGCCCAACTGCCATTGGCGTCTTCGCGTCCATTAGACCAGAAGGGTGTGGCGGCAGGGTTCGGGATTGGCGGCGTCCGCGGCGGGGTAGAATCAAATTGCAACGAGTTCAGCTTCGTGGGGGCGTCCGGTCTCGACGGGGCAGTTGAGCTTCGGGATTGCGAGCCGAGAGCCGCGAGCGTTACAGCGCAAGCGTTTACAAACGCCAACAAGAACCACACTTTCGCCCTCGCTGCGTAAGCAGTAGAGACGTGAGTCCCGGGACTTAGATCCCGGGCGTTGCCCCTGGTCAATCCGGCGGAGCGGGGAGCGGCGTCAAATTAGACCGGATTGCCGCATCGAGGGCGTCGCGGCCTCGATGTGGGACACTCACCGCGACTGGCTGAAGCGGATCCCGTCAGGAGGAGCCGCCAAGCGAGAACCAAAATCCTGGACACGCTCGTAGAGATCCCGGGGGAAGCTGCTTCGGACGCGGGTTCAACTCCCGCCGCCTCCACCAAGCTCCACTCGGTCCGTGTACGAGCCGACAGCAACGTCGGCACTCCTGGGCGCCCTTTGACCTGGGCCAGTCACCATGGAATGCGCGGGCGGTCGTCCCCGGTTTCTATTGGTGATGAGCAACAACTTTCATGACTTCAACCGCGCGCTGATCAATGATCTGCGCGCACACGGCGGCAAGGCCAGTTCAGGCCCGTTCAAGGGCACGGACGTGGTGATCCTCACCACCACCGGTGCCAAGTCGGGCGAAGCGCGAGAGAACCCTCTCGTTTACTCGCACGACGGGAAGGATTACGTGATCGTCGCTTCCAAAGGCGGCGCGCCCACGAATCCGGCCTGGTATCACAATCTCGTCGCCAACCCGAAGGTCACAGTCGAGGTGCAGGGCGAGAAGTTCGAGGCCCGCGCGCACGTCGCCGACGGAGACGAGTACGAGCGGCTCTATTCCCAGCATGCCAGCGCCTACCCGACGTTTAACGAGTACCGGAAGCGGACGTCTCGCAAGATCCCCGTCGTAGTTCTGGAGCGAGTCGGATAAACGCTGACAGCGCTAGACCGGTAGCGACCACGCCCCAAACCGGTTAACCTTCGGCCGGGTGCCGATTTGAACCATTTGTGGCAGCGCTTCCTCTTGGCGAGCTCACTGATCGTCGGCCTCCTGATCGGGGTTGCTGTGACCGTGTTCGGATACAGCAACCTCGTCTCGGTGAACGTGCGCTGGTCGATCCTTCACCTCGATGGCATTCCCCTGTGGACCGTGGCCGTCGTTCCCCTCGCGCTGTTCCTGGTTGCGGGCACGCTGTATCACTGGGTCGACGGCCTGCACCACTTCAGCGAGCACATGCGACACCGCCACCTGGTCCGTGAGCTCGAGGCGGAGGTTGCTTCGCTTCGTGCCCACCTCGACCAGGTCCTCGAGATGCCCGATCACTCGACCTCCAGGCTGCCCGCACGGAAGGCAAGCACGACATCGCTCCCGCCTGTGGAGAAAGTGGTCGCCGAGCTCGATGGCCCGACGCCCATGGCTGTGCCGGTGGACGTCGTGCCCGCCACTGCCAAGGCGCCGGCGCTCAGCCCTTCCAAACCTCGCCCAGCTCAGCGCAAGCGGGTGACGTTGCCTGTCGCCGGCGAGCCTCCGCGGCCTGATCGGCCGGCACCACACCGCGGGGGGATGATCGGAGACGGCAGGGCTTCGGAGCCGCCGGCACGTCTCGAGCCGAAGGCCTAGCGCGTGCCGTCTCGCAGGCGCGCCGGTCGCCTCGTCGTCCCCTCCAAACGCCCCCCTGCGGACAAGATGCTGCTCGAGCGCAGCGCCATCGAAGAGCTGGCGCATCACGCCGACCCGTGGCGCGTGCTGCGGATCCTGTCGGAGTTCGTCGAGGGGTTCGACGCCCTCAACGAGGTCGGGCCCGCGGTCACGGTGTTCGGGTCGGCTCGAGCCGCGCCAGACGACCCCTACTACGCGGCCGGCCGCGCCCTGGGCGCCGCCCTCGCCCGCCGGGGCTTTGCGGTGATCACCGGCGGAGGGCCCGGAATCATGGAGGCGGTCAACCGCGGCTGCCAGGAGGCCGGAGGGCTGTCGGTCGGCTGCAACATCGAGCTTCCCAACGAGCAGGAGCTGAACGACTACGTCGACCTGGGCGTCGAGTTCCGCTACTTCTTCGTCCGGAAGAACATGTTCGTCAAGTACGCTCGCGGCTTCGTCATCTTTCCTGGTGGGCTGGGCACCCTCGACGAGCTCTTTGAGTCGTTGACCCTGGCTCAGACCGGGAAGATCGAGCACTTTCCGATCGTCCTGTTCGGCACCGAGTACTGGACGGGCTTGCTCGACTGGATGCGGAAGGTGGTGCTGGGGCGCAGGGCGATCTCGCCGTCGGACATGGATCTGATGACGCTGACCGATGATCCGGAGGAAGCCGCCGCCATGGCCACCATGCCCCTTCCTTTCGGCACGGACGAACCGAGAGAAGACCCCGGCGAGCCTGAGGAAAAGGCGAAATCGTAGGCAGCCCGGCCCTCGACATCTACTTTCTGACCGACGGAGGCCAGACTGCAGACACGGTCGCGCAGAAGGTCGCTGCATTCCTCGATGGGGCAGCGAAGACAGTCGAGATTGCGATTTATGACCTGCGACTGGAGGCCGGTCCGTCGGCCATCGTCCTGGCGTCATTCGAGGCGGCGCTAAAGCGCGGAGTCGCCATTCGCCTGATGTTCAACCTGGATCACCCGGCGGCGATCCCGGTGCCGCCGCCTCCGGAGGTGGACTGGGCCTACGTCGACAGGCTGAAGGCGATCGGCGTCGCGATCCAGCCGGTTCACGGTGTCCCAGACCTCATGCACCACAAGTACGTCGTCCGCGACTTCGGCACCCCGCAGGCAGCCGTCCTCACCGGTTCGACGAACTGGACCAACGACTCTTTTACACGCGAGGAGAACGTGCTGTTCACGCTGGCCTCAACCGAGGTCGCGGCGGCTTACGAGCAGAACTTCGAAGAGCTCTGGCAGCACCCGGTGGTGGCAACCTCCGGACGGTTCACGGCGCCGTGGTCGACACTCGCGGATGGAACGCGGCTGCGTCCCTATTTCTGTCCGGGCCGTGGTTTGAAGCTCGTGCACGAGATGGCAAGGTCGATTTCAACCGCTGAGCGGAGGCTCCGCATCTGCTCGCCAGTGATCACCTCCGGACCAATCCTGGGCGCGCTGGGAGATGCCTGCCTGCACGGCCATGCGGACATCGCCGGTGTGTACGATGCGACGCAGATGGACGAGGTCCAGCGTCAGTGGGCATCGCAGGCGACGGCATCCTGGAAGATCGCGGCTTTTCAATCCATCGCGACCGCTGTGCCGTTCGGATCCAAGCGCTCCATCCCTTATTCAAAGGGCTCCGTGCATGACTTCATGCACGCCAAAATTCTCGTCGCCGACGACTATGTGTACTCGGGCAGCTTCAACCTCTCACATAGCGGGGAACAGAACGCTGAGAACGTGGTCCAGTTCGAGAGCGCGCACGTCGCTGACCTGTGCGCGGCTTACATCGATACAGTCGCCGCCACATATGGAGGCCGGCCCCTCAAGATCGATTTGACAGGGACGTAAGACATTCCGAGGTTTCGGCTTCTCTGGTTCACAGCCCTCGTCGTGGCGTTGCTGGCCGCGACAATCTTCGTCGCTCTGCCTCGTTTCCAGCCCGCGACCGGCACCCTGGTCGTGGCCGGCACGGGGCGCACGGCCGGCTCGATTCCGCCCACCTCGATCGAGCTTCATGGGCGCGCGGGCTGGACCGCCCTGGGCCAGGTTTCGGGCGTTGTGCCCGCGGCGCCGGGCCAGCGCGTGCTGCTGGCAGTAGCTGTCGTGGCGGGTACCTACGACGGAATCCGCCTGGGCGTAGACCAGGCAGCGCTGCCGGTCGTGGTGACCTCAGGCCAGGTCGAGCCCGTCCTCCTTGGCGTCGATTCCGGCCGCCTCATCAATGGGGCGGTCTACGCGGGCAACGACCAGGTCAACCTGGGACTCGGCGAGCTTTCGGGCAAGTTCGTCGCGCTCCCGGCCTTCAGCCTCCAGGACCACCTCGGTCACGCCTTCGACAGCCAGACCACCGCCGGCATGGACCTGGTCATCGCGGCATTTCACACGACCTGTCATCAAACGTGCCCCCTTTACACCGCGCTGTTCTTCCAGCTGCAAAAGCGCCTGCCACGTGGAGTGCTCCTCGCCGAGGTCACCACCGACCCCGCGACCGACACTCCCGCCGTGCTCGACGCCTACGGCCGGCGAATCGGTGCTGGTTGGACCTTCGCGACAGGCTCGGCGGCCGCGCTGGCCGCATTCTGGAAGCCCTTCGGCGTCAACCTGTCAAGCGGCGACAGCCACGTCTCCACGCTTGCCCTGGTCGACCGGCACGGCTATGTGCGGCTTGTCTATCGCGGCGTGCCAGACGTCGGCAACGACATCGCGCCCTCGTTGGTGACCACTCTCGGGCCCGATGGGTTGAGGCAGCTGGCCTCCCATGGTGACGGATGGGGCGCACCCAGCGTCATCCAATCGCTGCTGACGATCAGCGGCCCGGAGCAGGTGGCGGCGAACGCAGGGGGCAGAGCTCCAGCCTTCCAGCTCGAGAGCACCGACGGTGGACGGGTCGCGCTCGCCGACCTCACCGGCAAGCCTCTGATCATCAACTTCTGGGCGAGCTACTGCCCGCCGTGTCGCGCAGAGATGCCGCTGCTGCAACGACGAGCCGGCGGACTCGCGACGGCTCGCCTCGTGCTGATCGACGAAGGCGACACGAGCCGGAGCGCGCGTGACTTCCTGATGTCGACGGGGATCCAGCAGCCTGCGCTCCTCGATTCGGACCTCAACGTGGGGAAGGCGTATGGCGTGCTTCCCCTTCCAACCACCGTCTTCGTACGAGCGGATGGGACCATTGCGGGGCGCCAGGTCGGCGAGCTCGATGACCGCGTCTTGGCGTCGTGGCTTTCGATACTGACCACTCAGTAGACTTCCAGTGGTGTCAGGGGTGGTCCTCTTCCGCCGTCTGGCGGTGGTGACCGCCCTTTTCGCTTATCTCCAGATCGCGCTGGGTGGCGTAGTGCGCGTGTCCGGCTCTGGTCTAGGCTGCCCCGACTGGCCCCTGTGCCACGGACGACCTTACCCACCCGCCGATCCGCACGCGATCATCGAGTACTCGCACCGCGCGGTCGGCAGCGTGACCGGAGTGCTGATCATCGCCACCGTGGTGACGGCATGGGTGGTCTTTCGACGGCGCCGCCCGCTGGTGGCTTGGCTCGCTACTGCGTCACTCATCGGCGTGGTGGGCGAGGGCGTGCTTGGCGGGGTGGTGGTCGCGCATGACCTCGCCCCCTGGCTGGTCGTGGTCCACCTCGGCCTGGCGATGATGATTCTCGGCTTCCTGGTGGCCACCGCCGTCATGGCCATGCCGGCATGGAGCGGCGTTCCAGACCTCAGGTGTCGACGTCTCACCGTTGTGGCGTCCGCAGCGACCTACCTCCTTCTGCTGACCGGGTCCTCGGTGGTGGCGAGCAGAGCTGACGATAGCTGCACTTCATGGCCGTTGTGCGGCAATGGTTTTTCGCTCGACTTCTCGGGCGTCAATGCCTTCACGATGCTGCATCGTGGCTCCGTGCTCGTGGTCGGACTGCTGTTGCTTCACGTCCTCGTAACAGCGCTGCGACGATGGCGAAGCGTGCCGGGCATACGTCTGGTTGCGGGAGGAGTGATCGCGGTTTTCGGTGTGCAGGTTGCCGTCGGCGCCGGCTCGGCGATCGCCCGCGGCGCTTTTTTCAATGGGCTGCACGTCGCCCTGGCCACCCTGGTCTGGGTTGGGGTGCTGGGGATCGCGCTCTTGGCGATGCCCCGGGCCGGCATCGAACGCGAGGTCACTCGCGTGGCCGTCGACACGCGAGATAGCGCACCTGTGCGCAACGGATCGGCGTGAGCACGGTCACAGCTCACGCCGGCGGCCGGGCCCTGCCGATCGCCCGCGACTACCTGAGCCTGCTCAAGCTGCGGATCGTCGCGCTGCTGGATGCCACGGCAGTCGGTGTCATGATCCCCGCGACCCACGGACATCCGCGCCTGGTACCACTGCTGGCGGTGCTGGTCGGCGGAACGTTGGCCGCCGGCGGCGCGCATGCGATCAACTGCTGGTTCGATCGTGACATCGATGCGGCGATGAGCCGGACAAGACGCCGGCCCCTGCCCGGCGGCCGGATCCCCGCGTGGCACGCGCTTGCGATCGGGGTCGCCCTCAACGTCGTCGCCTTCGCCGTGCTCTGGTCGGGGGCCAACCTGCTCGCCGCCACCCTCGCGCTTTTGGGCACTCTGATCTACGTCTTCGTTTACACGATCTGGCTCAAGCGGTCGACGCCTCATAACATCGTCATCGGCGGTGCGGCCGGAGCCGTGCCCCCGCTCGTGGGCTGGGCAGCCGCCACTGGCCACCTCGACCTCACCGCATTCGCGCTGTTCGCTGTGGTGTTTTTCTGGACACCGCCACATTTCTGGGCGCTGGCCCAGGTGATCAAGGCTGACTATGCTCGCGCGCGCATCCCCATGCTCCCCGTGGTCGCGGGAGAACGATCCGCGAAGCGGCAGAGCGTCGCCTACGCGGCGCTGACCGCGATTGTGAGCGTGATCCCCTTCCTCACCGGTTCGGCGGGCGAGGTGTACATGGCGGGCGCCGTCGTGCTGGGCGTGGGCCTGATCTGCCTGACGGTTCTCGACCTTTCAGGCCGGCGCTGGACGCGACGCCTCTTTGCCTACTCGATCGCTTACATCGCGCTGCTGTTTACGTTGTTCGCGATCTCGCCGTTCCTTCCTTAAGAGAAGAGTCCGATGGAGATCGTTCGCCTGCACCTTGCGCGGATCGATTCGTTGAATCGGATTCCGGTTCACGGTTTCGTCATCAAGCATCCGCGCGCGGGCGCGATCCTTGTCGACACCGGCGTCGGATGGCCGACGGAGCTTGTCCAGGAGTGGCGGGTGGTCAACTGCCACGCGGCAGATGCCCTGGCGGAGCACGACCTGAGTCCCGCTGACATCCGCATCGTCGTCAACACCCACCTCCATTTCGATCACTGCGGGCAAAACGCGGTGTTCAAGCACGCGCCCTTCTATGTCCAACGGTCAGAGCTCGAGCGCGCCCGCCGCGAGAAGGCGGTCACCGCTGAATGGTTCGATTTCGCGGGCGCCCGCTTCGAGCTGCTCGACGGAGACGCCGAGGTGGCCGCCGGGGTGCGCGTGCTGGCTACTCCAGGGCACACGATCGGCCATCAGAGCGTGCTCGTCGACACCCCTGATGGGGGTGCCGTGATGATCGGCGATGCCGCATACACCTCGGAGATCTACCGCGATCGCGACCAGGCCGACCTCACCAGGTGGCCGGGTCAGCACGCCGACCGCGATGCCTGGTCCGCATCGCTTGGCAAGCTCCACGACATGGAGCCCCATGCCGTCCATTTCTGCCACGACACACTCGTGGTGCAGAGATGACCTTCGGTCCGCTGGTCACACCGGAGTGGCTGCGCGAGCACCTCGACGATCCGGATGTGCGCGTCGTCGATTTCCGTTGGTACCTGCTGGGTGACAAGGGCAGGGAAGCGTACGAGCGCGGCCACATTCCCGGCGCTGTCTTCGTCGAGCTCGAGGCGGTCACAGGAAAGGAGGGAGGGGGCAGGCACCCGCTGCCTACCGGTGAGCAGTTCGAAGTGGAGATGCGAAAAGCGGGGGTGATGTCCGATTCCAAAGTGGTCGTCTACGACGATTCGGGGGGCGCGGTCGCCTCTCGCCTCTGGTTTCTGCTGCGATGGTTCGGGCACCAATCGCAGGCTGTGCTCGACGGCGGCATTGGAGCGTGGGGACAAGCGCTGACAGCTGACCCGCACGTGGTCCGTCGCGGCAATTTCCGATCGCGTGAACCAGATAGATCACGCATCCTCGACTTCGAGGACGTTCGCGAGCTCACCGACGTGCCGCTGCTCGATGCGAGGGCCGGCGAGCGCTATCGCGGCGAGAAGGAGCCAATCGATCCAAAAGCAGGCCACATACCCGGGGCGCTCAGCGCTCCGTGGAGCGAGAACCTGGGGCCCGCTGGAAGGTTCAAGACCCCAGAGGAGCTGCGGGAGCGCTTTGCGGCGCTGGGCGCGGACGGCGAGAGCGGCGCGGTCGTCTACTGCGGCTCGGGTGTGAACGCAACCCACGATTTGCTCGCCATGGAGGTGGCCGGCCTCAAGAAAGGGCGCCTCTATGCAGGCTCGTGGAGCGACTGGTCGAGCCGCGACGCGCCCATCGCGACGGGCGAGGAACCAGGCAAAGATCGTGAGCGGGAGCTTACGATTCGGCCGTGATCCTGAAAGGAAAGCGGATCCTGATCGCTGGAATGAGCGACCGCCGGAGCATCGGGTACGCGATCGCCGTAGAGGCGCAGAAGGAAGGCGCGGAGCTCTTGTTGACGAGCTTCGGCCGGATGATGAGCATCACGCAGATGACGGCCAAGAAGTTGAACCCCGTCCCGGACATCCTCGAGATGGACGTGACCAAGCCCACCGATATCGAAGCGGCGCTGGACGAGGTAAAGAAGCGGTGGGACAGGATCGACGGCTTCGTGCACTCGGTCGCATACGCACCTCCGGACGCGCTCGGCGGCAAGTTCCTGACCACGCCATGGGAAAGCGTCGCAACAGCCATCCAGGTCAGCGCCTTCTCGTTCAAGGAGCTCGCCGCCGGCTTTCTCCCGCTGATGCGCGAACACGGTGGCTCGCTGGTGACGCTCGACTTCGACAACTCGACCCAGGCGTGGCCGAAGTACGACTGGATGGGCGTCTCCAAGGCGGCGCTCGAATCGGTCACGCGCTACCTGGCGCGCGACCTCGGTCGTTACAAAATTCGCGTGAACGCGATCTGTGCGGGGCCGCTGGCCACGCTTGCCGCCAGCGGCATCCCTGGATTCAAGGACTTCGAAGAGGTGTGGGAGCAGCGGGCTCCGCTGGGCTGGAATCTGCAGGACAGGACTCCTGTCGGTCGCGCCGCCTGCGCGCTCCTGTCCGATTACATGAACATGACGACCGGCGAGCTCGTACATGTTGACGGCGGCTATCACGCGATGGGTGCAGACCTCCCTCCAGCCGACTGATACAACATCTTGTGCCGGGTACTTACAAGCCCGCAACATCGTGTTAGGCTCTTCCGAAATCCCGTCGGGAGGAATGCAGTTTGCGGGAGTGCCTGGTGATCTACGTGGACGCCGCTCTCGATAAGAACGGCCGGGCCGGATGTGGCCTGGCCGTTTTTGTTAGGGGTCGCGCCGTTTACACAGAGTCATTCGGTTTTTCTCACGTCGGCGGCTCGGCCCAGCTCGAGGCGCACGTCTGCGCCGGCGCCCTGGATCTCGCGGCGGCGCGATGGCCTTACCACCGCGTGATCGTGCGCACTGATTGCGCGCCGGTCGTTCGCAGCCGGGTGCCGTCGAGCGACAGCTTTCGAATCGCGGTGTATGAGGTGCGGGAGCGGTGCCGTCGGGGCTGGCGCGTCGTCAGATACGTCAGTCGCAAAGCCAATCCGGCGCATGAGCTGGCGCGTGAGGGGCTGAAGAGCCTATCGAGGCAGCAGGTCCTGGCGGCGGCGTAGCATCACGAGTCACCGTGGCCCCAGACGAGGCAGCGCAAAACGCCCCAGCACGGCGCAGCCGTAGAACGAGATCCAGGCCCGCGACGCCCACTCGAAGCCGCCGCAAGCAAGTTGGGGGCGGCGAGCTCACACAGCAGCTCAACGAGATGGTGGCCGAGCTCATCAAAGAAAACCGCAAGCTGAAGCGACTGGTCGAGACGCTCACTGCCCGCGGTTCAGCTGCCGCCAGCACCGCTGTCGAGCGCAGCCTGCGCACGATCCAGCGTCGGGTTCAGCGAGCGCTGGCCGCGCCTGTCAAGCGAGGCGGGCGCAAGAAGCCCGGCACAACCAAGAGCCCCCGGAAGGCGGTGACCCGGAGGCGCCGTAAAACGGCGAGCTAGGCGGTCGTTCTGAAGCCCGCTTCGGACTCCATTCGCCGTGCCGTCCTGAACGCGTCGACGATGCTGAACACCCACAGCGTCCCACCACCGACCTCCATCGGGACTCCGATCAAGGCGCCGATGAAGCTGAGATCGAGATCGAATCCGAAGAACTCGAGGCCGCCGATCCCGATCAGGTAGGCGACTCCCTTCTTGTTCTCGCCGAGGTAGAAGTGACCGAGGCCCGGGACGACGGCAAGGGCTGCGGCGAGGAACGGGTTCTTCCGCGATCGGCCCACGGGGGCATGGTACGCGCCGCCAACTGGCGCCTGGGCGTCGTAGCTACCCGATGCCGGCGCCCCGCACCTTGGGCAGGGGGCGTTCGGATTTGTGAGCAAGGTTCCGCAGCGTCCGCAAAGAACTTCTGATGCCATTCCATATCGAAGCATTCCCGTTTTGATAGCCTCCGAATCACACATGAACCTGCCAACCCCCTCGGTCGTGGACAGGCTCCGTGCACGGATCGGGACCCCCGGACCTCCGACCACCGTCGTCGTCGAAGCCGGCCACCTCAAACGGTTCGCTGAGGCGATCGGCGATTCATATCCGCGATGGCTGCTAGAGGCGCCGCCCACGTTCCTGGTCGCGCTCGCACCCGTCACAGTGCACCTCCCCGAAGCGGAGGAGTACGGCCAGGGTTGGCTGAACGGTGGCAATCGATTCGAATACATGGAGCCGGTCAAGGTCGGCGACGAGATCACCGCGATCGGCAAGGTCATCGACGTTTACGAGAAGACAGGCTCGAGCGGCAAGCTCCTTTTCATCATCTTTGAGACGGAGTACTTCAACCGGCACGGCCGTACGGTAGCCCGCCTGCGCGGGACATCGATAAGGCGATGAAGGCTATGAACTTGCAACCGGGCGATGAGCTGCCTGAGCTGATCAAGCATCCGACCACGCGCCAGCTGGTGCAGTACGCCGGTGCGCAGGGCGACTTCTACGAGATTCATTACGACCAGGAATATGCACGCAGCGTCGGCCTGCCTGGAGTGATCCTCCACGGGCTCCTCAAGGCTGCCTTCCTGGGGCAGCTGGTTACGGATTGGCTTGGCGAGCGTGGAACGCTCAAGAGCTTTGAGGTCAGCTATCGCGGCATCGACGTTCCTGGCCAGCCCTACCGCTGTCGTGGGCGCGTCACCAGTGTCACAGGCGCACGCGCCGAGATCGAGATCTGGGGTGAGAACCTCGAGGGCGACAGGACGACCATCGGCACCGCGATCGTCGAGATGACCGCCTAGCGTCGGTCTTCGCAATCGTCAAATGCCGCTTGCGCCGGTGATCAGACTTCCTGGGCGGCCTGCGCTGGGCGCAACACGTGGAACTGGTTTCGAACCGCGACGATCGAGCGCATGGCCAGGACCACCGAAGCATCGATGATGCAGTAGCCGCCGGCGATGACCGAGGGCGGATTGCCGGAAGGAATGTGCGTCCACGGAGCGACCGGCAGCCAGTACCAGTTCCTCAACAAGGTGCCGAAGATCTCCAGCTCGCCGGTGGCGATGAAGATCGCCGCGAACAAAGGCCAGCGCGGCGACTTGAGGACGAACCAGGCGAACACGGGCAGGCACAGCGCGCCCTGTAGGTCGAAGCGGCCGGTGATGAGCGGCAGCACGGTCAGGCCGGCCAGGGCCCACGTCGAGGCGCCGGCAAGGATCACATAAGCGACGCGGCGCCCGTACCTGAGCACCACAGGGGTGCTGGCCGCCATCAGGCCGAAGAGATATACGGCCCCGTGGCCCGGCGGCACGAAGAGCGGCACGTTGTGGAGGCGGTACACGTAGAGGCCCCATATGAGCGAGCCGAAGATCTCAAAACCTGTCGCGACGACAACGCATGTCCACACCTGGATTCGCTGCTGTTTGGGAGCCTTGAAGGCAGCCAGATACAGCGCCGCAAAGGTCAGGAGCCCGAGCACCCACTGCTGCCACAGCGCCGTGATGCGACTGTCCGCAAGCAAGAGTAGAGGCGTGTAGGTGAGCAGGTAGGCGTGCATCAGGTATGGCTTGATGCGTGACATCAGCATGCGAGCGTTTACCGGCTGCATGGTCCCACCATTCTGTGGCTTTCAGATTGCAGGACGGGCCCTAGTCGGATGGTTGAGGAAGATCCGGAGGCTCGTCGGGCGCGGCGGGCCAGCTGGTCGGAGGCTGCGGCTCCGGGGCCGTTGGTCCGGCTGCCGGTGGCGGAGGTTCAGGCGGCGCTGCGGCCGCTGGTGGGGCTTCGACCACGGGCGGCATCGAGGCAGGTGGCGACACGCTGGGGAAAGGCGACATGTAGTCGGGGCGGGTGGCGACATGGGTGACAGTGGCCGCGACCGGAGGCCCCGGGCGTCGCGTTGTGCTCATCGCCCAGTAGGCGAGAACCCCCAGGATTCCGAGGATGCCGAGGATCGGTAGGAAAACGAACGGCGGCCTGGTCATGATGTCGAGCCCGCTGAGGCCACCACGTGTGCGGGCCGGCGTCGCCGGTAGGAACACGATGGCGGATGGCGTCGGAGAATCCTGAGGGGAGGGGGGAGGACTTGGCGTCGGCGAGGGCGGAGCCTGAAGGCTGAAGTTGGCGCACGGCTTGGGCTGCACGCTCACACAGAGTTTGTGGATCTTGGGCTTGTCCCCCGCAAACGGCTTCACCACCTTGGTGAACGCACCCGTGCCGTCGGTCACGACGGCGCCGGCGACATGGCTCGGATCGTCCCAGTAGAGCGTGATGGTCTCGTTGTTCAGGAAGAGCTGGCCGGTCACGGTGATGTCGATGGTGGCAAGTCCGGCCGTCGGCGCCAGGCCGATCGTGGCGCCATTCGGAACTGGCGCATACACGGTGGCGCCTCTTCCCGTCACCTTCCTCGAGTTGGTCGCTGTGACTGTGAACGTGTACGTCTGGTTGTCTGCGATGCCCGAGGCGACGTAGGTGGTCGTCCCGGCATCGGTGCGCTGGTTCACATTCCCAGGGCTGACGGTGACGGTGTAGTGGTCGATCGTCGGAGGGACGCCATCGGGGGAGGAGCCTGTGGAGCTGGGCGGCGTCCACGTGAGGGTGTACTGGCCAGGCGCCGGCCCTGGCGTGGCGCCCAGGTTGTTGGGCGCGCCCGGCGGGGTGGCCTGGGGGGTCACGATGACCGGCAACGACGGTGGTCCGTTGCCGAATGAGTTGTGGGCGTTCACCGTGAACGTGTACTGGGTGCCGTTCGTAAGGTTGCCTATGACAAGGCTGGTCGAAGCGTCAGGAGTTTGTTTCGAGATCCCACCGGGACTGCCGCTGACGGTGTAGTAATCGATCGTGGGGTTGTGCCCCGTGGGGAGAACCCAGGTCAGCAATACCTGTTGGTCACCTGCGGTCGCTTTGGGGCTACTTGGCCGGCTCGGGAGGCCGGGGGGGCCTGCGTATACGACCTCGACAGACATCGCGAGGGCAACCGCTGCTGCCATGACGACACGTGACCAGAACTTCATCCGCAGCCCGGGAAGGTTAGCAGGCCGCTAGACCGGCGGCCAGGGCACCGACCATGCCGAGGTCGGTTCCGGGAAACGCCACCTCGGGTCGAGCACACCGCGCAGCCTTCGCTTCAGCAGGCGGATCTCGGGTGGGCTCAGCAGCGGTTGAAGCACATCAGCCAGCGCTCCCCCGTCGAGGGCCAGCAGCGCGCCCTCCACGTCGGCGCAGAGGTCGGATGGCAGCGGCTCGCCGGAGAAGTCCCAGATCACCGTTCTCAGCTTGGGGTCGACATGGAACGTCAGCCCATGGTCGATGACCCAGACCTTGTCCTCGGAGTCGAACAGGCAGTGGCCCGACTTCCGGTCGGCGTTGTTGGTGATCACGTCAAACAGGGCGATCCTCTGCCAGGTCGGGCGGGCAGGCGGACCGTCTGACTCTGCGCCCTGAGAGACTCCCTCGCTGAGGAAGTGCCGGCCATCGGCGTCGACGAACAGCTGAACAGCGCCCACGCCGTGCGGGCCGCGGTCGCGGACGACAGTCGGCGGAATCCGAGGCCACCCGAGGACCTTGCTCAGCTGGTAGGCGGCAACTTCGCGCCGATAAAGAGTCCCGGCGGCGAAATCCCACAGAGGAGATTCGCCCCGCGCCGGCTTGTAGACGACCTTCAGTCCGGATGGCGGGTGCGGGTCCAGCTGCGCCAGGAACGTGTAGTTCGAGGCTCCTTGCAGCAAGCCGATGAGCTGCAGGTCCGGAAGCTCGACCAGGAGGCGCTCCGTCGCTTCCGGCGAAGCGCGGTCTGAACGCCCGGACCTAGAAGATCGGCCGAGCACCGTTGAGGACCGGGCACGGGTGGCCGGCGGGATCCATGGGCAGACCGCAACGCGGGCAGAGCGGCCGCCCCGCCGTCAGGACAGTCTCGGCCTGCTTGGAGAATGTTCCCACCTGCTCGTGGCTGAGCCAGAAGCGGATGCTCGGCCCCTCCTCCGGCGGGCCCTCCTCGCCGGCCGCGGATTGACTTGCCACCAGCACGAACATCCTGCGTGCTTCGTGGTAGCCCAGTCCCATCTCGCCGACCTGCCACTCCGGTTCGCCAGGCGCGAGGGCACCGCGCCTTGATGCCCGCTCGGGAGCCTGTATCCCCTGCGCCTCCATCATCTGGTGGAGGCGGAAGATCAGGGCCTGGATCTGCGCCTTCTCGCACGCTAGCGTGAGGGTCCTGCCCCTCCCCTTGGCCAGCAGGAAGAACTGGCGCTGGCCGGGCTGGCCGACGGCCACTACGGCAATCTCGTCAACTGGGTCTAGCTCGAAGATTGGCATCAGTTCAAGACTAAGGGTAGGGGCCTCATCAGGTGGCGGGAAGCGATCGTTCCCGGATGGCTTGTTTTGATGCGCTTATGCCGGGGAACAAGATCACTTGTAAACAATCAATTACGCGCCACCGGCGCGGTCTGGAGGAACAGCTGACATATGCCGAAAACCGTAGGAATCGACTTGGGGACCACCAACTCCGTCATCGCCGTCATGGAAGGCGGCGAGCCAGTCGTCATTCCGAACTCTGAAGGCTCCCGCACCACCCCCTCAGTGGTCGCCTTTACCAAGTCTGGTGAGCGCCTCGTCGGCCAGCTTGCCCGGAGGCAGGCGGCCGTCAACCCCGAGAACACCATCTCTTCGATAAAGCGATTCATGGGCCGAAAGTTCGCCGAGGTTGAGTCGGAGCGGAAGATCGTCCCTTACGACGTGAAGCCTGGTAAGGACGACCGGGTGGTCGTCAAGATCCCCAACGCCGACAAGGAGTTCACCCCGGAAGAGATCTCCGCGATGATCCTCCAGAAGCTGAAGTCGGACGCCGAGGCTTATCTGGGCGAAAAGGTGACCGACGCGGTCATCACCGTGCCCGCGTACTTCAACGACTCGCAGCGCCAGGCGACCAAGAACGCCGGCCAGATCGCCGGCCTGAACGTGCTCCGCATCATCAACGAGCCGACGGCTGCGTCGCTTGCCTACGGCCTCGACAAGAAGGCCAACGAGACGATCCTCGTCTTCGACCTGGGCGGAGGCACCTTCGACGTTTCCGTTCTCGACGTGGGCGACGGTGTCTTCGAGGTCAAGTCGACCAACGGCGACACCCACCTCGGCGGCGACGACTACGACCGTAGGGTCGTCGACTGGCTTGCCGAGGAATTCAAGAAGCAGAACGGCATCGACCTGAAGTCGGATCGCCAGGCCCTGCAGCGCCTCACCGAGGCTGCGGAGCGCGCCAAGATCGAGCTTTCGAGCCGGCTCGAGACCACGATCAACCTGCCATTCATCACCGCGGACCAGACAGGCCCCAAGCACCTCGAGATGACCCTTACGCGGGCCAAGTTCGAGTCGCTCACGGCAGACCTGACGGAGCGCTGCCGCGGGCCGTTCCTCGCCGCGCTCAAAGACGCCAACCTGACCCCGCAGCAGATCGACGAGGTGGTGCTGGTGGGTGGTTCCACCCGCATGCCCGTGATCCAGAAGCTGGTCAAAGACCTGCTCGGCGGGAAGGAGGCCCACAAGGGCGTCAACCCGGACGAAGTTGTCGCCATCGGGGCCGCAATCCAGGCCGGAGTCCTGAAGGGCGAGGTCAAGGACATCCTCCTGCTCGATGTGACGCCGCTATCTCTCGGGGTCGAAACCCTGGGCGGTGTGGCGACCAAGCTCATCGAGCGCAACACCACGATCCCGACCTCCCGCTCGCAGGTCTTCTCGACCGCGGCGGACAGCCAGACCTCGGTCGAGGTCCACGTCCTCCAGGGAGAGCGCGAGATGGCACGCGACAACCGCACGCTTGGACGCTTCCACCTGGACGGCATTCCACCCGCGCAGCGAGGTACGCCTCAGATCGAGGTGACCTTCGATCTCGATGCCAACGGCATCCTCAACGTGAAAGCCCAGGACAAGGGCACCGGTCGCGAGCAGTCCGTGACGATCACCGCGTCCTCGACGCTGGGTAAGGAAGAGGTCGAGCGGATGGTCAAGGAGGCGGAGGCTCACGCCGGCGAGGATCGTGCCAAGCGTGAAGAGGTCGAGCTGCGCAACCAGGCGGACCACATGATCCACCAGGCCGACAAGGTTATCAAGGACAACGCGGACAAGATCCCGGCCGACGTCAAGACCGAGGTCGAAGCCAAGCTGGAGTCACTGAAGGCCGCGGCCAAGGGTTCGGACACGAACCTGCTCCGGAAGGAGATGGACGAGTTCAACGAGTCCCTCCAGAAGATCGGAGAGCACATCTATCAGACCGCGGGCGCCGCTGCCGGAGACGCTTCAGCAGCTCCTCACGCAGACGGCCAGGAGTCGTCCCAGCAGAAGAAGAAGGACGAGGACGTGGTGGACGCGGACTACAGGGAAGTCAACTAACAGCGGATTCGAAACCGCCGTAAGGGCTCCGGCTTGGGTCGGAGCCCTTTACTTTGTGCCCGTGGTTGCTTATGTGCGATCCAGGGCACGGCTCTGGACGGCGGCCGGGCTGCTGGTCGGTCTGATCCTGGTCGGTTGGGACCTTTGGAAGGCGGCGCCCATATTCATCTCGCAGTACGCCGTGCGGAACGACTTCCGACTCGCCTACGCCGCGGCGACCGTGGGAATCAGGGATGGGTATGGCCGCCTGTACGACCTCGCCGCCCAGAAGTCGGCCATCGAGGGCCTGGGTCCTGGCTTCAACCCCCAACCGTTCATCTCGCCTCCGCCGCTGGCATGGCTGGTGACTCCGCTGTTGGTGCTTCCGTTTTCGGTGGCGCTCGTCGTCTGGACGTTTCTGTTGCTCGCTGCGCTCGCCTGGACCTGGTATCTCCTGGCACCGGCCGGGAGGTTCGCGAAGGCTGCCCACCTCTTCCTCATGGTGGGTGTTTTTCCAGTGGCATTCGGAGTGATGGTCGGCCAGCCGGGGGCGTTGGTGGCAGCCGCCGTGGCCACCTCATGGTGGCTGATACGTCACGACCATCCGGTGTGGGCCGGGCTGGCGCTGAGCTTGGTCGTCCTGAAGCCGCAGCTGGCTCTTCTCGTCCCGGTCTGCTTGCTCATCTCGGGCCACGTGCGGACATTCGGCGCCTGGGTCGTGGCGTCTCTCGTCATCGGCCTGGTCGCCGTCGCGATGCTGGGGCCCGAGGGCGTGATGCGATACCGCGACGTCCTTGCTCAAACCCAGTCCCCCGAATGGGACATCACCAGGAGGTACTCGATCTCGGGGCCGCTCGGCCTCGGCCCGGCTTTGACCGCGGTCCAGCTCCTTGTCTTGATCGTCACCGTTCTGACGGCATGGAGGCATCGCCATCGTGGCGCGGAGATACCGATGGCCGCTGGCATCGTGGGTTCTCTTCTATTCAGCCCATACCTGGGGTTCCAGGACTTCTTGATGCTGGTGGTCGCGGGGTGGCTGGTGCTGCGAACGAAGCCCACGCGGCTGCAGGTCGGGCTCCTCCTGGTCGGCTACGTTCTCCTCGAGTTCGTCATCGTGGTGATGGCGATCCCCATCCTGCTGGTCGAAGCGCTACTTTTGGTGTCGCTCCTAGCCCGGGCGCCCGCTGAGCCGCCTGGCGATCTGCGCCGAGTGCATGGCGTCGTGAGCGGCCATGTGGCGGATCAGTGATGCGATGGTGATCCGGCCCGTCGGGGCGAGAGTGCCTGACCGCTTCCACTCTTCAGGCTTGAGTGAGCGCAGCAGGCGCAGGTGGTTTCGCCTCAGCTCATAAAACCGTGACCAGGCCGCGAGCGCGGAAAGCTTCGTGTAGTCCGGGTCGGGCATGATCCGCATCTTCGGCCGGAGCTCGCGCCGAAGACGGCGCACCCGGCCGTAGTAGCGACGCTCGGTGTCCAGCAGGTGGTTGAGGATCTGCGCGATCGTCCATGACCCATCGGCGTCCTGGACCTCTTCGCTCATGTCACCCACGAGCAGGCCGAGGGTGTCAAGCGTCGCCTCGCAGCTGCCGATCAGGTCGGCGGGTTCGTCGAAGGCCATCTTTCTCGTTTCTCTTGGAGCCGACGGTGGGATTCGAACCCACGACCTGCCACTTACGAGGCGGCTGCTCTGCCAGCTGAGCTACGTCGGCGTTTGGTCGGCCGCCGCTGTAACGCGCAGCCCGGGCCAAATCCTACCGCCGTTTCGCTACCATGCGAAACGGTATGAAGACGCTGGACGTCGAGAGGCTGGCCGCGGGCGATTACGCGAACGTACGCCCGCTGCTGGTTGAGCTGCACCTTGGCGAGCAGGTCCATTACTCCGACCATCCCCAGTTGAGCCGGGGCGAGATCGAGAACCACCTCAGCACGGTGCCATCGAGCTTTGCCGGCGAAAACGTCATCTACGCAGTACGAGACGGCGGCTCCGCCGGCCATGGCCCGATCATCGGCTTCTGCTGGATCGTCCTCTTCGATCCGGGCACCGGGCTTGAGGGCGAGGTCGCCGAGGTTTATGTAGCCGCGGAGCACAGGGGCCGAGGTGTGGGCGAGATGTTGCTGGACCAAGCTGTGCGCCTGTTCCAGGAGCGCCGGGTGACGCTCGGATACGTCTGGACTCGAACCGACAACGAGGCCGCCGTCAGGTTGTACAGGTCCGCAGGCTTCGAACCCAACCGCCAGCTCGTGCTGACCTGGTACCCCGCCGAGTCAAACCGCGGTTAGCGGGATGCGGCCTTCAACAGCCGCTCCCTAAACTTGAGGCGGTGATCCAACCTCGGGGCGAGTCGCGCCCGAACGATCGGAAGACGCCGCGGCGCAATCCGTGGCGGCCGGTCCTGGTGGTCGTCGCCGGCGTGGTGGTGGCCGCGCTCGTCGCGACCGGCGTCACGCTAGGCATTCTGCAGCTGCAGTCGAGGACCAACTCTCAACAGGTGAACCTGCGCGCTGGGGTCACCATCGCCGAGGAGTCCGCCATCGTCCAGGTTGCGGCCAACGCGAAGCCGGCGGTCGTGACCGTGCTGACTCAGGAGCAGCCGGCTCTCGGACGCGGTTCTGGTTACCTGATCACGTCCGATGGGTACATCGTGACGGCGGTGAATGTGATCGCCGGCGCCACCGCGCTCAACGTGCTCCTCGCCAGCGACGCGAAGCTCCGGGCTGCGCATCTGGTCGACTACGACTGTCAGACCGGCGTTGCGGTGCTGAAGATCGACCAGGTCGGTGGCCTCCCCACGCTCGCTTTCGCGGACCCGACCGCGCTCGTGCAGGGTCAGGTCGTGGTGGCGGTGGGGGGCCCGCTCGACGGGGGTGTGGTAACGCCCGGATACGTGAGCTCTCTGCATCGACCTGTGACGGTGACTGACCCAATGGCTCTGCACACGGTGCAGATCAGCGATACGGTCCAGACCAATGCCGTGATCGGAGCGGGTACTGTCGGCGGGCCGTTGCTGAATGTAGGCGGCCAGGTGGTCGGCGTCGCGATGCAGTCGCAGCCCGTGGGTGGCTCGAGCGGCTTCGGACTCAACACGGCCGACATCCAGGACGAGGTCCAGCAGATCGTGTCGACAGGCCAGGTGATCGTGTCATCGCTTGGCGCCACGAGCACCGACCTCAGCCTCCATGCTGCCTCGCTCGTGGGTCTGCCCGAGGGGAGCCAGCTCGTGACGGTCGATACGAGCGGACCGGCCGCGGCCGCCGGCCTGCAGCCGGGCGATGTCATCACACAGCTGGACGACGTGAAGCTGGACTCGGCCCACCCGTTGCGCCTCATGCTGCGCTCGCGGTTTCATCCCAACCAGCGTGTCCAGGTGACGTACTTCCGCAGCGGCGGCTCGACCCAGGTCCAGCTGACGTTGACCGGCCAGCACCCGGCCTGCGGGTGACCTCGCCGCCCTCCGAGGGCATTCGCGACGTGATCACAGAGGCGCTGAGCTCGGCCGTGCGCGCGCTCGGCGTCGACGGAGACCTGCCGGATCTCGAGCTCGGCCGCGCCAAGGGAGCCGACCGAGGCGATTACGCAAGCCCAGCCGGGCTGAAGCTGGCAAAGGCGCTGAGAGATGCGCCGCCTTCGATCGCGAGCCGGCTGGCCGAAACGATCGCCATCCCTCAGGCCGCGGCAACGGTTCAGGCGGTCGGCGGCTACGTGAACTTCAAGCTCACGCCGGAGTGGTTGCAGCAGCTGGTTGCCCGCGTGGCCGCGAATGGGCCTGGATACGGCGGCTCGCAGATGGGCCGCGGCGAGCGCCTGCAGGTGGAGTTTGCGAGCATCAACCCGACCGGCCCCCTGCACATCGGTCATGGCCGGGGCGCCATCCTCGGCGACTCGATCTGCAGGTTGCTCGAGTTCTCCGGCCACGAGGTCCAACGCGAGTACTACGTCAACTCCGACAACACGCAGACCCGTCGTTTCGGGGCTTCGGTATTCGCGCGGCTGCATGGCAAGGAGCCGCCGGAGGGTGGCTACGTCGGCGACTACGTCAACGAGATCGCGGAGGCGGCGAAGCGCGACATGCGCAGCATCGAAAACCTTCCAGAGGAGGAGGCGGAGCCAAAGCTGCGTGTCTACGCGATCCAGAAGATCATCGACCGGATCAGCGCGACGGTGGCGCGCTTGAACATTCGATATGACGAGTGGTTCTGGGAATCGAGGGTCTGGGAGACAGGGCTCGCGCAAAAGGCCATCGATCGGCTTCGAGAGGCCGGCTACCTCAAGGATCGGGACGGAGCCGTTTGGTTCGGTCCAGCCCTCGAAGAGGAGGACGGCCTGGGCGAGCAGGTGCTGGCCGAGGACGAGGACCGCGTCGTCATTCGCTCAAACGGACAGCCAACCTATTTCGCGTCCGACCTCGGCTATCTGCTGAGCCGCTTCGAGGAGCGACGCTTCAACCGTGTCATCGAGGTGTGGGGCGCCGACCATCACGGGTACGTCCCGCGGATGAAGGCGGCGGTGGCCGCGCTGGGCTACGACCCCGAGAAGCTGGTCGTGATCCTTCATCAGATGGTGAATCTGAAGGACGGAAAGATGTCGAAGAGGGCGGGCCGCTTCGTCACGCTCGACGAGCTGATCGATCGTGTTGGATCTGATCCTGTCCGCTACTTCTATCTCGTGCGCTCTCCAGACACCACCATCGAGTTCGACCTCGAGCTGGCCACCACGCAGGGCAACGAGAACCCCGTCTACTACGCGCAGTACGCGCATGCCCGCCTCGTCAACGTCGAGGCGGCCGCGGTGGAAAGGCATCCGCAGCTGCCAGACCATGCTGACGTGTCATTGCTCGTGCACCCCTGGGAGCTCGAGGTCGCGCGGCAGCTCGCCTTCTGGCCGGAGGTCGTGCACGACGCGGCCGTGCTGCTCGAGCCGCATCGCATCCCGTACCACGTGCAGGACCTGGCGACCGCCGTGCATCGCTTCTACCACGCGGGCAATGAGACCGGCGAGCATCGCGTGGTGGTCGATGATGGGGCGCTGACCCGCGCCCGGCTGGAGCTGTGCCGCGCGGCACGTCACACTCTGAAGACGGCGCTCGACCTGATGGGGGTCAGCGCTCCCGAGCGGATGTAATCGGCGCAACAATCAAGGAGAGGGATTTGGACGTCACCTGGCTCGGACACGGATGTTTCAGGCTGCGCGGGCGCAACGCGGCCGTCGTCACCGACCCCTATCCACCGGCCATCGGGCTCAAGCTGCAGCGGTTGGACGCCGACCTCGTCACGGTGAGCCACGAGCATGACAACCACAACTACACGCAGGCGGTGCGGGACGCTTACGAGATACGCGGTCCGGGCGAGTACGAGGTGGCTGGGGTCAGCGTCATCGGCTTTCCGACTTATCACGACGCGGAGAAGGGCGCAAAGCGCGGGCGCAACACCGTCTACCTGATCGAGATCGACGATGTGAGCGTTTGCCACCTCGGAGACCTGGGCCATCGCCTCGATGACACCGACGCCGAGACTGTGGCCTCGGTCGACGTGCTGCTGGTCCCGGTCGGCGGGCGCACCGCCATCAACGCGGCGCAGGCGGCCGAGGTGGTTCGCCAGCTCGAGCCTAGATACGTCATCCCCATGCACTACGCGATCGCGGGCCTGAAGGTGGAGCTCGACCCGCTTGACAGGTTCCTCAAGGAGATGGGCGTGACCGTCTCTGAGCCGCAACCCAAGCTCTCGGTCCAGTCGTCTTCTGGCGACTTCGAAACCAAGGTGGTCGTCCTCGAGCCAAGAACAGGTCCGACCTGAAGCCGGACCGTTGGTGTCTACGGATCGTTCGCATCTCGCTCGCTCTTGATGTCCGGTAACATTGCTAAAACCGCCCTGGAGGTCTCTATGTCGAAGTACGTTTTCGTGACCGGGGGTGTGGTCTCCTCGCTTGGAAAGGGCATCACAGCGGCGTCCATCGGGAACATCCTGAAGGCCCGCCACCTCACCGTCTCCCTTCAGAAGCTGGACCCCTATCTCAACGTCGACCCCGGCACCATGAGCCCCTACCAGCACGGTGAGGTCTTCGTCACCGACGACGGCGCGGAAACCGACCTCGACCTCGGCCACTACGAGCGCTTCGTCGACGAGAACCTGACCGTCGCCTCCAATGTGACCACCGGCAAGATCTACCAGGAGGTGATCGCTCGCGAGCGCCGCGGCGACTATTTGGGCGCCACGGTGCAAGTGATCCCCCATGTCACCAACGTGATCAAGGAGAAGATCCTCCGGGCCTCGCGAGATCCCCAGGCTGACGTCGTGGTGGTCGAGGTGGGTGGGACCGTCGGCGACATCGAAAGCCTTCCCTTCCTCGAGGCGATACGCCAGATGAAGAACGACCTCGGCCGGCAGAACGTCTTCTACGTGCACTGCTCGCTGGTCCCGGTCGTGCGCGGCCAAGAGATGAAGACGAAGCCCACGCAGCACTCGGTGCAGGCGTTGCGGGCGATCGGCATTCAACCGGATGCCATCATCTGCCGCTCCGAGCGACCCATCGACGCGGACCTCAAAGAAAAGATCGCTCTCTTCTGCGACGTGCCACGTGACGCCGTCGTCTCCGTCCCGGACGTGGAGTCGATCTACGAGGTGCCGTTGATGCTCGAAGATGCCGGCCTCGGCAGGGTGATGGCCAAGCACTTTGAGCTTGACGAGGCCACGCACGCCCCGGACAACGGACCATGGATACAGCTCATAGAGCGCATCAAGCACCCGCGCGCGGCGGTCCCGGTCGCAGTCGTCGGCAAGTACGTCGCGCTCCCCGACGCCTACCTGAGCGTCATCGAGTCCCTGCGGCACGCCGGCATCCACCACGGCGTCGCGGTCGACATCCGCTGGGTCTCGTCCGAGAAGCTCGATGCGGGTGACACGTCACCGCTGATGGGGGTTGCCGGGATCGTGGTACCAGGCGGCTTCGGGTATCGCGGCATCGAGGGCAAGGTGCAGGCATCGCGCTACGCGCGGCACAACCGCATCCCTTACCTCGGACTCTGCCTTGGCTTGCAGTGCGCCGTCATCGACTTCGCGCGTGAGGCGCTCGACGCGCCGGACGCCAACTCCACCGAGTTCGCGGCTTTCACGTCGACGCCGGTGATCGACCTCATGCCCGAGCAGCGCAACGTCGATCAAATGGGTGCCTCGATGCGCCTCGGCCTGTATCCGTGCAAGCTCCTTCCCGGTTCGCTGGCGCACAAGGCTTATGGTGAAGAGGTCGTCTATGAGCGTCACCGCCACCGCTTTGAGTTCAACAACGAGTACCGCGAAGCATTGGGCGAGGCGGGGATGATCTTCAGCGGCGTGTCGCCCAACGGCCGGCTGGTCGAGATCGTTGAGCTGGCCGACCATCCATGGTTTGTCGCCAGCCAGTTCCACCCCGAGTTCCGCTCGCGCCCGAACCGTGCGCATCCGCTCTTCCGAGACTTCGTCCGAGCGGCGTTCCTTCAGAGCGGCATCGACCAGATGGAGCTCCGGCCGGCGGAGCTGGTCGAAGACGCAGAAGGAAGCTAGGGAAAGGACCCCGTGGAGCAGCCCAGGAGGGGGATCCCCTCATTCCAAACGCGTCACGAGCTTGCCTTCGACCTCGTGTATGCCACCGAGGCGGCCGCTCTCGCATGCGCGCGCCTGCTCGGCAAAGGCGACCCGGATCGGGTGAGCGAGGTGGCGGCGGAGGCGATGCGGAGGGTGCTCGAGGAGAACGGTCCGTCCGGCACAGTGGTGCTCGGGCCGCGCAACGACTCGTATCTACCGCACGGCACTTCCATCTCTGGGGGCGAGCATCGCTTCGATCTCGGGCTCTTCCCGGTCGAAGGCGCCAGCCAGGTGGCGCGCGGTTCCACGAACGCCGTGTCGATTGTCGCCGCCGTCGAGCCCGGCGGCTTCCCGGAGCTGCCGGCTGTGTGGTACGTCGAGAAGATAGTGGCGGGACCGGCCGCCCGCGGCGGCATCGACCTCGACGACCCGATCGCCGACAACCTCCGGCGCATCGCGTTTGCACGGGATGCGCGGGTCCAGGACCTCACGGTGGCAATCCTCGACCGTCCACGCCACCAGGACCTGATGGCCGAGGTCGCGTCCGCGGGCGCCCGGATCCTTTCTCTCGAGGAGGGTGATATTGCGGGGGCGGTGATGGCCGCCCTTCCCGGCAGCGGAATCGACGCCGCCATCGGCATCGGGGGCATGGGCGCGACCCTGGTCGCAGCCTGCGCGGTCCGCTGCCTGGGTGGAGAGCTCCAGGCCCGGCTCTGGCCTCGAAATCCGGAGGAGAGGTTGCTGGTTGGCGATTCGGCAGGGCGGATCTATGGGGCCGCCGACCTCGCGCCGGCGGCGGACGTGGCGGTCGCCCTCACCGGCGTGACTGGCGGCCAGCTACTGCCGGGCGTGTTGTTCGGTAGCGGGTACGCCGAGACGGCCTCACTCCTGATGTCCAGCCGCCACGCGACGGTCCGCCGGCTGACCACCCGCCATCACACCGTCGGGGATCCCAGCTGAGGCAGAGTCTCAAGGGTCTCAAGCTTCTCGGCGTGGCGCTGGCGGCGGTCTGTGCGATTACCGCCTGCAGCTCTGGAGCTGCCGCCAGGCCGACACCAGCGCCCCCGCCCACCCCGTCCCCGACTCCCACCCCGCCGCCACCGTGCGTCCAGGCTGCGGCCGCCCGGCCGGCGGCGGGGGTGACTTCGGCGAACCCCGTCCTCCTCCTGGCCGCCGGCCTCAACGGCCCCGACGACCTCCTCTATCTGGCCGCGGACGGTACGGTGCTGGTCGGGGAGCACGGCAACGGCCACCTGGCCAAGGTTGGCGGAGCTGCCCGGTTGACCCGACTTCCGCAGGTCGTTCCGCAGGCGGAGGGGATCGCCCAGATCGGCGACACGATCTACGTCGCCGACCAGGTCCACAACCGGGTGGTCGCGCTCACAGCCACCGGCGTGCGGACGATCCTCCAGCTCGTGCCCGATCCGAGCGGCCTGAACCTCGACGGCATCGACTCGAACGGGACCCAGCTCATCGTGCCAGACAGCCCGCATGGCACCGTCCTGTTCGTGGATCCCTCGGGGCGGATCACAGCGCGGCAAGGGGGATTCGCGCGCCCGGCCGGGGTATGGGCCAACCCATCCGGGCAGGGTGGGCGCTACCTGGTCGCCGACGAGAATCTGAACGCGGTGTTCGAGCTGCTCAACGCCGGCGGGTTCACCAGGCTGGCCGGCAACCTGCCGGGGGTGGACGACGTCGTCCGGGCCTCCGACAGCCATGTGCTGGTCACGCTCCCTGCGTTGGGCACGATTCGTGACGTCACCACCGGCCGCGACATCGCTCGAGGGCTCCGCAACCCCCAGGGACTCGGGTTCGACGGGGCCCAGAACCTTCTCGTGACCGAGAGTGACGCCGGTCGCCTGGACCTGCTCGTCAGGACCTTTGCGATCCAGGTGCCCGCCGCGGCGGTCAAGCTCCTTCCGGGCCAGCCGGTGTGCTTGGGAATCCTCAGGGCCCCCGGCTTCACGGGGACGCTGAACGTTCAGCAGATCACCGGCGCCACCGTCGCCGTGCCGCCATCCGACTCCTCCTCCTTCGAGGTGGTGCCGGGGCCTTGTGCCTCACCCGCTTGCACTGTGTCTGTGGTCGTCGGAAGCGCCGCCGGCCCGGAGGTCGCGTACTTCACCTACCGGGATTAGAGGCGTCCGTCCGCGGGTATCACAAATACAGACAAATGGACGAAAGGAACCCCATACCCCCTCAGGGAGGCGACTACATCCCACCTCCGCCGCCCCCCGGCTACCAGGTGACGTCGGACATCCCGCCACAGTCGCCGTACCACTACTCGCCTGCGCCTCCCGCGAGGAACAATCGCGGGCTCCTGGGCGGGCTGGCAGCCCTTCTACTCGGCGCGTTTGCCTACGGCAAGTACGCCCTCCTGCTCATCTTCAAGGTTCCAGCGCTGGCCACCCTGGGCTCGGCCCTGGTCAGCGTGGCCGCCTACTCGCTGTGGGGCGGCGCGTGGTTCGCCGTCGGCCTCGTGCTGATGATCTTCGTGCACGAGATGGGTCACGTCGTCGAGATCCGCCGGCAGGGTATGCACGCGTCGGCACCGATTTTCATCCCGTTCCTTGGTGCCGCAATCTTCCAGCGCTCTCACGCGCAGAGTCCGATGCACCAGGCGAAGATCGGCATCGCGGGCCCGATCGCTGGGACCATCGGCGCAACCGCCGCGCTTGTCCTGTACGGGTCGACCCACTGGACCGTGCTGCTGGGCTGGGCATACATAGGCTTCCTCATCAACCTCTTCAACCTCATCCCGTTCGGGATGCTGGATGGCGGCTGGATCCTGGCGCCCGTCTCGAAGTGGGTCCAGGTCGCAGGCCTGGTCGTGCTGGGCGGGCTGTTTCTCGCCGGCTGGGTGAGCCCGCTGATCATCATCATCGTGATCCTTGGTCTGCCGGTGGTCTTCCAGCGGTTCCGCAACCCGGCCCTCGACGCCCAGCTGACGTCCGAGCCGGCAGGGCAGCGTTACGCGATGGGGGCGGCATGGCTCGGCCTCGTTGTGTACCTCGCGTTCCTCTTCTTCCAGACGGAGTCAATGCTTCACGGCTTCGTTCGGTAAACTCACTCACCTGGAGATAAGACTTTGAAAGCACAGATTCATCCCACCTACTACGAGGACGCGGTCGTCACCTGCGTGTGCGGGAACACGTTCACGACCGGCTCGACGCGTAAAGAGCTCAAGACCGAGATCTGCTCCGTCTGCCACCCGTTCTTCACGGGGACGCAGCGAATCGTGGACACGGGCGGTCAGGTCGAGCGGTTCCGCAAGCGGGCGGCGAAGTCGACCCGGAACTAACCCTTGGATCGCCAAATCGCTCGGCCGGGCCCTCACTGATGCCTCTCCCGGGGGACGTCGAGACTCCGGTCCCGGTCCCGACCGGTAAGGAGCAGTTCTTTTACGGCGGGCAGGCCGTCATCGAAGGGGTGATGATGCGGGGCAAGCGTCACTACGCGGTGGCCGTTCGCCTGCCCAGCACGAAAGAGATCGTCGTCGACCGCGGCGAGCTGAAGGCGGCGATCTACGTCAACCCGATGTGGAAGCTTCCGGTGCTGCGGGGCCTCGCCCTGATAGGCGAGCAGCTGCACCTCGGCATGAAGTCGCTGATCTGGTCGGCGAACGTGAACGCCGGCAGCAACAACGTGGTCATCGGCAAGAAGGAGATCACCGGCTCGGTCGCATTTGCCGGAGTCTTTGGCCTCGCCCTGTTCCTGGGTCTGCCCCTGTTGCTCGCAAGCGTTGCGGTGCATCGAAGCGGCAGCCTCCTGTTCGTGGTTGTCGAGGGCCTCATTCGCGTGGGCCTCGTGCTCGGCTATCTGTCGGCGATCGCCCTGCTCCCCGACGTGCGACGCGTCTTTCAGTACCACGGCGCTGAGCACAAGACCATCAACGCGTTCGAATCGGGCTGGCCGCTCGACGTGCCATCCGTACGGCGCGCCAGCCTCCTGCACCCGCGCTGCGGCACTGGCTTCTTGGTGGTTGTCCTGGTCGTCAGCGTGGTCGTGTTCAGCGTGGTCGCGCTGTTCCACCCGAACTGGTTCTGGCTTGTTGTGAGCCGCCTGCTGGCCATCCCCCTGATCGCGGGCGCGGGCTTTGAGCTCATCCGGTTCATGGCTCGCAACCGGCGCAATCCAGTGGTCAAGGTGATGCTGCTGCCCGTTCTCGGCACGCAGAAGTTCACCACCCGCGAGCCCTCTGACGACATGCTGGAGGTCGCCATCACCGCTTTCAACAGCGCCCGGCAGGGCGAGGAGGAAACGGCCGGGGCCGCAGCGTGATCGACCGGCTGGAGGCCATCTCGCGCAGGTATCACGAGATCGAAGCCGAGATGGGTAAGCCTGAGGTCGCCGCCGATCACGCCCAGCTGACGAAGCTCGCGCGCGAGCAGCGGACGTTGCGCGAGATCGTCGAGGTTTTCGAGGCGTTCAAGCGAGCGCGACATGAGCTTGAGTCGGCGCGAGAGATGCTCAAGCATGAGAAGGACGCCGAGATGCTTGAGTATCTGCGCGCCGAAGAACGCCGTGCATCGGCGCGGGTCGAGGAGCTGGAGGAACGGCTGAAGGTCTTGCTGCTGCCGAAGGACCCCAACGACGACAGGGACGTCGTCGTCGAGATCCAGGGCGCCGAAGGTGGGGAGGAGGCAGCGCTGTTCGCCGCCGACCTCTTCCGGATGTACTCGAGGTGGGCCGAGCGCAAGGGCTGGAAGGTCGAGGTCGTCGACATCTCGCACAGTGAGAAGGGCGGCTACGACAAGGTCGTTTTCGAGGTCCACGGTCACGGCGCCTACTCGCAGCTCAAATACGAGGGCGGAGTGCACAGGGTCCAGCGAGTACCGAAGACGGAGGCCCAGGGCCGCATCCATACGTCTGCGGCGACGGTCTCTGTGATGCCCGAAGCCGATCCGGTCGAGATCGAGCTGAAGCCTGAGGACCTGGAGATCAAAACGTCGACCTCGCAGGGACCCGGTGGTCAGAGCGTGAACACGACCTACTCGGCGATCCGGCTCACGCATAAGCCGACCGGTCTGGTAGTCAGCATCCAGGACGAGAAGTCCCAGCTCCAGAACAAAGAGAAGGCGATCCGCGTCCTTCGCGCTCGGCTCTACGAGATGAAGCTGGCGGAGCAGCAGGCCGCGATCGGCGCACAGCGCCGGGGCATGATCGGCGGCGGCAACCGGTCGGAGAAAATTCGCACGTACAACTTCAAAGCCAATCGCGTCACCGACCACCGCATCAACCTCGATCTGCACAAGCTCGACCAGGTGATGGCGGGTGATCTGGACGAGCTCGTCGAAGCCTTGATCAACGCCGACCGGGCAGCTGGTCTCAACGGCTCGTAGCGCGATCAAAGGAATGCCAGCTCACGCCCCGCTCCCCTACCCCTCCCCCCAATGGGGGGAGAGCTCTGACCACGAGTGAGGGTGCTCGAGGTTCTAAAGCTGGCCTCGGAGCACCTCGGCAAGCACGGCTCCGAATCGGCGCGTCTCGACGCCGAGGTGATGCTGGCCTGGGCCCTGGGTCTGCGGAGGCTCGACCTGTATTTGCAGTTCGACAGACCGCTGTCTGACGCCGAGCTCAGCGTGTACCGCGCGCAGGTCGCGCGGCGGGCGCGCGGAGAGCCCGTCGCTTACGTCGTGGGGCACAAGGAGTTCATGGCTCTGGACTTCGAGGTCACACCGGCGGTGCTCGTGCCCAACCCTGACACTGAGGTGCTCGTGCAGAGGGCGGTGGCTTGCGCTCGCGAGGCCGGCCGGCCTCTCCGAGTGGCCGACGTCGGAACCGGCAGCGGCTGCATTGCGATCGCCATCGCGCACTATGCCCAGGACGTCGAGGTGTGGGCGTCAGATCTCAGCAGCGAGGCGCTCGAGGTGGCCGCTCGCAATGTGGCCAAGCACTCGCTGGTGGACCGGATTCACCTGGCATGCGGCGATCTGATGGCGCCGATCCCGGGCACCTTTGACCTTGTCTGCGCGAACCTCCCGTACCTTGCGGCCGGCAGCTCGCTCCTGGCCGAGGTCGTGTCGCAGCCGAGCGTGGCACTTTATGCAGGCACGGACGGCGCCGCCCTGGTGATGAGGCTGGTGGAAGCGGCTCCCGCGCGTCTCAACGCGGGCGGTCGCGTCCTGCTCGAGGTAGATCCATCCATTCTTTCGTCTGTGCTCGAGGTCGCCGATGCAAACTTCGTCGGCCGCCGGCTCCACCACGACCTTGCCGGTCACGAGCGGGTGCTCGAAGCATGGTCTTGAAGCCCACGCGTTCTGGGCTGACCCGTGCTGCACAGCTGATTCGCGGAGGTGGCGTGATCGCCTTTCCGACTGACACGGTCTACGGGCTTGGCGCAGCGGCGGATGACGAGATCGCCACAAAGCGCGTGTACCGCATCAAGGGCCGGCCCGCAGGGCTGCCCTTGATCTTGATGGTCGCTGCCGAATCCCAGCTCGAGGGTTGGGTGCATGTCGACTCGCGCACCGAAGCGATGATCCGGCGTTGGTGGCCAGGTCCCCTCACGCTCATCCTTCACGCGATCGGCGGCGGCACGCTGGGCGTGCGCATCCCGAAGCACAAGGTCGCGCTCGAGCTCCTTCGAGCCGCAGGCCCGCTGATGACCACGAGCGCAAATCTTCATGGCAAGGATCCGGCGATGACGGCTCTCGAGGCGGGGGCGCTGCCGGACCTGGCAGCGGTGCTGGACGGAGGCAGGGCGCCCGGCGGGACCGCCTCGACGGTGCTGGACCTGACCGGTCCCGAGGCCCACGTGCTTCGTGAAGGCGCTATCACCGCTCCGGAGCTGTTGGGTCCGCCTCCGCCTCACGCCGGCTGACGCAGGTAGCATTCGCTCGTGGGGGCGCGGGGGGGTGAAACGGCTAGGAACGCAATCGATTCCACCCCCGGCATAGTCACGATGTCCTTTCGGGCCCTCGACCGGGTGGATCCGGACATCGCCGAGCTCATCCGAAATGAGTATCGGCGCCAGTCCGAAACGCTGGAGCTGATCGCGTCCGAAAACCTCACCAGCCCGGCCGTCCTCGAGGCTCTGGGCACGCTATTGACCAATAAGTACGCCGAGGGTTATCCCGGCCGTCGCTACTACGGCGGCACAGGCGAGGTGATCGACAAAATCGAGACCCTGGCCGTCGAGCGCGCCAAGGAGCTGTTCGGCGCCGAGTACGTGAACGTGCAACCGCACGCTGGATCTCAGGCCAATGCTGCCGTGTACATGGCTGTGTGCCAGCCGGGAGACAGGGTCATGGGGATGGACCTCTCCGCCGGCGGTCACCTGACCCACGGGAGCCCCGCCAACTTCAGCGGAAAGCTTTATGAAATCCATTCGTATGGGGTCGACCGCCAGACCGAGCTGATCGATTACGACGCAATGGAGAAGCTTGCCGAGCAGGTGAGACCCAAGATGATCATCGGCGGCTTTTCTGCGTACTCCCGCGTGGTCGACTGGGCGCGTATGCGCCAGATCGCGGACCAGGTAGGTGCGACGTTTGTCGTCGACATGGCTCACGTCGCGGGGCTGGTCGCGGGCGGCCAATACCCGTCGCCGATACCTCATGCCGATATCATTACGACGACCACGCAGAAGACACTTCGAGGTGCTTGGGGCGCGATCATCCTCTGCCGGAACGAGCACCAGAAGGCGATCGACTCGGCAGTCTTTCCCGGCATCCAGGGTGGCCCGCTGATGCACGCGATCGCGGCCAAGGCGGTGTGCTTCGGCGAAGCGCTCAAGCCGGAGTTCAAGGATTACGCGCGGCAGGTGGTCCTCAACGCGAAGGCGCTTGCGAATCGGCTGATCGAGCGTGACCTCCGGCTGGTGAGCGGAGGCACAGACAACCACCTGATGCTCGTCGATCTGCGCAAGCAGAAGCGGACGGGCAAGCAGGTGCAGGACGTGGCTGACACCGTCGGGATCACCCTCAACCGAAACTCGATTCCTTTCGACGAGGCCTCGAAATTCAATCCAAGCGGCGTGCGCATCGGCACTCCTTTGGTGACGACCCGAGGCATGCGCGAGCCCGAGATGGTGCAGATTGCCGATTGCATCGCGGACCTCATCGAGCGAATCGACGATCCCGCCGTGCGGGACTCCGTCCACGAGAGGTCCCTCGACCTCTGTCGCAGGTTCCCGCTCCCGTACGCATTCGATTGACCTAGGTGGCGGACTTCTTCGGCGGCGACGCCCTTGCCAACTTGCGGCATCACCTGCTGCCCGGCCTGTGGCCTCTTCTCGTGGCATTCGTCATCTGTGCGCTTGCGGTGCCGCTGATGATTCGAATCTCGCGATCGACAGGGATGATCGCCCTCCCGGGCGAGCGCCACCCGCACATGCAACCGACCCCACTCCTCGGAGGCGTTGCGCTCTACATCGGATTCGCTGTCGCGGTCCTCATCTTTCTGCCGGACTACAGCGAAAAGGTCGGCGTGCTCGTCGTTTCAGGTCTGGCGGCCGTCCTGCTCATTGCCGACGACCGCCGGCAGGTGCGCGCGGCCATCAAGTTCGGGCTTCAGATGGTGGTCACACTCGTTGCCATCCTGGTGTTTGGTTTCAAGATCACGTCCTTCGGGCTGCCCGGCGGGCATGTCGTCGACCTCGGCTTGCTGACGATTCCGATCACCATCTTCTGGCTTTTGGGTATGCAGAACACCGTCAACTTCCTGGACGGCGTCGACGGCCTCGCCGCGGGTGTGGTCTTCATCGTGGCCGTCACGTTGATGCTGGCAGCGGCCGGCCTCAAGCAAGTCGCCGCGGTCGAGCTTGCCGGAGCGCTGGCCGGCACCTGCGCCGGCTTCTTGATCTTCAACTTCCATCCCGCGCGCATCTTCATGGGCGATTCCGGCGCCCACTTCCTCGGGGCGGCCCTCGGCGTCATCGCCATCCTGGGGGTGGCGAAGGTGGCTGTTGCGTTCGCGCTGGTGGTGCCGGTCCTGGCGCTGGCGCTGCCAATAGGGGACACGGCTTGGGCGATTTTCAGGCGCAGGCGCGATGGAGATTCGGTCGCCAGGCCTGACCTGAGGCACCTGCACCACCGCCTCCAGGCGTTCGGGCTGGATGCGCGCCAGACCTGCTACGCGTTCTACGCCGCCACTGCGCTGCTCGGAGCCCTCGGGCTCACGCTGTTCGGCCATGGGCGCATCCTCGCCGTGGTCCTGGTGATCTCGGCGGCGATGGCATCAACTGTCGCGGCGGACTTGCTGCAGAAGGTCGGCTGGCGCGTGCGCGTCCCCTACCTGCGCACCCTGCTCCGTTAGAATTCGGCCGGGCATGCCGCCCCCCTCGAATCCAACTTCAGGCTCGGACCTGGCCGGAATCGGGTTGTACCTTGCGGGCGCGGTCCTTGCGCCTCTGATCGTGGGTGTGTTTCTCGACAGCGCTTTGCACACGGCGCCTCTGTTCGTTCTGATTGGATTGTTCTTGGGCCTGGTCGCAGGCGGAATCGCCATCTGGTTGAAGGTTAGGGAGCTGTCGAAGTGAGGGTGGGTGGTGGGATGCTCCGGGACGTGCTGGTCGCCGCCGCGATCCTGGCGGTGCTCGTCACCGCGATTGCCGGCTTGCTTGGTCATCTCAGCCTTGGCGTGGGCGTCGCGTGTGGCCTGTTGCTTGGATCAGCGAATGGCTATGCAATTGCGGCTCTGTTCGGTCGCACCGGCTCCTTCGTTGCCGGCAGCATGCTGCGCCTCTTCACCCTCACGGCACTTGGCCTGATCGTGACGGCAGTGTTCGGCATCGCCGTGTGGTCCGTCATGCTGGGCGTGGCCGCGGCACAGCTTGTCATGGTCGCTGCAGGCGTGCGCCAGGGGTTGCGGGCATGAGATACGCGGAGGCGGCGCCAGGAACTCATCCGACCATCGACCTCGGATGCGGGACGCTGTGCACGATCAACTACGACAGCGTGATCTCCTCATTGATCGCGGTGATCGTCACGGTGCTGATCGCTTTCTGGGTGCGATCGAAGCTGAAGGACGGCGAGCCCGGAAGGGTGCAGGCGATCTTCGAATGGGGCTATGACCAGCTGCGAAGCCTCATCAAGACCAATGTCTCCGATGATGCCATCTTCGTTATTCCACTCGCCCTCACGCTCTTCCTGTACATCCTGATCGCCAACTGGATCGAGATCTTCCCGCTTGCCATATTCCCGTTCCTGCATGGCGCCAACGCGGACCTAAACCAGACTCTCGCGATGGGTCTGATCGTGATCATCGTGGTGCAGTGGTACAGCATCCGTGTGCTCGGCCTCCGAGGCTATCTGAAACGTTTCACCAAACCGTTCGAGCTGCCGCTACCCGCTCGGATCGTGTTCATCCCGCTGAATATTCTCGAAGAGGCGGTCAAGCCGGTGACTCTCGGCTTGCGACTTTTCGGCAACATCTTCGCCGGCGCTGTCATGATCGGTCTGATCGCAAGCTTTGCCGGCCTTCAGCTACCGGTTGTAGGCACCGTAGGCGGAACCGTGATCGGGGCCACCCTTCTGATCATCTGGAAGGCATTCGACGTCATCTTCATCGGTTTCATCCAGGCGTTCATCTTCATGCTGCTGACGGTCATCTACTTCGGCGCGGCCCGCGAGGGTCTCGAACACGAACATCATTAGGAGGAACTCATGACAGACCACGGAATCGAGCTCGCTGGGGCACTGGTCGCATTTGGCCTGGCGCTGGGGTTGGGGGCCATCGGCGCGGCGGTCGGTGACGGCCTCGCCGGCAACGCCTTCATCAGCGGCGTTGCGCGACAGCCGGAGGCGCAGGGACGGATGATCCCCTGGCTCTTCACTATCGTCGGCCTCGTCGAGGCCATGTATTTCATCAACCTGGCCTTCGGCTTCGTCTTCCTGTCCAGGGTCGGCTAGGTCCATAGGGAGATCAACTGATGCTGTTTCTCGCGGGGGTGGCCGGCGTCATCGATATCAACGGCACCGTGATCGTCGAGCTGATCACGTTCCTCGTGATGATGGCGGTCCTCGCGCGGTGGGTGTACCCCGAGATCGTCAGGCTGGCCGAGGCGCGCCAGCGCCTGATCGCGGAGCAGCTGGCCGAGGCAGAGAAGTCGCGCGCTGAAGCTGAGGCGCGACTCAAGGAGGCCGAAGCGAACCTGACCGAGGCGCGCCGGACGGCGCAGTCGGTGATCGAGGCCGCTACCAAGTCGGGAGAGCAGCTACGGCAGGAGCTTAAGCAGAAGGCCGAGGAGGAGGCGAAGCGTCTCACCGCGGCCGCCCGCAAGGAGATCGAGGCCGATCGGGAACGGGCGATCCAGTCGGTGCGTAACGAAGTCGCGGGCCTCGTCGTCGCGGCAACCGAGAAAGTCATCGGCGAGACGCTCAACGAGGAGAAGCACAAGCATCTGATCGAGCGCGCGATAGCCGAGGTGGCGAGTGGCGACGGCAGCCGCGGGCGGAGTGGCTCGTGACGGGCACGAGCCGCTCAGCCAGGAGATACGCGCGCGCAGTTTTCGAGCTGGCCACCGAGGAGGGCCAGGTCGAGGAGTGGGGCCACCGCCTCGCCACGGTTCGCGACCTCCTGTCCGACCGTACGGTGGTCGCGGTGCTCACCAACCCGACCATTCCCCTGAGCCGCCGCATGGAGCTGATCTCCGGCGGATCGGATGGTGATACCGGTCTCGATCCCGAGGCGACGAACCTGGCGCGGCTCCTGATCGAGTCGAACCGCGTAGAGGAGGTCGGCGGCGTCGTAGAGGAGTTCGAGACGCTTGCCGATGCCGCCGCCGGTCGTGTCCGCGCCACCGTCACGACGGCAGTCGAGCTTGATGACGCCGAGCGAGACAGGGTGGCAGATCAGCTCTCCGAGCGGTTGGGCAAGGAGGTCCGGATGACCGTCGTGGTCGACCAACGAATCCTGGGGGGCCTCAAGCTCCAGTACGGCGACCACCTGATCGACGCGAGCGTCGCCACCAAATTGCAACAGCTGCGCCGCCGCCTGGCGGACCAGTCCTGAAGGAGTCAAGTCAAGTGGGTATCAGCACCAAAGAGATCTCTGAGGTCATCAAGGAACGTCTGAAGAAGTTCGATGCCAGCCTGGTCGCGACCGATGTGGGTCGGATCGTGGCGACGAGCGACGGCATTGCGCAGATCTACGGCCTCCAGAACGCGATGGCCGGCGAGCTCCTTGAATTTCCTGACGAGACCTACGGGCTGGCCTTGAACCTCGAGGAGGACCAGGTGCGCGCCGTCATCCTGGGCGATTACGGCCACCTCCACGAGGGCGACGAGGTGCGCACCACGGGCCGCCTGCTCGAGGTGCCGGTCGGCGAGGAGCTGATCGGCCGCGTCGTCAATCCCCTCGGCCAGCCGCTCGACGGCAAGGGACCGATCAAGACCACCAAGACGATGCCGATTGAGAGGATCGCCCCAGGTGTCATCACGCGCAAGCGGGTGGACAGCCCGGTGCAGACCGGCATCAAGGCGATCGACGCCATGATCCCGATTGGGCGCGGCCAGCGCGAGCTGATCATCGGTGACCGGTTCACCGGCAAGACCACAGTGCTCCTGGACACGATCATCAACCAGAAGGGCAAGGACCTGATCTGCGTCTACGTGGCGATCGGACAGAACGCAGCCTCGATCGCGCGGGCCACCGCAACGCTCGAGGAAAACGGGGCTATGGACTACACGATCATCGTCGCCGCCACTGCCTCCGACGCTGCATCCCTCAACTTCATCGCCCCGTACGCGGGCTGTGCAATGGGCGAGTACTTCATGGAGCAGGGCAAAGAGGCCCTCTGCTGTTACGACGACCTCACCAAGCAGGCGTGGGCCTATCGCGAGCTCTCGCTCAACCTGCGCCGCCCACCGGGTCGCGAGGCGTATCCCGGCGACGTGTTTTACCTGCACTCGAGGCTGCTCGAGCGCGCGGCCAAGATGAGCCCTGCCAATGGCGGCGGCTCCCTGACCGCGCTGCCGGTGATCGAGACGCAGGCCAACGACGTGTCGGCCTTCATTCCGACGAACGTGATCTCCATCACCGATGGCCAGATCTACCTGCAAGCGGATCTTTTCAATGCGGGCCAACGACCAGCGCTGAACGTGGGCATCAGCGTCTCGCGCGTCGGCGGTGATGCGCAGACCAAGGCGATGCGGCAGGTCGCCGGCCAGCTGCGACTCGACCTCGCGCAATACCGCGAGCTGGCCGCGTTCGCCCAGTTCGCATCCGATCTCGACACGCAGACACGCAACCAGCTGGAGCGGGGGGCACGCCTGACCGAGCTGCTCAAGCAGGACAAGTACCAACCGGTAGCCCTGGCCGAGCAGGTGGCGGTGATCTACGCGGGCACGCAGGGTTACCTGGACAAGGTGCCTGTCGCGCGTGTGCGCGAATGGGAGGCGGGCTTCATCCGCTTTCTCAAGAGCGAGCACCCGGACCTGATGGCAGCCATCGAGAAGCAGAAGGCTTTGGACGACGGCCTCTTCGAGCAGCTCAAGGCCGCGATCTCAACCTTCAACCACCAGTTCGGGGTCGAAGGCGCCAAGGACGCGCCGGATACGGGCGGTAAGGCAGCTGCTGCTGCTGAGCCGGGGGACAAAGCGAAGCCGAAAGCGCAGTCACCCGAAACCAAAGGGGAGCCGAAGGCGCAAACGCCTGCCGCCGCTAAGGAGACGAAATCCGCAGCACCGGCGACGGTTAAGAAGGATCAGCCGCCGGCCAAGGCCGATGAGCGGCCTTCGCAGCTCAACCAGATCCGGGCGGCCATCGCCGACCCGGCGGTCGCTCCAAAGGCTGAGCTTCCATCTCAACCGCCTCCGGAGGTTCCGGCCCAGCCCCCTGCCGAGGTCCCGTCCCAACCGGAAACCCCGGAGGTGCCGACCCAGCCGGGTCCGGAGGTCCCCGCCGGACCTGCTCCGGAGCTGCCCAACCAACCCGCGCCTCCAGAGGTGCCGGCCAACCCCGCTGTTCCCGACGCGCCACCGAAGCGGGCGCGCAAGAGAAAAGGCCGCTAAGTTGCCCGCGTTCAGGGACATTGTCCGGCGGATCGACTCGATCAAGAACACCCAGAAGATCACCAAGGCGATGCAG
>JALZAL010000244.1 GCA_030948325.1 Candidatus Dormiibacterota bacterium
GCGCAACATCGGATACGCGTGGGTGCCCGTCCATCTCGCGGCGACGGGTACTGAGCTGGAGGCCACGGCGCCGCGAGGCACCCTCCAGGCGCGGATGGCGAACCTGCCCTTCATCGACCCCAAGAAAACCACCCCGCAGGGCTGAGGTCGGTGGCAGAGACAACCATCCCGACCATCCGCTCACCTTTCTACCAGGCGCACTCCGAGCTGGGGGCGACATTCATGGAGGAAGGCGGCTGGTTCTGGACGGAGAGCTTTGGCGACCTGGACGCCGAGTATCGCGGGGTGCGCGACGACCTTGGCGTCTGGGACGTCTCCCCACTGAACAAGTGGAGCTTTCGGGGGCCTGATGCCCTCGAGGCCGCCGGGCGTTTGCACACCAACAACGTGGCCGGTCTGCAGATCGGCCAGGTGCACTATGGCGCCTTTTGCGACGCAAACGGCTTGATGGTCGATGACGGCACCGTCTTCAAGATCTCCGACGACCGAGCCTGGGTGATGACCAACGGCCGAAACCTCGAGGAACATTTCGCCGAGGTGGCTAGAGGGCTCAAGGTTGAGATCGAGTACATCGGACTGGACCTGCCACACCTCGGGCTGCAGGGTCCGCGAGCGCGCGAGGCGCTCGCAAAGGTGTGCAGCGTTGAAATCTCAGGCCTGCGCTACTTCCGTTTCATCCCGGATCCGGTGAAGGTTGGCGGAGTGCCTTGCTGGGTTTCGCGCACCGGCTTCGGCGGCGAGCTGGGATACGAGCTGTTCTGCCGGCCGAAGGATGCGGAAGCGTTATGGAGCGTCGTCATCGATAAGTGCGGCGCCACGCCGTTCGGCGTGGAGGCGATCGAGGTGTTGCGGATCGAGGCGGGCTTGATCGTCCTCGACTATGACTACCACGCGCACGAACGGACGCCTTTTGATTTTTCCCTCGACCGAATGGTCGCGCTCAACGGCGCCGGCTTCAACGGCAAGGACGCGCTGCGCAAAGTCGCCGGCAGTCCTCCACGCCGGTTCAAGACCGTCGTGCTGGAAACCGACGAGCTGCCCGAGTATGGGTCGGCGATCACCAGCGACGGCGAGCCTGCCGGCACGCTGACCAGCCCGACCAAGAGCCCCCGTTTCGGCCGCATCGGGCTCGCCGTGCTGGAGTCGCAGTTTGCCTCCGACGGAGGAAAGCTCGAGGTGGCAATGGGCGACGGAACGGTATCCGCGAAAGTCGAAAGCCTGCCGATCTACGATCCCCAGAAGAAGCGTCCCCGCAGCTGAGGAAGCGCGCCCAAGCAAAGCTGCGCGGTGACATTGCGGCCAACGTGGGGCGCTTCCAGCGGGTCGCGGCTCCAGCCCCGCTTGTTACCGCAGCTGTTGCGGTGGTGGTCCTCGACGATGGCGCTGGGGAAGCTTGCGTGCCTCTCTTCGTCAGGGCCGCAGGCCTGGCTCGCCATCCCGGTCAATTCGCGTTGCCGGGCGGAAAGGTGAATCAAGGCGAGCAGGCGGATGCGGCGGTGCTGCGAGAGCTGCGGGAAGAGCTCGGCCTCGCGGTCGCAGCGGACGCAATTCTTGGATCGTTGGACGACTACGACACGCGATCCGGCTTCACGATCACGCCGGTGGTGGTGTGGAGCGGATCTCCTGCGGCCGAGCTCGTGCCGTCAGCTGACGAGGTCGCCGAGCTGTACCTGCTGACTCTGGCGGATCTGCGCTCGGCAGTGGCCGTCGCGAAGCCGGGCGCTTCGCGGGCCTTCCGCCTGGAGCTTCCGTGGGGCCCAGTGTACGCCCCCACGGCAGCGATCCTCTACCAGTTCAGCGAGGTCGCGCTTGACGGACGGCCCAGTCGGGTGAACAGTTTTTATCAGCCGCCCTTCGCCCGGCGGTAACCGGTTGGGGTTATCTTGGTTTGAGTGGGGATCTTGCTGACGCGCCGGCTTGCCTTGGACCTGGGCCGTTGCTCTTCAGCGATCTGTTGGGGCTGATCTAGCTCCGCGCACCGGCGTCCGTTCCCCTGAAGCCCCGACGCCTGGGATTTCCATCCGCCATCGAATTTTCTGGAGGGTTCAAACCATGAGTACGACCGACCAGCTGATCCGCAACAACGAGGCCTACGCGAAGTCGTTCGCAAAGGGGGACCTCGCCCTTCCGCCCGCCAAGGCCATCGCCGTCCTCGCGTGCATGGACGCCCGGCTCGACGTGCACAAGATCCTTGGCCTGCACGAAGGCGAAGCCCATGTGATCCGCAATGCCGGAGGCGTCGCAACCGACGACGCGATCCGGTCGCTGGTCATCTCGCAACGGCTGCTCGGCACCAACGAGATAGTCCTCATCCACCACACGGACTGCGGCATGCTCACGTTCAAGGACGACGACGTCAAGGCCAAGATCGAGTCGGAGGTCGGAATCAAGCCTGCCTTCGCGCTGGAAGCCTTCACCAACCTCGAGGATGACGTAAAGCAGTCGATCGCCCGCATCAAGGCGAGTCCGTTCATCCCGAACAAAACGAGTGTGCGTGGCTTCGTCTACGACGTCAAAAGTGGACGCTTAAACGAGGTTCAGGCGACAGCGGGAGTTCGCTGAGGTTGAGCCATGGCGGGCGCACCCGGACTGGGGGCGCCCGCCAACATTTCTAGGGCTTGATGTTCTGGTTCATGTGGAACAGGTTTTCCGGGTCGTATTTCTTCTTGACCTCGACAAGACGCTTGTAATTGTCCTTGTAGTTGGCCTTGATACGGCTCTGGTCGTCCTCGGCCATGAAGTTGATGTATCCGCCCTCCTCCGAGTGGGGCGCCGTCGCATCGTAGTAATCGCGAACCCATCGGATGTTCGCCGCGTTTTGCGACGGATCCGGCCACATTCCCGCGATCACGGTGGCGAAGTTCGCGTCCCGATAAGCGAAAGCCGTTTCGTCGGGCTTAACCTTGTGAACGGCCCCGTTGATCGGATAGATGTGCATCGTCGAGTTCATCACCGGAATCTTGGGACCGTGAATGATGTGGGCGGCAACTGCGTCGTCCGTCAGCTCCTTGACGAAGTTGGCTTTCCAGTAGTGCTGGAGGCCTGGCGGAACCAACCCGTCGAACGCGCTGTTGAGGGCCGGGTATGGCATCGGCCCGACGAATTCCGCGACCACGGGGGCCACGTCGTGGAAAGGCTTCAGCTCCTTCTCGCCCTTGTCAATCGGGCCGGCCCAGCAAGTCACCATCGCGATAAAGGTGTCCCCGTGCCGGTTCTCAGGAATGAACGGCAGAGGGGGAGCGATCTGGAAGGCCGGAAACGCACCCATCTGCTCCGGAGCGTCGGCGATGTACTCACGGAAGAAGTTGAGGATGTCCTTGATGTGCTTGAGCTCGTAGAAGATCGGCCCGCCGTAGATGTCCTTGACGGGATGGACCTTGAACTCCAGGGAGGTCACCACCCCGAAGTTCCCCCCGCCGCCACGGAGGGCCCAGAACAGGTCCTCGTTCTCCTTCTCGCTGGCCATGAGGAACTTGCCGTCCGCGGTCACCACATCGGCCGACACCAGGTTGTCGCATGAGAGCCCGAACCCGCGCGCCAGGTAGCCGATGCCTCCGCCGAGCGTCAGGCCGGACACGCCGGTCGTGGAGATGATGCCGCCGGTGGTGGCCAGCCCGAAGGGGTAGGTGGCGGCGTTGAAGTCGCCCCATGTCGCACCGCCTTCGGCGCGCGCGGTTCGCTTGGCCGGATCGACGCGGACGCTGCGCATGCGAGACAGGTCGATCACGACCCCGCCGTCACACGTGCCGAACCCGGGCACGCTGTGTCCGCCGCCCCGAATCGCGAGGTCAAGGTGGCTCTCGCGTGCGAAGTCGACGGCCGCCATAACGTCACCCGCGTTTGCCGGCCGAACCACAACCGACGGGCGTCGATCGATCATGGCGTTGTGGACCTTGCGGGCCGCCTCGTACCCTTCATCCTCGGGAGCGATCACGTTCCCGCGAACCTGCAGCCTCAATGCATCAAGCGTGATTGTGGCCATCCTGCTGCCTCCCTTTTCGGTGCGTTGCCTGGAGTCTTCGCCTGAGGCACAGCTCGAGTGCGCCCCCCAGCGCGACCCGATTGTAGGCGCCAAAACGGACGTTGACCAGACCTCATCACCTAGGGTGGAAGGCATGGCTGACGTAGAGCGTTACGGCCCCGGTGAGGAAGCCACCCGGTTCGACCCCGGGGACTTCATCCTGACGCACCGATACCGCCCGATTGCCGGCCTGATCAGGATTGCCCAGGAGCTCCGGTTTCGTGGCCCCGACTCCGTGTATGCGCATTGGACCCACTGCGCGCTGGTGGTCTCCGAGGACGGTGCTTTGGTCGAAGCGGAGAGCGTCGGAGTGAAGCTCAGCCCGATCTCGAAGTACCGATCCAAGGAATATCACCTGGTGCGGCTCGGACCTGAGTTCGGACCTGAAGGCAGAGCGAAGGCAGTCGCTTACGCGACCGCCCAGGTTGGGCAGGCGTTCGGTTTCCTGGCTCTTACCGGGGCAACCCTCTTCCTGCTGACCGGCCGTCCTTTCGCGCTCACTCGACGGAACCATCAGATCTGCTCGGCGCTCGTGGTGAGGGCGCTGCAGGCGGGTGGCCTGCTGCTGGACGCCGACCCCAACCTGACCTTGCCTGCTGACCTGGCCAAGAGATACGACATCCGGCCCTGAGGTCTCAGCGCGCGGGCAGGACATGGGCCTCGATCTGAGCCGCCGCCGGTATCAGACGCTCACCAAGGATCTCCAGAGGTTTGATGCGCCACACGTCTTGGACCGATCCGATCACGGTCTCGATGCCCATTCCGGCCAGCCACCGGAGCTGTCCGATGAGCTCGTCGACCTTCTCGCCTTTCTGCCCGACGTCGAATCGGAACATCGACGTCTTCTCAATGGTGTTGTAGTCGCGACCGAGCGCATCGCAATGCGCCCGCAGCACCTCCAGCTTGCGTGGAATCTCGGGAGTCGGCCACAAGTTGCATGCGTCAGCGAACCGGGCCACGAGCCGAAGGGTCTTCTGCTCTCCGCTCCCGCCGACCAGGATGCCCGGGTGCGGACGGCTGATGGTCTGCGGCGAGTTCAAGGGCCGGTGGAGCTGGTAGTGGTTTCCCCGGTAGGGCTTCTCGTCGCCGCTCCACATCTGCAGGCAGATCTCCAGGGTTTCCTCCAGCCGTTCGAAGCGTTCCTTCAGCGATGGGAATGGCACGCCCAGGCCCCGGCTCTCCTCCTCGTTCCATCCGGCCCCGATGCCAAGCCACGCCCGCCCGCCCGACAGGACGTCGAGCGTGCTGACCGTCTTAGCGAGGATCCCAGGGTGCCGATAGTGGACGCCGGTGACCATCGTCATCAGCTTCGCCCGCGTCGTGGGCGCCGCGAGGAAACCCAGTGTGGTGTACGCCTCCAGCATCTCGTGCTCGGGAGGCCCGAGGCGGCCGATCTGAAAGAAATGGTCCATGACTCCGATCGAGTCGAAACCGGCTTCGTCGGCAGTCCGGCCAATGGTCGCGAGGGTCGGACCCAGACCTTCGGTTCCACCAGGCCAGGTGAAGTCGGGGATCTGAAGCCCAAGTTTCATAAGAGCACCCCGACACCTAATCTAGTCTCATAGGCCATGCCGCGTCGAAAGGCGGGCGAGACCCGCACCCGGCACGCGACCAGTGGGGCGCCGTTTGTCCAGCTCGATTACCTCTACGTGCCGACCAAGGATGTCGCCGCCGAGATCGAGTACTTCACCGGGGTCCTGGGAGCCCAGCTCGCCTTCAGCATCGAGGGCATGGGGGCGCGGGTCGCCATGCTGCGCATGACCGAAGGGCCGCCATACGTCCTGCTGACGGATCACCTGGAAGGCGACAGGCCGGTGATGATCTACAGGGTCGCGGACCTGGACCTGGCGCTCGCCGATCTGAGGGCTCGGGGATGGAAAAAAGCGAAAAACCTCGAGATTCCGATGGGCCCTTGCTGCTCTTTCACGACCCCGGGTGGCCACCGGATTGCCGTCTACGAGCTGACCCGACCGGAGGTCGCGAACCATTTCCTGGGCCGGCGCGACTTCTGACCTTGAGTGTCGCTGCTTTAATAAGTGGTCAAGCTGAGGAGTGAATGAGGGCCTACATGTTCGTCAATGCGCTGCACGGTCAGTCTCTAGCCCTGACCAGAGCGATCCGGGACGTCCGGGGGGTGCAGATGGCCGATCCGATCACAGGTGATTACGACATAATCGCCTCGGTCATGGCGGCCGACCTGGCCGACCTGCGAGAGATCATGGCGGACGTCCAGGCGATCTCAGGCGTGCTCAAGACGACCACCTGCATGGTGCTGGGCGACTGAGTCCGGCGCCGGCGCTTGTGACTCGGCGACTGGACAAAAGGTAGCCATTCAACGCACCATAGGCGGACGATGAGCTTAGCTTCACCAGCCGGCCAGCTGCTCCTTACGTAGGCGAGCGCCCTTAGCGGGTGCTCGCGAGACCTCCTGCGTCTTGTGACCCAGGAGGTCTTTCATTTCCCGGCAGACCACGGAAGTCAACAAAAAAAGAGAGAGAACCAAAGACTCGATGAATCGAATGCCAGTCCGAAAGTACAGGCCATTTCCTCCAATCGACCTGACCGACCGGCGGTGGCCGGAAAGCGTGATCAACGCGTCGCCGGCTTGGTGCAGCGTCGATCTGCGCGATGGCAACCAGGCGCTCATCGATCCGATGGACGTGCGCCGCAAGGGCCGCCTGTTCGAGCTCCTGGTGAGGATGGGGTTCAAGGAGATCGAGGTCGGCTTCCCCTCGGCATCGCAGCCGGATTTCGACTTCGTACGTTTGCTGATCGAGGACGGCCTGATCCCCGACGACGTCACCATCCAGGTGCTCACCCAGTCCAGGGACGAGCTGATCGAGCGAACGTTCGAGAGCGTTGTGGGCGCGCGCCGGGCCATCGTGCACCTGTACAACTCGACCTCGGAGCTGCAGCGGCGTGTGGTCTTCGGCCTCAACCGAGACGGCATCGTCGAGATCGCAGTCCGCGGCGCGGAGCTCATCAAACGGTTGGCGTCCGACCACCGATCGACAGAGTTCGTCTTCGAGTACTCGCCTGAGAGCTTCACAGGAACGGAGCTCGACTTTGCGAAGGAGATCTCGGAGGCGGTCATCGACGTCTGGCAGCCGACGCCGGAGCAAAAAATGATCCTGAACCTGCCGGCGACCGTCGAGATGAGTACCCCGAACATCTATGCGGACCAGATCGAGTGGTGCCATCGAAACATCAAGAAGCGCGACTCCTTCGTCCTCAGCGTTCATCCGCACAACGATCGGGGCTCAGCTGTGGCCGCCACCGAGCTGGCGATGATGGCCGGAGCGGAGCGCGTGGAAGGCACGCTCTTCGGCAACGGTGAGCGCACTGGCAACGTCGACCTGATCACGCTGGCGCTGAACCTTTTCAGCCAGGGCGTGGAACCCAATCTCGACATCTCCAACATCGACGAGCTTCGGAGGGTCGTGGAAGCGTGCAACCAGCTCCCAATCCATCCTCGCCACCCGTATGTCGGCGACCTTGTGTACACGGCCTTTTCCGGATCGCACCAGGACGCCATCAAGAAAGGGATGGAGGCGCTCAGTGCCTCGGGGAGTGAGGTGTGGGAGGTTCCCTACCTACCGATCGACCCCCACGACGTCGGGCGCACGTACGAGGCGATTATCCGCGTCAACAGCCAGTCCGGAAAGGGCGGGGTCGCGTACATCCTCAAGAACGACTACCACCTCGACCTGCCGAGGCGGCTTCAGATCGAGTTCATGAAGGTGATTCAGGGCATCACCGACGCCACCGGCAAGGAGATCACGCCCGAGGAGATCTGGCGGGCCTTTGAGACCACCTACCTTGACCCCAAAGCTGCCCTCGAGCTGATCGAGACGGACACCAGCGACCATGCAGGTAGTGGCGCGGACCGCACCAGGCTGCAGGCGGTGATTCGAACTGGCGGCGTCCAACGCACAGTCGTCGGCAGCGGCAATGGTCCGATCGCGGCCCTCACCGACGCACTCGCCAGGGAATGTGCGATCCGGCTGCAGGTGGTGGACTACGTCGAGCATGCGGTCGGCTCGGGCTCGGATGCGACCGCCGTCGCATATGTCGAGGCAGCCGGTTCGAAAGGCACAGCCGTATGGGGTGTCGGCCTCCACTCCAACATCCTCACCGCGTCTCTCAGGGCCGTGGTGAGCGCAGCCAACAGGCTTCCGGCCGAAGCCGCCGCGCCGGCCGAGGTACTGCGGTCCAGCCGTACCCGGATTTGAAACAAGCAGCCACAAGGAGAAGACTCGTGAGTACCGCCACCAGCCGCCGCACCGACATCGCCCTGGAGCATTCCAGCGGGAACTTCGCGCTCATCGAAACGCTCAGGAAATGGGGGATCACCTTCTTCTCCGGCGTGAATGGGGGCGGCCTGATACACGTTGCCAAGCATCTGGAGCCATTACTCGGCCTCGACCAGATCGGCGACGGCACGCCTCGCATGCAGTCGATGAGCGAGTACGTCGCCGGGTTCGTTCCGCTTGGTTACTACCTCGCGTCCGGGCGGGTGGCCGGATGCCTCACGACGACAGGCGCAGCCACGAAGCTCGGCTCGAGCGGCATCACCGACGCCAAGCTGCACAACATTCCCGCCGTCTACGTGATCGCATTGAACTCGACGCTCTCAATCGGCCTCTCGCCCCTGCAGGATGTTTCTGAGCACGGCATGAACGTGATCCCTCAGCTCAGAGCGGAGCTGGGAGATGCCTGCATCGTGGTCGAGGACATCTCAAAGCTGCAGGCTCAGCTCGAGCACGCGCAGTCGATCCTTGCCGAGTCAAAACCAGTGGCGATCGCATTCCACCCCGACATCCTCTCGCAGCAGGTACAGGTTGACGTCCCCAGGCAGGAGCGCCCACGCGGCTTCGACCAGGTCGACGCCGATCGTTTCGTGCACGAGCTGCCCGGGATGGTGCGCGGGCGCCGCGTCATCATCTACGTGGGTGCGGAGGCGGCGCGTTGTCCAGGCATCACAGAGCTCACCACCGAGCTTTCGGAGCTGCTCGCAGCGCCCACGGTCTGGTCGGTGAACGGCGCCAACGCCGTGTCTCGTGACAACCCGTACGGCTACGGCTACATCTCATTCGGCGGCAACGACGAGGCGATGAATCTGTGGCGGAGCGTGACAGCCGATGACGTCGTCATCAGCCTTGGTTTTGATTCGGGGGAGTACTCGCTGAACCTGGGCTCGATCTCCGCAGGGCATGTGTGGCATCTAACGACATGGAATGAGCCCTACGGGCACATGGATGGCGACTTCAGGCATCGCGTCAAGGGTGACTACCGGGTCGTCCGCGGCGACATCGAGCAAACTCTGAAAGAGGTGCTGCCACGACTCAAGGGGAAGCTTGGAGAGCGTCCGCGAGTCGAAGCGCCCGCAGACCTCAACAGCAGGACGATCTCTCGCGAGGTCAGGAAGGGGTGTGTCGACGCCTACGACTTCTACGGTGAGCTTTACAGGTCATGGCGGCCTCACAGCATCGGATTCGACGATGTCTGCACGGCATATAAAGATCGCCAGTACGTGACCCAGCGTCCGCACGCATCGATGCCTTTCCACACGGTCCATGACGGCTCGGCGATGGGTGGTGCCTTCGGGTTGGGCGTGGGCGCAAAGGCAGCCGACCCGAGCCTGAACACCTTCGTCTTCTCCGGCGACGGATGCTGGCGGCTGTACGGCGGTGCGCTCGCCGAAGCGGCCAACCTGGGCATGAACCTCTTCATCGTCAACAACGGCACGTACGCCATCGTCGACAAGGGCCTCGAGGTGGTCATCCCGGATGTGGACAAGGGTCGCTATCACGGCCGCCTCGCGCCGATCGACTTTGTTGCTGCCGCGAAGGCGCATGGCTGGGACGGGTTCCGCCTGCGACCCGACCTCGGGAACCTGGACCAGATCCTGGACGCCTGCTACGCCGGGTCGGGTCGCTCGATCCTGGTGGACGTCCCGATCGATGCCGACCAGGTGATCGGCCTCAATCCAAGGCTGTACAACCTGACGACCGATACGTACCTGTAAGGACTCTGCCTCTAGCTAACCGCTATGTCGACGGCGGGGCGCATTGCCGATAGGCGGTGCAGGACTTCATGGACAGGGTGCGTAAGGAATTTTTCGGGCATCTGATCTGGAGTCGCATCGCGGTCCTTGATGGCTGGAAACGTGACCTGCTCCAGGATGGACTGGAAGCGTGGCCCCCACTTCCGGCTCCCCAAGCGGGCGGTGGTCGAGCAGTTATCGACCATGTACGCGACCCCGCGCGCGTGCATGTACGGGAGGAGCGAATCAACTGCTTCGATGATCGATTCGTTGGCGATCTCCGAGTACGGATGGCCGTGTTCGACCAGGATGTCGACCTGCGCCATCATCGCCCCGGCGAAGGTGCCGGCAGTGAAGCCGTCGATGTCCGTCTTGATCTGGCCGCGCCGGCGCCGCACATCCTCGCCGGCTGACCACATCGGCGACCTGTCGATTGTCGTCATCGGATACTGGGCGAAGCGGTTCGCGGCCATCACGACGCTCTTTATCTCGTTGCCGGACGTCACCTCATCGTAGATCTCGGCCATCACGCCCTTGAATGACGAGTAGGTGGCGTCGTAGGCGCGGCGGAAGTCCCGCCTAGCGTCTGCGTCAAGATGCTCGTCCAGGCCAACCAGCCCGTGGCGCGAGATCGTCTCGCGGATGGGCCCGGTCACTGACTCGCAGGCACGGTTGAAGGCGTCCTGTGGTGTTGCTCCCTCCTCGAGGTAGCGCTGATACAGCGCCTCGACAATCCCGTGGACGGCGCCGAGCAGAATGCTTCGCTCACCGAAGAGGTCCGAGACGACCTCTGATTTCAGTGTCGTTTTGAAGGTGTATGGCGCGCCGAGCGCCACCGACCAGGCCAGCGCGACGTCAGTGGCGCGTCCGTCGAGCTCCTGCTCGACCGCGAAGCTGGTATTGATGCCGGCGCCGTTCACCTCTCGACCCTGCTCGTACAGCCGGCGGACCGACGGGCCCATGCCCTTCGGGCACACCGCGATGACGTTGACGTTTGCCGGGAAGCGCTCGCCGGTTGTCTCGAGGTATCCGAGCAGGAAGCCGTGCGAGAGGCCGAGAGTCGCGCCGGGCCGGAGTGCCGCAAAGACCTTCTTGTAGAGCTGAGCCTGGGCTGCATCGGAGATGAGGAGGATGACCAGGTCGGAGGCTGTTATCACGCTGAACATCTCGCCGAGCGTACCGTCGCTTTCGGAGAAGCCGGCGGCCGCCGCCTCCGCCATCGAATCCGATCCCTTTCGAAGACCAACCGCGACGCGAATCCCCGTGCCGGCAAGGGATTCTTTCAGGTTCTGTGCCTGCGCGGGGCCCTGCGAGCCCCAACCGATGACTCCGATCTGGGAGATTCCCGCAAGCGCTTTCGGCAGCAAGGGAAACAGGTTGCGTCCGCCGCGCAGGAAGCTCTCTTCGACACCATCGAGCTCGATCCGCTCGACCGGAAATACGTTCGAGTCGAAGAGGTTGGGGACGCGCTTCACCTGTTTTTCGCGATTCACAAGCGCAAAGTGTCGCCTATTCGCCGGCCGCCGGATAGGTTCCGAACAGCTTCACCTCGGTGGTCTCCCGGGCGAGCGTATCCAGTGCGGCGTTCGCGGCCGCTGGATCGTCGACCTCGAAATCCACGTAAAAGCGGTACTGCCACGGCCGATCCGGCATCGGCCGGGAGTCGAGCCGGGTCAAGTTGATCCCGCGCTCTGAAAGAGACTGCAGAGCGGTGACCAGGCCGCCAGGCCGGTGGGCTCCGATGAAGGCCAGCGACGCTTTGGTCAGGCCTGCCGGCCCGGGTCGCGCCACCGGCCCGCGGTCAATGATCAGAAAGCGGGTCTTGTTCGAATCGTCGTCCTGGATCCCTTCGGCGAGGATCCTGAGCCCATAGCGGCGACCCGCAGCCGCGCTTGCGATCGCCGCGCTTCCTACGACCATGCCCTCCGCGACCGCCCGAGCCGCTCCGGCCGTGTCGTGAAAGGTGACCGCCTGGATCTGCCGGGCCTCCAGGAATCGGCGGCACTGGAGCAGAGCCTGCGGATGCGACAGCGCGCGGACCACAGGCTCACCCCGACCGAGGAGGCAGTGGCGCACCGGATGGATGACCTCTCCGCTGATCCGCAAGCCGGAGCGCTCCCACAAGAGGTCGTTCACCTCCTGAACGATGCCGCCGAGGGAGTTCTCCACCGGCAGGACGGCAACGTCCACCTCGCGCCCGCCGACCGCGTCGAAGGCGCGCGAAAAGGTGGGATAGCCGACGGTCACGGCCGACGGCAGGATCGCGAGTGCCGCCTCTTCCGAATAGGCGCCCGGCTCACCCTGGTAGCCGACCCGGGCCCACGATGCGCGCGTCATTGCCGAAATGGTACCGATCCCAATTTGTCGGCTCGTCCTTGCCCACTCGTCCTGCGCGCTGATGAGCCCGATGGGGGACGTTCCCCTTTGCTGCGTTATTTGATATACAGGTATGGACATCGCAGAGACACCGAAGGAAGAAGAGGCTCCGGTTCCCGAGAAGGAGACTGATGAGCCGCTGCCGGGCGAGCGACGCACTCGCCTGAGCGGCGCGTGGACCGCCGTCGTCATAGGCCTCCTGGCGTTGGTGGTGATTCTGATCTTCATCCTTCAGAATCAGCAGAGCGTCGAGGTCACCTTCCTCATGTTCCACGGACACCTACCCCTGGCCATCGCGCTCCTGTTCGCACTGATCCTGGGGGCGGTGATCGTCGTCGCATTCGGGGCGGCTCGCATCCTGCAGCTCCGGATGGTGGCCGGGCGCGCGCGGCGAAAGGGGCCCAGCTCGCTCCCGCAGGCGGACTGAGCCCTGCCACCGCGAAAGTCTTCAGCCGCCAGGAAGCCGGCCGCAAAAGCGACTGCAAAGTCGGCCGACCAGCCGGCCGGCGCGCCCAAGGAGGTTCTGCCGCAGAACGCCGAGGACGCCAAGCCCAAGGACGTTCCGAAAACCCAACCTGTCGTCGAGGCCGGCCCCGTAGCGGTCCATGTCGACTCTGGCGACGTCGCCGTGGTGGTGGCGCCTCCCGGCCCCTCCGGGATCGACCGGCGCCTTTTCCGCCTGATCAACGGGCTGCCGCACACGACCACCAGCGATCGATACGTCAGCGTGCTCTCCGAACTGGGCGAGGGCGTCGGATGGGTCGCGGGCGGAGCTGCCATGGCGATCCTGGGCGGACCTAAAGGGCGCCGCGCAGGCCTTGCGACTGCCTTTGCGTCACTTGCGGCAACCTGGGTCGTACAGACCCGGGTCAAGCCTCTGTTCCGCCGAGTGCGTCCCTTCGTGAACCGCGAGGCGCTCGTGGTGGGAATCAAGCCTGCGGATCACTCGTTTCCGTCGGGTCATACCGCATCATCCTTCGCCGCCGCCACCGCCCTCGCGTTCTACTACCCGAAGGCAGCTCCGCTGGCCTACGGGATGGCTGTGGGGGTCGGCGCCTCGAGGGTCCACCTCGGTGTGCACTTTCCAAGCGATGCGGCCGTCGGCGGGGTGATCGGGATCGGGATCGGAACCTTCAGCGCCTGGCTCTTCAAGAAGCGTGGCCGGCGCTCGACCCCTCGCCGTGCTTAGACCCGAACGCCCGATCCGAGATCCAGCGGATTGACAGCACGAGGCTCAGCCAGGCGATCGCGATGAGCAGTCCCGCCAGCACGTCGGTCGGCCAGTGGGCCCCGGTGTAGATCCTGCTGATCGCGCCGTCGAACACTATCGCGGCGACCACCAACCAACCGATCGGCAGCGCCCATCGCGGAAGGTATCGATGGCCAAGGCAGAGCATCAGGATGCTGGTCACGGTCGCTATGAAGATGGTGTGCCCGCTAGGAAAGCTTGATGCGGATGGGTGCTCGGTGACCCGGAGCACCAGCGCCGTCGTTGGCCTGGGGCGGTTGACCAGGTGGCTCACGATCACATACCACAGGCCGGTCAGGTAGCCGGCGATTGCCAGGATCCAGGCGCGCCGGTTCCAGATCAGTACCGCGATGAAGACAGCTGCGTCAACGACAGCTCCTTTCGCGTCGCCGATCCAGCTATAGATCGGGAAGAGCAGCGTGAGCGGACCCCAGTTGGTCGCCTGGATGTCGCGATCGACTGTGACGTCCAACGGCGGGACAGGATTCATGACGATCACCACCGCGATGACACCTGCAGCGACTGCGGCGGCGATCGCGGCTGCGAGGAGACGGCCCCGGATCATGAGGGCCGGGAACGCCCGCGAAACCATCGGAACCTCGGGGACGGAAGCCAGCGCTCGGGAAGCCAGAGGACGAAGGCCGACCAGCCAAGGCCGAGCAGGAGGCCGCCTAGGACGTCGCTTGGCCAGTGGGCGCCTGCCCACACGCGCGCGATGCATGCGAGCACGATCACGCTGGCGGCGAGGATCCAGAGCGCCGGCCGGTAGGCGGGCTTGGTTCGGGGAGCGACGGACACCGCGATCATGAAGCTCATCCAAGTGAAGAACACCGCGTGCCCGCTGGGGTAGCTGAAGCCTGAGGCCGGCGTGAGGATGTGCAGAAGGTCTACCGTCGGACGCTGACGCGTGACCATGATCTTGATGATGTTGTCGAGGAGGCTCGAGATGCTGCCGATCAGCATGAGCCAGCCGGCGCGGCGCTCAAGAATGAAGAGCGCGATTATGGCAAGCGCGCCAAGTGCCACCTGCCAGTAGCCTGCGCTCGCGTTCATCCACTCCATCGGGTAGACGAGCGGACCCCAGTTGAAGTTCTGTATGAACCGTGCGATCGGAATGTCGAACGGCAGTACCTCGTTCTGCACGACCAGGTACGTATCGATCGCGAACATGATAAAGACGACAAGCGCGGTCGGACCGAGCCAGCGCCTGGCGGCCGGCCCAGGTCGCCCGGCAATTACCTCCGCCGCAGCCTTTTTGTGTTCGGCAAGCGGTGCCGGCGCGTTCATCGGTAGCGCGCTCACCTGCTCAGGATCACCTGCACTGCGCTCAGCTCGGCTGTGATGGTCGCCGGGGTGCGCCCGACCTCGGCGTTGTCTGCGTAGATTCGCACCCTCGGCTTCGTACTCACTACGAGCTTGCGGAATTTGAACACCTGGCCTAGACCACCTTCCCTATGCTTGGACAGGACGACGCGGGCGAGCACTCGCTTGGCGATGTCGGTCCGGGTCGCGCCCGCATGCACCGACAGCTCCAGGTACGGGTCCACAGGCGTCTTGTCGCTGACCGGCATCTGCGCGCCGATCGACGTCGTGTTCGTGAAGACGAGAGACATCGCGGTACCGCTGCCGCGAATGTCACCGTTCAGCTTATAGGTGAAAGGCTTCGCCTCGGCGATGTGCTTCACGTCGTCGGCGAAGGCTCCGAAGGCTCGGTCTTTGGCGGACTCCCCGGCGGTGATGAACTCGCCGAACAGCCCGATGGCGGCGGCCTCCAGGAAGAGCTTCCCGTTCACCCGGCCGAGGGTGATCGGGCGCGGTCGGCCCTTCTTGATCAGCCTGATGGCGGCGTCCACGTTCAGGGGGAGATGCAGCGACTTGGCGAAGTTGTTGAAGGTGCCCATCGAGAGGATGCCGATCGGATGCTTGGTGTCGGCGAGCCTTCGGACCGCCCACCCGATGGTTCC
>JALZAL010000253.1 GCA_030948325.1 Candidatus Dormiibacterota bacterium
CGAACCACGAGAAGACGACAAAGCCGCCGAGCTGCGTTGGGCCCGTAAAGGTGTAGATAACCCCTGTCACGATCTCGATAAAATGGGTACCGATGACCCGTCCTCCAACGTTGACAATGAACACGCCGTGGCGAAATGAGCGGGCCAGAACTATGCCGGCCTCGTGGTAGCGGTTGGCGTCGGCGGCACTGTATACATCCAATGTGACGACGTACCGCAAGGCAGTCCCGACTAATTTGAGCAAAAACGCTGCCATCAGCAGCGGAAGGACAAATCGGTCTCCATAGCGCCGCCCGGTATGAACGATCAACGGAATGGTGATCGCAATAGTGACCGGAACGACGATCAGGACCGCCCAAAGGTTGTAGCTTGCACTCCGCGCCGCAAGCGAAAAGATCACCAGATAGAGGACAACAGCAATGCACAGAAGTGCCGCCACTACCCGTCGTGCCGTGCCCTGCATCTGAACGACCTCAGGGACCCTCATCGAGCAGCCAGTACCTGCGAATAGATGACCTGGAGACGTTCGACCGCCTGGAACAGGCTGTAGCCCAGACTATCTGTCGCCGCCTGCTGACCGAGAGCCTGCCGAAGCAACGGGTCCGCGATCAGCTGAGTGAGGGCCCCGACGATGGCTTCGGGATGGCTAGGAGGAACGAGAAGGCCGTTCTCTCCGTCGCGAATCAGCTCTGGCGTTCCGCCGACGCACGTGGCTACACACGCGAGCGAGGATGCCATTGCCTCCACCAGGGAGATCGGAAATCCCTCGAACCGAGACGACAGAGCGAATACATCCAGCCCGGGCAACAGATCGGGCACGTCGGAACGAGACCCGGTGAATACCACTCGATCAGTGATACCGAGATCACCGGCAACACCGTGGACCTCGTCCTTGAGAGGACCGTCGCCGATAACGACAAGACGAAGGCGCTCATATCGAGGCACCAGCAGAGCCACCGCTTCCAACAGGGTTCGATGATCCTTCTTGGGCGTGAGATTGCCGACGGTGCCGACTGCGAAGTCGTCCGGCCCGAGCCCGAGGATCGCTCGCGCCGCCTCACGACTCTCCTTCCCGGAACGAACGCCCTCGAGGTCGATGCCGTGGTGGATGACGTCAATCCTGGGCCATGCGACCCCGGGCCAGTAGGCCGGCTTCTCCATCGATTGCGCTACAGCATCCGACACAGCTATCACAGCGGCATTTCTCGAGAGAGTCAGCGCGTTCGCCTCCCGCGTCAACGGTCGGAAGCGATCCCAGACGTTGTGCTCGGTGTGAACCAGCGCGGGTCCTGATCGGCCGAGCACCATTCTGGCCACGGCCGCCGGGTACGGCATATGAGTATGGACGATTTCATATCCGCCCTGCTGGACCAAAGTGCGGAAGCGCAACGGCCAACTCACGTTTCCGCTGCCGGCGCCACCGAGGCAGTGCACGCGAATACCCGCGGCCTCAATCTCTTGCACCAGGGCGTCCTTCCACGGAAGCAGATATCCAACCTCCACGTCGAAGCTCTCCCGATCGAGGTGGCGGACGGACGACGCCAGAATGCGCTCCGTGCCTCCCCGTCCGAGCCCCTTGGTGAACCACAACACCTTGGTGGGACGGCGTCTTGCAGCCTCCGCCGTCACCGGGTTCTCGTCATCGGCCGGATGCCTACTGAGGCGAGCGAGTGGGCACCCCACCGAGTGGGTCCGGTGGCGTGAAGCTTGTCGCAGCCTGGTCCGCGTCGGTCGGCGGCGCGACGCGCTCGCTCTGCATGGGGCGCCCTCGTGAGCGACCCCGACGGCGCGCTTTCCCGCTGGGGCGGCTTCGGTAAGGCGCGGGTTGAGCGCTCGCCTGCCCGAGCATCGCGACTCCGATCACCGGTACCTTGAGCCGGTGCAGGAGCTCCGATGCCGCATCGGCAGACTCAGCGGTGGTCGTGCCGTAGCGACCGACCAACACGACAGCATCGGCGGTCAGAATCAACTCGACAGCGTCGTTGGCGACAAGCAACGGCGCAGTGTCGATGATGACAATGTCGGCGAAGCGCCGGCACTGCGCTATAAGGTCACGTCCCCTCGTAAGCACTCCAGCCGGGTTGTCAACTGGTGAACCGCTCGTCAGCACCGAAAGGTCAGAGATCGCGGTTCGGCGGATGACACGCGGTGGTGTGCTCCCCGGCTGCGCACTGAGGACGTCGGTAATGCCCGGCTCCTCCGAAAGGCCGAGATAGCGAGCCAGTCCCGGCTGTCGCAAGTCGGCGCCTACGACGATAGTCGATGTCCCTGTCTCTGCGAATGCCGCCGCCAAGTTTACGGCAGACGACGTCTTGCCCTCTCCGGGACCTGGGGACGTCACGACGATCAGCCGTCCACCTGGAGGCCCGGAGT
>JALZAL010000286.1 GCA_030948325.1 Candidatus Dormiibacterota bacterium
CTCGACGGTGGCATCGAGCCGTGGGCTGTCGGCCTGGCATTCGGCGCGGTTGGCGGGCTCCTGATCGCGGGGGCACAGTGGTTCGTGCTGCGAGGCCAACTGCAGCACGCTTGGAGATGGGTACCGCTCTCCGTGGTCGCCTTTGCGGTCATCCATGCAATGCGTGACGGGCTCCCCCTCGGCACGCCAGAGCTCCCGGTTGCGGTTCTCGACGGCCTGCTGATCGGTGCTGTGGCCTGGGCGGTCCTGGAGCCCAGGAAGGCCGCGGGCTGGACGCTGGCAGCGACCTTAGGCTGGACGGTCGGCCTCTTGGCGGGCCTCGCCTTATCGCACGCTTTGGGGCTTGACATCGGAGCGGGTTACGCTCAGAACCACATGGTAATAGGCGGCGTAACCGGTGCGCTGACCGCGGCAGCGACGGGCGTGGCGTGGAGGTGGGCCTTAGACCGTGCGCCGGCTCGAACCTGAATCTTCCCGGATCCCGCTCGAAGCCATCGCTGCCAACGGAGCGCGGGGCGCGTATTGGTCAACGGTTTACAGAGTGATGCCTTGCAAGAGGAACGGGCTCGTTGGATATTGGATCTGGCCGCGTCGGCAAGAAAGCCGAAGAGAAAGTCAAAGTCAGGGAGCTCGCAGCTCGACTTCGGCGGTCGACCGTTCCGCATCCTGATGAGGTTGATGAAGGCGAAGGGTGAGAAGAAAGAGTTCACTTTCCCGGCGGACGGCTCCTCGATGTTGGCTAGCTGAGTTGCCAGACCTGACCAATTGACCCAGCCATCGCCTTCAGCCCGCCGGGCCGTACCAGAGCCGTCCGAGTTCAAGGCCAGCCCCAAAAGAACGGAGCGGTTAAGCCTGAGTGAGCAGCTCCCGACTCGGGCTGTAGTCGATCTTCCAATCCGCGTACACTCCCAGAACACCGCAGTTGGGGCATCGCCCTCCGACGGTTACCCACCTCACTTCCTCGTCCTGTCGGAACGAGAAGCCGACAGCCACCTCGAATGCCTCGCCGGCGCAGCGAGGACAGGCGAATTCCTCTGGCGCAGCATCGTCCCAGTACTCGCCGCTGTCGCAAATGAAGTGCTCTTCTCCGCAGGAGACGCATTTGCGCCGAGCGCAGCCCTGTGTCTGATCTCCTTCCATCTCGAACAGGTGACCTCCACCAGTGCATTTAGGATCAACCATCTGTCCGACGGGGTAGCCGAGGCCCTCCCTTTACTAAACCTGACCAGTTAGCCCGGCCATCGCCTTCGGTCGTCATCATCATCACATCTTCTTCGACTTCTCTGGCCTGCTTGGCAGCTTGCGCGGATGGAGATCTAATGATCGATAGAGTATGCTATAAGCGCCTTATGGTATAGTCTATGATACATGTCACGACCAACCCGACCACTTTTCCCTGAGAGTCAACGCCGAGCCGAAGCGCTCGGTGAGCGGCTGCGCCTAGCTCGGCTACGGCGCCGGATCTCGCTTGCCGATCTGGCTGCCCGTGTCGGCGCCTCGCGGATCACCCTGGCGCGTCTCGAGCGGGGCGATCTCTCGGCTAGCCTTGGGTTGCTGGTGCGCCTCCTCGGCGTGCTCGGACTCGACGCGGATCTCGATCAACTGGCTCGTGACGACGAGCTCGGCAAGCGGCTACAGGATGTTCGACTTCGCCGCCCGCGGCGAGCTTCCGTGAGGAGGCAGGTGGATGCCTAACAGCCGCTCCGAGGTTGTGGTCTACCTCGATTCGGAAGAGCTCGGCCCGAGGCGGCCCGTTGGGACACTAAGACGGGAGCGGTCTGGGTCGAAAAGCGTGATCTCGTTCGCTTACGATCCCGGCTGGCTCACAGCGCGAGATTCGTTCGCCCTCGACCCCTCTCTTCCTCTCTACGAGGGCGAGCAGTTCAAGGCGTCATTGCCGGGAATCTTCACGGATGCCGCCCCTGATCGCTGGGGTCGCACCCTCCTAGAACGGCGCGAGGCACTGGTGGCGCGTCGCGAAAAAAGAAAGCAGCGCGGACTCGATGACTGGGACTTCTTGGTCGGGGTAAACGACCAGACGCGAATGGGAGCGTTGCGCCTCGCTCGGGTGAGTGATGGGGCCTTTGTCGATAACGAACCACTTTCGGTTCCACGGAGCACAGAGCTGCGCGAGTTGGAGCACTGGGCCGCAGAGTTGGAGAAGGGCCTTCCACAGACCGCTAGCGAGGGCGAACGCTGGATCGCGATGCTGATTGCACCTGGCAGTTCGCTCGGCGGGGCGCGCCCTAAAGCTAATTTTCTGGGCAAGGAGAGGGCGCTGTGGATCGCCAAGTTCCCCTCACGAGACGACCGCCACGACGTAGGCGGTTGGGAATACGTTGTAACAGGTCTGGCGCGCGACGCTGCGATCGGTGTCCCGGAGACCAAGCTGTTACGGCTGGGATCGACGTACCGAACGTTCTGCGCACGCCGCTTCGACCGTCTCAACGACGCGCGGCGCCTTTACGCCTCAGCTATGACCTTGGTCGGTAAACAAGACAATGAGAGCGCGAGCTACCTCGACGTGGCGCGCGCCATCGTCAACTTCGCTGATCCAGCCGCAATCGTCGACGATCTGCAGCAGCTCTACCGTCGCGTCGTATTCAACGTCCTTACTGCGAACCGCGACGACCATCTCCGCAACCATGGATTCCTCCGCACGAGAAAAGGATGGCGACTTGCTCCGGCATTCGACATTAATCCGTCGCCGGAAAAGTTAGAACACAGCTTGGCGATCAACGACACCCTCCGGACCCCCGATCTGGACATCGTGCGCGAGACGGCGCCGTTTTATCGTCTGTCCACGTCAAAGGGTGATGCGCTCATCCACGAGGTTCAACGAGCTGCATCTCAATGGTCGTTGGCGGCACGTGAGGCCCGAATCCCTAGGGACGAGGTTGAGCGCCTAGCCACCGCTTTCGAGCGTGGGAACTACAACTAGGGCTCGCCGAGCAGCTTCAGCCCGTAGGTCGCCTTCAATGCCGGTACCCAATCCATCGACAAGACGTTGTTGTGGCGAGCCGCCAAGGCAGCGAGGCGTTCGGGCATGTCAGCCCCTGGGTTCTTGACGAGATCGCTCATGCCCTCAAAGAACTTCTCAAATGCTGAGGGAGAAAGGATCTCGAGGATCCGGGCCGGCTTGTCCGTGGCGTTCCAGAAGGTGTGCATGATGCCGCGAGGCTTGAGCACGTAGGCACCGGTGGATGCCGTGAGCACACGGTCGCCGATCCTTGCCCCGATTTCTCCTTCCAGCACATAGGTATATTCGTCGGTGTCCGCGTGCGTATGCGGAGGAATCAGTCGGTGAGGATCGACCGGATGCTCGACGACCGCAAGTGCCCCTCCGGTCTCCCTGCCGTAGATCTTGAAGTGAACACCAAACCCCCCTTCGTGGAAGGATTTTCCCCGATTCTCACCAGGCTCGACCGTCAGCCGTACCGTTTCGAGTGTCGCCATCTTTACCACTCCTCAAGTCGAATTCCGCCGGCGTTTCCGATCGCCGCCCGCCCATCGCATCAGGACATCCGTCACCAGCGTCGTGGCCACGGCCGTCGGCACGGCACGGTCCTGGAGCGTCCTCCACGTGGAGAAGCTCGTCAGGGCCACCGCCATGTCGACGTCGTGCGCGTGCGCCCCGGGCCCCACGGCGAGTCGAACCAGGGCCTCGAAGGCTGCCTCGCGACGCCGGTAGATCGCATCGAGGGCCGGAATCTTCCTTCGGTCGCAGTCACCGTGGCGCAGCCATGCGGCGGCGCGTTCGTAGAACGCAAAGAATTCGCGAACCAGCGCCGCCAGGCGATCGGCCGCCGACTGGCATCGGTTGAAGATCTCCGCTGTGGGAGGCCGGGTGTATTGCCCGGCATGCGACGTGCAGGCCGGCATAAGCTCCGCATATGTCGGGAAGTAGCGATAAACCGTGCCCAGGGCGACATCCGCCCGCTCCGCGATATCCGCCCAGCGGGTCGCAGCTGGCCCCCGCTCGCCATGGAGCGCAACAGCGGCTTCGACGACCCGCAGCCTGGTGGCTTCGCTGGCCGCCGATCGCCGATCCATTACGTACTTCCTGGGCGCCATGTTAATTGATCGGATCGTACACTCAATATGTCTTGAGGTCAAGGTTGTACGTTCACTGGAGGCGCTACAGGCCATGCGCAAGGCTTTGGTACTCGCGGGAGTCGTCGTCGGCATGGTGGCCTGCGGCCAGGCGCTCTCCAACCCTTTCACCTCGACCCCGAGACCGGCGCCGTTCCATCAGCCCGCCCGTTGGGGCCTCTTCCTGCTCGGTGGGACGTCGTTCGAGGTTCCCTGGCAGCTCATGCGCCTGGATGCCGGGAGCCTGAAGGACTCTCGGTCGGCCCTACGAGGCCAGGGCCTCCCGGTGGTCTCGGCCGACGGATCGACACTGGTCGAGATTGACTACAAGAGTGACGGGACCGCTCGGCACGGGTTGTCGATGCTCGCGGCGGCACCGTGCGCAAGTCCTTTCCCTTGCCGTTCGCTGCGCTACCGGAACTCACCGGAGACGGCTCGAAGCTGCTCGTCGTCGACAGCATGGGGCATTCGTGGGGCCTCTTCGACACCGGCAATGGCCGGCAGACCGGGAAGCTCGACACCACCGCCGACCCGTGCTGCGGCCTGTTTGGCGCGTGGATGGA
>JALZAL010000292.1 GCA_030948325.1 Candidatus Dormiibacterota bacterium
AGTAGCAGTTGCGGCGCGTCTTCAGGTCGAAGCTCGTGACCGCCACCAGGAGGATCGCGAAATTCGCCTGTGGTAGAACGCCGCCGAAAAGGGCTGCTACGGAATCGGCAAGGAAGTAGACGAGCGCCGCCACCACGAGGCCGGCGATCAGGACCTGTCCGGCCATCGTACGTTTGCGCGCTCGGCCTCGATAGCTCACGACATGGCCGACGGCCGCGACTGCTACCGCGACCGCGGGGACCACGTAGTCCTGGCCGTACAGAGCCACGGCAAAAGCTGCGACGACGAAGCCTGCGAACACGAAGATCCGGGCCTCGAGAGAGTTCTCTGTTGGTGAGGCGGGCAGCCGGAGGAACCGTGGAAGTTTCAAAGGGGCCACGCCATCCCTACCCGCTGGACTGGCGCTGCGAGGTCGAGTCCGGCCTCCCCGACCACCCATGCTCGGATGCGGCCGCCGCGCTGCTTGACGCTCTCGAGCGCCTCGATCAAGGGCGGGTTCGCGCCGGCGGTCACGCCCACCGCGTCGGTGACCGAAGGCGGGTCAGTCTCTGTCCTAATCGGGGACGGGTAACGCGCGAGCCATTCGAGCAGGGCCCATAGAGAGCGTGCCTCACTCGGCAGGCTGGGCTCGAAGCCGGGCGCCCACAACACGACACGACCGCCTTCGCGAATGCAATCCCAGGCCTCGGACGCCGCCAGGCGCGCGACCTGGTCGGCGACCTCACGGGTCGGTGGGCTGGGATCGCAGAAGATCCCGACCGTCTGCACACCTGGCGGCTCGTACTCACGCACGACCAGCTTTCCGTGGCGGGCGCTGGACCGCCAGTGGATCCGCCGCAGGGGATCGCCCGCCCTGTATTCGCGGACGCCGAAGAGCTCCGTACCTGAACCTGATCGCGGCGCGGCGACGCTGGCTTCCAGCTCCCTGGCCTGGGGTTGTGCCGTCAGCGACGTGAAGCGCGGCAGCACGAGGCCGACCTCGCCATCGACGCCCCTGCGCCTGAATTGAAAGAAACCGAGCGGGTCGCCGGATTCCAGCACCCACGCCTCGGCGAGGATCGAGCCGCGAGCCAGAGGACCAACCGTCTTGCGCTCAGTCCATCCGGCCTTTGGCACCACGCCAGTGGCCGCATACACCTCGACCGCACCGATAGAACCCGAAAGGCGGGCAGGGCCACGCGCACCACTCGTCGTGCTCAGCTTCATCTCGATCACCGCGCGGTCGCCTTCGAAGATCGGAGCGGGTATCGGTCCGGTCCGCAGCAGCTGGTCCGGCAGCACCTCTGCCGGCGAATCCGGAGCCGGTTCAGCGCCGCCCAGGGCGAGGCCCGCCGCGAGCCCTCGCCAGTTCCACCGAGCGTAGACGTAGGCAGCGACGATCAGGGCCGCGATCCAGTACGCCAGAAGGAAGAGCCAGGCGACCTCCGAAGAGGCACCGTAATAGAAGAGGACAACCGCAACCGCAAGCGCGCCTACAAAACGCCAGGTTGGGATTACCTATGCCTCATTGGTGGTGCCTCAACGGAGGGAGAGGTACAGATGCCACGACATCGTCCAGGATGTCGGCTGCCTTGATCCGTCCGCGCATTCCGAGCCTGTGCGAAAGCACCGGCTGCGCGAGCAGCTTGATGTCGTCGGGCAGAACGAAATCACGCCCCTCGAACAGCGCCCATGCCTGGGCGGCGCGCTGAAGGTACACGCCCGAGCGCATGCTCGCCGGCAGCAGGACCTCGGGCCGTGAGCGGATCGCGTTCAGCAGGGAGACGATGTAGGTTCGGATCGCGGGTGCAGCCACCACCCTCAAGGACGCGTCCTGCAGCTCGATCACCTCTTGCAGGCTCACAGCCGCGCGAAGGTCTGTGATGGGGTCTCCGTGCTCGCGTCGGGCGAGCACCTCCATCGCCTCTTCGTCTGTCGGCGGACCCATCTCGGCCGCGAGGATGAAGCGGTCGAGCTGCGATTCGGGCAGCGGATATGTGCCGTGAAACTCGGAAGGGTTCTGGGTCGCGACTACGAAAAAGGGACGCTCCAGCGTTCGCGTCACGCCCTCCACAGTGACCTGCCCCTCCCCCATCGCCTCCAGCAACGCCGACTGCGTGCGGGGGGTTGCGCGGTTCACCTCGTCCGCCAGCACGATGTTGGCGAACACGGGACCTGCGATGAACTCGAAGCTCAGGTCCTTCTGGTTGAAGACGCTGGAACCGGTGATGTCGGAGGGGAGGAGGTCGGGCGTGCATTGAATGCGGCGAAACGTACCGCCTACCGATGTGGCGAGCGCGCGGGCAAGCAGCGTCTTGCCGGTGCCGGGAAGGTCCTGCAGCAGGACGTGGCCGCCCGCGACCAGCCCGGCAGCCGCAAGCCGAACGACCCTCTGCTTTCCCACGATGACGCGATGGACGTTGCTTTCGATCCGGCCAAGGAGGCCAGCGGCGCGGCGGGGTTCGAGAGTGGGTTCAAAAGAGGCCGACGACATCTCGGACCAGTCTAGTTCGGCGCCTCGCTGCCCCTCGTGAATGAACTCAGGGCTGGCCGATCATGCGCGTGATGACTTCCGCCAGGTTCGGCCCGCCCTTCCCGAAGGGGACCGAATGCACGCGATGGGCGAAAACCATCTCGGCGACCTGACCCACATGGCCGGAGCCCACCTCACCTGCGGTGTCGTAGGCGGCCTTGGCCTGGGCGGCCCGCGCGCACACGAGGTCCGAGCGGTGCCCGTCAACCTCGAGCGCGATGGAGAGCTGCGCGATCAGGCGCAGGATGCTTCGAGGCAGCTCAACTTCGGGGAAGGTCGCAATCGCCTCCGCGATGTGGGAGCGAACGTCCTGCTCTGACTCGGCGTGCTGCTGGTAAAACTTGATCGGGTCGTCCTCCCAGACCGCGCGCTTCTCCACGATGTCGACGCGCTGGTCGAGGTCGCGAATCCCTTCCACGTCCACGCACAGTCCAAAGCGATCGAGCAGCTGCGGTCGCAGCTCCCCCTCCTCCGGGTTCATGGTGCCGATGAGGATGAAGCGCGAGGGATGAGAGACCGAGACCCCTTCGCGTTCGACGGTGTTGACGCCCATGGCCGCGGCGTCGAGCAGCACGTCCACGATGTGGTCGTCCAGCAGGTTCACCTCGTCGACGTAAAGGATGTTGCGGTTGGCCTCGGCGAGAACGCCTGGCTCGAAACGCCGTGTGCCCTCCTTGAGGGCGGCCTCGAGGTCGATCGTCCCGACCACGCGGTCTTCTGATGCATTGATCGGCAGCTCCACCACGCGCATGCGCCGGGTCGCCACCGGCAGCTCGCCCGCGCGTGCCCGCTCCCTGCAGTCGAGGCAGAAGTCCTCGGGGTCGTCCGGGTGGCAACCGAAGTGGCAGCCCTCGACCACCTGCTGTTCGGGCAGCAGCTTGGCCAGCGCTCGTACCGCGGTCGACTTGCCGGTTCCCTTCTCGCCGCGAATCAGCACGCCGCCGATAGCAGGGTTGATCGCATTGAGCACCAACGCCAGCTTCATCTGCTCCTGGCCGACGATCGCGGTGAACGGGTAGGAGTAACGGTCGATTGCCATCGGACCTGATGTTACCGGGGGCGCGTAGACATCATGGGCAGCCTGAATAGATGACCGACGTCGGGTCTGGAGTGAAGCTCCATCCGTAATAGGCCGCGGCGAGCTCGTAAGCGCTCCGCTCCTGCGGATAGGTGGCGTGGGCGCGCACGTCGGCACATAACGCCGACTCGACGGCCTTCTCCGAGACGCCGGGTCCAGCGGAAAGCACATTTGGCGAGAGTGGAGCGAAGAATTTCCAGGCGCTGACGTTCAGCGAGCCGTTGGCGCAAAGAAGCGGCCCGGCGTTGCCGTCCTGGGCCACCGTAAGAGACTGCGAGCAGAGCGCAACGATTGGCAGCGACCGCGCGGGAGGCAGCGCCTGCCTCGCAACCAGGGACGGACTCTCGACTGGAGACGGGCTGGCAGCCGGCGACGGAGTCGATGCGGGGCTCTGCACGATCGCTGTCGAATGAGCAGTCGAGCAAGCGCTCACGAACAGCGCAGCGACGATCAGCGAAGCCCCTCTCATAGCTTGGCTGATGAAAGCTACGACCGATCGGAGCGGCTGCGAAGCTCCCGCTCCACGGCCGAGGCAATCTCGTCGCGCGACAGGTCGTAGAGGCCGTAGTAGCGCGCGCCCATTCTCTCGGCAAGGTCGGCGCACGCGTTGATCGCGTAGGTCTGATACATCGGCGCCACCCGGGCCAGGTGTTGGACCGATGGGAGGTGGCTGTAGTCGCGAGCCGAGTCGATGACCAGCGTGTCGATATGCTCCGCATCGATCATCGCGGCCACTTTCTGCGCCTCGACGAGCGGCTCCTCTTTGAACATGGAGATGTTCCCGCGGCCGTCGCTGATGAGGACCAGCAGCGGCCTGATGGTAGGGTCGCGCAGCAGCTCGGTCTTGACCACCTTGTAGCCCGCCATCAGGCCGTGCGTGAGCGGTGTCGTCCCCCCGACCGACAGCTTCTCGAGCCGGCGCCTCGCGAGCGACACGCTCGAGGTCGGGCGCAGCACCACCTCCGCGGTCCTGTTCTTGAAGATCACGACCGCGACGCGGTCGCGACGCACATAGGCGTCCTGGAGCAGCGACAGGATCGCGCCCTTGGTGGCGGCCATTCGCTGCTCGGCGTCCATCGAGGCCGAGGCGTCGACGACAAAGACGATCAGATTGCCGACCTTGCGTTCGCGAACCTTTTGGCGCAGGTCTCCTCGCTCGAGCTTGAGGCGCTCGCCCGGTAGGCGGCCTCGATCGTTTTGCATCGGCGCTGCCGCTCGCACCGTGGCGTCGATGGCGAGGTCGGTTACCTTGGCCTTGGGCTGAGCTCGCACGTAGCGGCCGCGACGATCGGGAGCCTGGCTGGCGGCGCGCTTGCCGCCCTGTTTGCGGATCCGCCGCTGCCTGGGCAGGTCGATGCGCCGCAGGTTAAAAGTCTCGGACGCGTCGGGCGCCGACTCGCTGCCGCTGGCGCCGCCCGTGGTCACGCCCTGGTCGCTTCCCGTCGTCGGCTGGCCGGAATCGGATGAGCTGGAGCTCTCCTCCGCCGACGGTTCCGCGGTCGACTCGCTTTCGGAAGCATCCGCCTCGGCGGCCGCGGATTCGGACTCTTTGGAACCTTCCTGCTCTTCTGCCTGCTCCGGCGAGCTGGCTTCCTCCTGGTCTCTTCGCAGCGGCTGGCGCGCGCGATGGGCCAGGGCGAGAGTGGCGGCGTCGTAAACGTCGTCACGCGTGGGCGATGGGTGACGGCGGTACGCAGCCAGGGCGCGGGCCGCATGGTCGATGACGACATCGGCACGGTGGCCGAGCACCTCGGCTTCGACGCAGATCGACGAGATGAGGCGAGCCTGGCCTTGCGTCGTGCGGACGGCGCCGACCGCGGCAATCGCTTCCGCCAGGGCTCGCGAGAGGTTGTGGTCGGCGGCCGCGAACTCGTTGACGAACTCATGGTCGCCTTTCTTGAAGGCCGCGTCTCGCTCTGCGATCAGCACCCGCTGGTCGGGGTCGCGGATGCCCTCGACGTCGACGCACAGACCGAAGCGATCCAGCAGCTGCGGGCGCAGCTCGCCCTCCTCCGGGTTCATCGTCCCGATGAGGATGAAACGAGCCGGGTGAACGAACGAGACGCCCTCGCGCTCGACCACGTTCACGCCCATCGCAGCGGCATCGAGGAGAACGTCGACGATGTGGTCGTCAAGGAGGTTCACCTCGTCGACGTAAAGGATGTTGCGGTTCGCCTCGGCGAGCACCCCCGGCTCGAAGCGCTTGGCTCCGCTGCGCAGAGCCGCCTCGATGTCGATGGTGCCGACCACCCGGTCCTCGGAGGAGTTGATCGGCAGCTCGACGACACGCATGCGGCGCTTGTGAGACGGGAGCGCGCCGCTGACGGCGAGGCGCTGCCGGCATTCGACACAGAGCGCCTCGCGATCCTCTGGGTCGCAGCCGAAGTGGCAACCCTCGACGACGGAGCGCTCCGGCAAGAGTCTCGCCAGAGCACGCACTGCGGTGGACTTGCCGGTGCCCTTCTCCCCGCGGATCAGCACGCCGCCGACGGTGGGCATGACGGCATTGAGGATCAGGGCCAGCTTCATCGCCTCCTGCCCCACGATCGCAGTGAAAGGAAAGACGTGACGATCGAGCGCGATGCTCACCGATTCAGAATAGAGACTCCACGAGCTGTCTCCTCCCGGCTGGGCGGGGAGGAGCGCATGAGTTCAAATCCCATCTGCCACGCGCGATAGCGTGCCCCGGTGTCGGCAACCACCGTTCACCAATACTGCCGAGAATTCGGCGTATTGGTCAGCGCGAGACGAGTGCTTTGACCAGCTCCCGCTCTTGCATGAGCTCTTCGGTTGTGGCCTGGATGCGCCGCTTGGCGTCCTCGTCATGCTCCAGGCCCTGGACTACCGTCCAACTCGTGCCGTCGGTGGCCACCGGGAAGCCGAACTGGAGGCCCGCAGGCGTTCCGTACTCACCCTTGCTGACCACCGCCAGGGACGTCCAGTCGCCCGCAGCGGTCGGCGTCCGGATGCTGTTCACCGAGTCGATGACGGCATTCGCGGCGGAGGCAGCCGACGACAGGCCCCGAGCCTCGATAATGGCGGCCCCTCGCTTCTGGACCGTGCTGATGAAATGGTCCTTCAGCCAGCCCGGATCCTTGATGACCTCGAAGGCCGGCCGGCCTTCGATCTTTGCATGCGGAGCGTCGGGGTACTGGGTGGCCGAATGATTGCCCCAGATCGCCATGTTGGTGACTGTCGACACCGGCTTGCCGGCTTTCTTGGCCAGTTGGGTTTTGGCCCGGTTCTCGTCCAGGCGCATCATCGCAAACCATCGCTCGGCCGGGATGTCGGGCGCGTTCGAGCGCGCGATCAGGCAGTTGGTGTTGCAAGGGTTGCCGACGACCAGGATCCGCACATCGTCCGCGGCCTTGGCCTGGATCGCCTTGCCCTGTGGGGCGAAGATCCCGCCGTTGATCGAGAGGAGATCGCCGCGCTCCATGCCGGCCTTCCGAGGCACTGACCCGACGAGCAGGGCCCACGAAACCCCTTCAAACGCCTTCTCCGTGTCACTTGTCAGGACCATGTCCGTAAGCAGAGGGAATGCACAGTCGTCCAGCTCCATGGCGACACCTTCGAGGGCCTTCATCGCGGGTTCGATCTCCAGCAGCCGCAGAACGATCGGCTGATCAGGGCCGAGGAGCTGGCCCGATGCGATTCGAAAGACGAGGGAGTAGCCGATCTGACCCGCGGCGCCGGTCACCGCGACATGGACTGGTTTGCGCGAGCCGTCGGTCGAGGCCACAGCCAAATCCTAGTAGTTCCGCCGAGGAGCCGACCTCAGCCGCCGCCGCAGTGGCCGCCACTGGCGCCGTCGGAGAGGAAGGCGGTCAAAGCGTGGTAGAAGGTGACATGGAGGCGCCGGCGATAACGATCATTGCCAGGGCGGCGACGAGGACCAGTTTTAGGACCCGGCGCCTCACAGACTTAGAACGGCGCCATTAGAAGGAAGGTTTCGGCTTCGCCTCCCCGTCTGGCGGGGAGGCGATTTCTCTAACGGAAGCCTTCCCCTTCGGGTTCGAACAGCTCCTCTTCCGCAATGCGGCGGGCGAAGCAGAGGAAGCCCGTGTGGGCCACCATCCTGTGCGAGGGGCGCAGGCTCCGGCCACGCACTGTCCACCCTCTCTGGAGCAGCTCGAAAACCTCCAGCATCCCGAAGCCACGGGCCTCCCGCAGGGCTTCGAAGAAGCGTTGAACCTGGCTGATGTTGGGGCAGTGCGCGAACACGATTCCCCCCGGCCGCAGGGAGCTGCGCACGGCTGGCACCGCCTGCCATGGCTCTGGTAGGTCGAGGAGGACCCGATCCATGTCGCGTTCCTCGACGCCCTGGTAGATGTCGCCGAGCTTGAGCGTGAGGTTGGGCGGTACGCCGCCCAGGGTTTCGGTGATCGCGCGCGTCGCCGCCTCGAGGAAGTCCTCGCGCTGCTCATAAGAGATGACCACGCCGTCCTGGCCCACGGCACGCAACGCCGCCAGGGTGAGAGCTCCGGTGCCGGTGCCCGCTTCGAGGACTCGGGCGCCAGGGTGGATGTCCGCTCCGACCAGGATTGCGCCCAGGTCTTTCGGGTAGATCGGCTGCGCCTGGCGCACGCGCCCAGTCACCTGCTCCGCGAAAGTCGGCCTGACTGCCAGCAGGCGCGCGCCCATCTGGGTGGTGACCACCGCACCTTCCGCCTGCCCGATCAGCGCGTCGTGCTCGATCGCGCCTGAATGGAGCGAGTGACGCGCTCCCGTCTTCAGGCGCACCCGGTGCCGGCGGCCGACCTTGTCGACGAGGAGGATCAGCTCGCCGTCCGCAAACACCGTCATCTCCACGTCACCTCATGGGTTTGCGGGCGCGGATCAAGCAGTGCCAGTACGCGTGCCAGAGCTTTCCGTCCCGCCGTTCCGGGCGGAGCTCGTCTCGGGCTTTCCCCTGGGCGGATTCGATCACCTCGGCCAGGTCGCCGACGAGGGCATGCGGCACCGCCATGTTGCCCATCCAGTCCTCGAAGTCCCAGTCCATCTCCCTGCTCTGTGCCACCTCGACCCGGAAGCCCGCTTTCTCGATCAGATCCGTCCACTCCGCGACGGTGCGCGATCGGACGTGTGACGGATCGCGCCGCACCTCGACCTCCTCCAGCAGGTCCCTCGCCGCGGCGGGTGGGGCACAGTCGACGAAGGCGGCGTGGCGCCCCGGCTTGAGGACCCGCAAGGCTTCCGCCAGGAAGGCATCGAATTCGTGGAAGTGGTGCGGCGCAGCACGGACCGTGTACAGGTCGAAGGAGTCATCGCCGAAGGGCAGGCGGCAGGCGTCTCCGAAGATCCAGTCCGCGTTGGTGACGCCTCGCTCGGCAGTAACGCGGCGGGCCTGGTCCAGCATCTCTCGGGTCAGGTCCAGCCCGACGACACGGTGTACGAGTGGCGCCACGGCCAGGGCTGTGTTCC
>JALZAL010000325.1 GCA_030948325.1 Candidatus Dormiibacterota bacterium
CCTAGGACGGAAGCTGTCTGAGTCCGGATGCCAGATCAGGATGTTGGTGGATGCCGAACCATTGGCCGTGGGGCCGGACCCGACAAACGATTGAGCTGCCGGCAGGCCTGAGCTAAGGGCTGCACTGCGACGACCCGAGTTCCCATAGCTGGCGCCTAGACAGGCTAGGCAACTCGTGGTTTGATGCATCCGGGGAGCTGGCCGGGGTGGCTGAATCTGATCGTCAAGAGTTCGTCGCTGCCGTCTTGGCGAATCCATCGGCCAAGAAGCTCGTCGTTGGGGGACCAGGAACCGGCAAGACCCATCTCTTCAAGGAATTCCTCAAAGGCAGACCGGGAAGAAACCTTGTTCTGACCTTCATCAACAATCTGGTCGGCGACCTTGACAGGGCCCTTGGTGCCACCGCCAGAGTGCAGACGTTTCACAGCTATTGCAAGGGGCTGCTGCATAGGCTTCCGGTCGGCGGCATTACGTCGAAGTTTGACTACTATCCCTCGCTTACCCTGCTGGTTTCAGCCGACATTGCGATGGTTAGGGGGGGTCTTGACCCAGACAGGGTGCGATCGGAGCTTGAGAACGACGTCCGGACGCTCACAGACTCAGCCACCGTCCGAGAATTTCTTCATTACGCGAACTATTACGACGCAGTCGGGCACGACGACGCGGTCTACAGGGTAGTCACATATCTGCGCGACAGAACGGATTTTGACTTTGAGCTAGACCAACTTGTCGTTGATGAGGTTCAGGACTTCAACGCTTTGGAGATGGCTCTAATCGAACTCATTGCGAAGCGCGTTCCCACGCTCGCTGCTGGAGATGACGACCAGGCCTTGTATTTACGCAAGCGCGCTTCGCCTGCATACATTCGTGCGATGGCCTCCGGCGGTGAATACGCAGTGTTCTCCCTTCCATACTGTTCCCGCTGTCCGCAGGTCGTGGTCGGAGCAGCTACCGACGTTATCAAGCGGGCAATCGCCAACGGCAATCTCGCGGGACGGATTGAGAAGGACTACCTTTGTCACCTGCCCTCAAAGGAGGCTGATAGCCAGCGCTATCCGAAGGTCATCGTCGCACGATGCTCCACCTCCACTAACGTTGCGCCGTACATGGCAAGGTACGTTCTCCGTCAAATCCAATCCATTCCTGCTGAGGACGTAGCGGAGTCGTGGACCGATGGGTATCCCACCGCTTTGGTCGTTGGACCAAGACACTTTCTTCAGCAGGTTGACGACGTGCTTCGACGACAATGCGGCAGCAATGTCTCTTTTTCGCAATCCAAAGAGTCCGACGTGGAATTGCTGGACGGTTACACGCGTATTCTGACGACCCCGCACTCAAGATTGGGCTGGCGCATCCTTTTGCACTGCGATCCGTGTGCGAATAGGGACGCCCTGGTTATAAAGGCCCTGCGAGAAAACCAAGACCTGGCAAGCTTGTTGCCCTCGGACTACGCCGAGAGACACCGGGGAGTTGCAGCATTGGTCGGCAAGCTGAAAAACGGCGGGTCCGTGACAGAGGCTGAAGCGAACGCCCTACGAAATGTCATGGGAATGGACATCGAATCTTTGCAGCGTAAGTTGGGCGTTCTTCCTCAAGAGGCCGAACCCGCAATGGACCAGAGTCAGCCAAGGATCGTTGTAACCACCTTGCTTGGCGCAAAGGGGTTGTCTGCGGGCCACGTGTTCGTCGTTGGCATGATTGATGGGCACTTTCCACGTCGGCCTGAGAAGATAACCGACGATGACGTATGCAGGTTCTTGGTGGCGCTAACCCGAACGCGCAAGCGATGCCACCTCGTCACCTCCAGGTGGTACGCAACCGGGTCAGTAAAATTATCAGAGTTCATTTGGTGGATTTCGGCGGGCCGTCTCAAGTGGCTTGAGGTGAATAAGGCGTACTTGGATTCGCCTCCCGGTCCCGGTGATTGACGCCGGGCACTCGCGGCTTAGAACGTGTGCTGAGCGCCGCCCCCGATGTCAACCGCCTTTCGCCGTGCATCTTGGCATTATGGTCAGCCTGGGGTCCACGGAAATTGGGCCAGCGCACCCTTGCGGCTCCGATGAACGATGAACGCTGACGAATTCCTGAAGCTGCTCGGAAAAGCAACCTCGAATGCCCAGACCTTTGAGGTGTCGGTGCACCTGGTGCTCGGCGGCTGCTTAGGGCTCAACAATGAACTGGCGCTTCGCCTAGGTAGCCATTTGGCCATCAGCACCGCGCTCGACGTCATTGCTGAGCTTGCTCCTACGCCGAAGTGCCAGCTCGACGGAAGACGCGTGCAAGAGTGGCTTCCTTCGGCGCGTGACGCCAATGCGGCCCGTAATCGCGTGATTCACTCGCCCTGGTACGGCGACCCATCAACAGGCAAGATGCTCGGAGTCATCAACGCGAAGAAGAAGGGCGCCGCGGTGTGGTCGGTCCCCCGCTCAGCGACCGATCTCCAGGCGGATAGCGATCGCATGCGGACCACGGCTCAGGCCGCGCATGCTCTCGTTGGATTTCCGGCGCAGCTCACCGCCAAAAAAGGTTCATGAGAGGCGCCCGACTGGCATCGAGGGCTATGAATCAATCCACAGCTTCGGCGGTGGGGCCGGGTCGGGCGCAGTTGGGAGGTCCATTTGGACAAGCCTTGTGCGCCAGGCCTCCTGCCACTTCGAACGCTCAGCGTGGTCAATCAAGTGGCGATCGACATCGAGCTCCTTGTCCGTAAGCCGCCAGAGTCCCTGTTCGTCCAGAAAAGCGCGAGCGAGGATGGCGCGGCGCAAGATGTCATGCAGTCGGTCCAGAGCGAGGTTGCCCTGGTCTCTGCCGTACGGCGATCGAGCTGAAGTCGTAAAGTCCTTCAACCTGCTCTTTGCCTGCTCATTCGATAGCGTGGAGCCGTGCATGATCCGGGAGCGGAGGTTATAAAGGATCTTTACGTCGTTGTAGATCGCGTCTGATGAGTCGCTGGTGGTACTCAGCAGCGATGCGGCTCGGCTCCGCAGTTTCAGGCTGATCTCTTCCTGCTCGGCTCCTCCCAGGAGGGCAGCCTCAAGCCCAACGCAAAGATCGACCAGTTGGTCAGACCAGGGCGCGGCCTCATAGGACCGATTGAGTCGCGCAAGGGCGATCACTAACGCCGTTGACTTGTTTGGGTCCGCTCCTTCCCAGCGCTGGAGCTCCTCGGATAGCTTCGTCAGCGCCGCCGCGCGACTTGCATCTAGGGAAGCAGATCGTCTGGCCGCGAGCGCCAACGACTGGTGCCGGAAGTATTCGACGCGCGGACGGCGAGCGCGCACGAAGCCGGCTTGTCCGACGATTTCGACAATGTTCTCCGTGGTAGGCCCGGTTGCCAGTCGGACCGCTGTAACGAAGGTGCTGATCCGGCGGCTCCCCTGCCGCGCGGCCATGTCGTAAGCAGGCCATAAGCGATCCCCTTGGGCAGTACCTCTGGTCACGACGACCGAGAGGTCATCCGCCATGATGAACGGCTGGGTACGCCACATTTCCTGGGCTGCGCCCGGAACTATTTGCTCGACCACGCGAGCGGCATCCATGAAGCCCGGGCCGGCAGCCGGCAAGATCTGCACCGGGCCGACAGTGATGGCTGCGTTGCCAGGCAGCACGAGGTCCGAAACAATCCGTGCAACTACAGCCTCCTGGCCCGGCATCTTTAATAGCGCGATGAGCTCCTCGATCGCCTTTGACGCGATGGGACCGTCGCTGACATACGGTGCAGCGGACCGTGTAATCGCCGCGACTGCCCCCTCGAGAAGCCCGAATCCGTACTGGCTGACGGACTCCTTTTCCATGAGGTCGCCTGTAAAGCGATTTGGAAAGGCTTCCACGAGGGCCTCTTCAAACGTCTTCATCTCTGGCGCCTTCAATGCAGACCCTTCGTAATCACGTCCCACCTCAATCCAAGGCGTGTACCGAGGCCTCGGAATAACCTTGGCCGACTGCAATTCCCGGAAGCCACGCGCCAGGAGAGCACTTGCCGCGCGACGAACTGCACCGTGATCGGTGGGATTGCTGTCGTTCATGCGTTAGGCGGATCAGTTGTGCTTCGGTTGGAGCACATGTTCGCGTTTCGTCTGAGGATCGATCAGCACAACGTCAGCTCCCGCATTTGCCGTGGCCATCGTAACGCTCCCTAGTGTTTGACTGAGGTTCGGTTGAACTCTCGATACGGAGAGCCGGAATATACAGGCGCCCTGGGCGAGCGAGGGACCATGTAAACGAAGTCAAGACTTCGTCCACCTGTCTCGATCATCTGACGTCATCCAGATGAACGCGCGACTGGACGAAGCCTTGATAGCTTCTTAACAATGCGCGGAGTCTGCGCTAGCCGCGATCTAGCCGTTATTCCGAGGAGATGGATCGAGGTTCGAATCCGCCACTGGCTACCACTTCGCCGAGGACCGGACGTCCTCCCGGCTTGACAACGGTGACCTCTGAAGAGCTGGCGAGATCGTGCCTCGCACTGCCGAGAGTGCGGATCGTCGGGAGACGTACGAGGACGATTGGGCCGAGCTGAAAGTCGATCGCAGAGAACGCACGTACCATCGTTGCGAAAGCTCACGTGCGGCCTGTTACGGTATCACGATGACCACGGGCCCTTGGTTTCCGTGGAGGCCTGGCGACAGTGCTAGCGCCGCATTGATATTGCCAATGAAGCTGAGCTCATCGGCGAAGCAGCTCCTTCGAGAAGTCTTGGCGAAGCGCGCGCCAAGGCTCGTTCATCTGGTTGACGAGGCTTCTGACCCGTCGCTGGATGACCTCTCGATGATCATCGACCACATTGTCGGCGCAGAACTCGCGGGCACTGGCTTCGGGAAGGACTGGGAGCCCAATGCACGTGGCCTTGCCCTTGAGGATCTAATAGATGAGCTCAACCGAATTCGCTGGCGTCTGCAGGACATGGCCAAACAGGTTCCATGATTGCGATCGAAAACGTCGCCTCAGCAGGAGACCGCCAGCTGTGGTTTGGCCAGGTTAAGTCATCCGCCGAACTCCGCACTCCACTCCAAGATGCAGCCTTCCTGGCGTTAATCTTCGTTGCCGACCAAAGCATGTCATCCAATGATCGCGCCGAAATCGCTTCCGTCCTGATCAGCTCGGGGTGTCGCTACGCGGTATGCGCCGGCAGCGGCTGCGACGCATGGCACGACGCGATTGATGTAGCGGCGCTCGGGACCGATCCGCCGCGAACTGCGAAGGATGTAATGACCGCCTCGCTTCCCAATGAGTCGCTCGAAGATCTCGTTGAGTTCTTTCTGCAAACCGCTACCTTCGAGGGTTTCCAGCCGAACTATCTGGTCCTTCAGGTCGGGGAGACTCCGCAACTCAAGGCTGAGCTTCTTACAATAGTCAAGGCAAGATTCTTACGCGGGTAGCTTCCCGCTCCGTTAACGTCAACCGTGACGCGCAAATGCGGTGACCATTTTCGAAACGGTCCGCTAACGCCGACGGACCTGGGAAGTCGATTAAGCAATCGTCCGGATCTCAGGACATCTTGCTCGTCGGGAGTTCGGCTGTTCGATTAGTGTCCGCCACGGGCTACCCGCTAACTGATTGGCAGCCCTAAGACGTCTGGATCTTGATGAGCAGCCTCGACGGCCTAGCCAGCTCCTGCACGGAGTTGCAGGCGCTGTGGGAAAGGCCCGCGCCCCAGCTGAGATAGCCTTCGTAATCGCTGACCTGTGTGACCTCCGTGAGTACGGGAGTAGATGGCTTGATGTCAAAGGGCCCCGAGTAGGCTGTATGGCCATCGCTGCTCAAGAATTGGATCTTTAGGCTAGCCGACCCCGTCAGGATGACCTGCTGTCCGCTGGCGGGACGGGTGAAGGTGGCATTGTCCTGCTGTTCGATGGTGTAGGCGGGCAGCGAAGCGCTGTCGAACTCGAAAACGATCCAGTCCCCGTCAGGATGGTGGTACGCCTGGACCCGGGTCAGGTGGGCACCGGTTATCGAGGTGCTCCCGCCCTGACGGTTGACGCAGGCATAAGGAATGACATTCGCGGACGCTGCGGTCGATGGTCTGACCGAGGCGCCGGGGGACGGCGACGACGTAGCCGAGGCTGGCGCGGTTGGCGATGCGGTGGCGGCCCATCGCGGGTTGCCGATATGTAAGGCCCGTAGGTTGGCAATGCCCATGGCGAGCAGGCCGACGAAGAGCACCATCGTGCCGCTTACGGCCAACTGTTGAAACAGGCCGAACCCAAGGCCCTTGCCAGTCTGCCCATGAATCCGATCAGACAGGGCACGAGGAAAGGCCACCCGTCGCGCTTCGCGTTGCAAGTGCTCGCGTAGTTCGCGCTCGAACTTATCGCTGATGCGCTAGCCTCCTCGACGCCGGTCAGCTCGCGTAGGCGCCGTAGCACCTTCATTTCGAGCCTTCACCGTCTCGACCGGGGTGCTAATTCTGTGACGCCGTGACCGCCCAAAACGGGTGACTAACCTCTAAGCAGCTCCCCAAGGAGGATCCGAGACGGAGGAGCAGGTGGGCAGGCCAGATAAGGTGTACTAGGTGCGGATGCCCCGCTCCATTCTGATCTCCGCGCTGGTCCTACTAGTCGCTGGCTGCTCGATCGGGCCGACTTCATCTGTGCGCCCCTCGTCAGCCACCACGACATCGCCAGCGTCGACCGCCTCGCTCGCGTGTCAGGACGCCATTGCTTCGGAGGACAGCCCCGACAGCTACCTGTCCGTCGTGTTTAACCAGGTTGCACTGCCAACCTCAAACGCGTTGCAAGCAAACCACTCGAGCGAGCAGGACCCGAGCGCCCGTTTGTTCGCCAAGATTGGTCTGTTTATCGCCTCGGGCGACTCCTTCGAGCTCATCGTCCCCGCAGAATGGGTGGGTCGCCTAATGATCGGCTGGGGGAACCCAGGAATCCGCACTACACACCTCCACGTCTCGGGTTGCGTTGCGAACGCAACCCAGAAACGATGGCTTGTCTATGCCGGCGGCTACTGGGTCGGCGCCGCGGCCTGCGTACCACTCCTTGTCAGGGCCGGGGGTCGCGAACAGCTGGTCCAGAGCGGGATCGGTATGGCGTGCCCAGGTCAAAGCGCGCCACCGCCGGGCGCGTGATCGAACCGCTCAAGCTCGCGGGCAGCTTCCTGCGCTGAGGTCGTGGACCCAATTCGATTGTTCGATTAGTGTCCGCCACGGGCTATGGCCCTACTTTCGGCACCGAACATTATTCCTGCAGCCTGCCGCCTTTGGCCACTTGCTGGGAGCGAGTCCCCTCGTCCACACGGGCCGGCTGGCCACAGTTGTCGGAGAGGAATCATGCCCGACCGTCCATCCCCAATGTACGGCCTGCATCCGCCAGCGCATGGTCAAAGTCATTTCCCACGTCGAAACATGGGATTTGAAGGCGTTGGCATGACTGCTCGACGCGAATCGACCATGACACCGCCTCGGCAGCGACCGAAGCAATTAGGTTGGGGTCAGCACTGTCCAGCCATGGATTAGGCCCTCGAGGGTCGGCCATGTCAGCCGCCGTCGCTGCGCTCCTGACCAAGAACACAGCACGAAGGTCGACATTCGACTGAAGTCGTGCAACTGTTTCCGGCAGTATTACCTCGCCTTCGATTCCAAAGGGTTGTCGCGATCGGTCCAGAAATTGAACCGCGCGCTCAAGGTACGGTTGGAACATGCTTCCCGCTTTCAATAGCCGATCGGGTCCCTTGGGCATGGGAAGTCGCCAGTCAGGAAGTGCAACTTCCAACACTGCCCACAGCAGATCCGTCGGGATGAAGCTGAGCGCACTGCCTTTGGTGAGACGCTGAGCTAACTCAGACTTTCCACAGCGAGGCGGGCCACCAATGAGATAGACGATGGAAAAAGCTTAAGACCTATCAGCTTGGACGACCGGTAAGAGCGCCTGGCTCGTATTCATTTGTTCGATTAGTGTCCGCCACGGGCTAAAAGACAGCTCTCGTGAAGAACCCTAAGGTTTCGTACAGCCGAACTACCCCAAGAGGTTTCCCACGAGCCCCACCACCGCAACAACTCCTGAGAAGTCCCTCCGGCACGCTGCAGTCGGAATCCGTTTTCAAGCCAGCTGCACCTCGGCTCATTTGGGACTTGGAATTGGCGCACCTCTTGTTTGCGAGCATGCGGCTCGCCCCTACAATCGGCAAGGTATGGTCAACACTGAGGGATATTTGCCACGGGAAGGAGGCTTGCAACTCCATTTCCGAGCAATTGGCACTGGGTCCTCGACCGTTGTCATTCCAGGCGACGCACTACTTGGAGCTGACTTGGAGTCGCTGGCCGACGACCGCCGAGTCATTTTCTACGACATGCGAAATCGGGGACGCTCCGACGAGGTACGCGATCCCGGACAACTCGGGTTCGAACACGAGATCAATGACCTCGAGGCTGTTCGAGAGCACTTCCATCTTGAGCAAATGGCGCTCGTCGGCTGGTCGTACCTGGGAGCCGTCACCGCGTTGTATTCAGCACGGCATCCGCAGCGCGTAAGTCGGCTTCTTTTGGTGGGCCCAATGACCCTGCGACGGAAGCCACTGCCTGCAGAAATTCGAGCCATGGTTGACAAGCGGATTGACGCGGCCGGTGTCAAGCATCTAGAAGATATGCGAAACTCCGGTCTCGACAAGAGTGATCCGGTCGCTTATTGCCGTGAATACACAAGGGTGCACCGGCCCCGCCAGCTGGCCGACCGCTCGGCGCTGAGCCGCATCAAGAGTGACCCGTGCGAGCTCCCGAACGAGTGGCCGTCAAACGTCAATAAGAACTTTGAGCGCCTGTATGCCTCGATCGGAGAATGGAATTGGCAACATGATGTCGCATCGGTTTCAGCACCGACTCTTGTGATCTACGGAGCCGAAGATCTCGCGACTGCGGAAGACATGCGCGATTGGCCGGCAGCGATTGCGAACGCGCGACTCTTTCTGATCCGTGGAGCTGGCCATTTTCCGTGGGCAGAAGCTCCGGAGAAATTCTTTCCCGCGACGCAGCAGTTTCTCGATGGAACATGGCCGGCGGAGGCCGAGAACTTCTCAGCTTAGGCAGTCCTGATTCCGCTGGCGCGAGTTAGCACCAAATAAACTAAAAGTTAGGACACCCGAGATGGTGGTGTCCCAACAGCTGCCAGCCGAGCTGGGCGCCTGGTATTCGGCGGCCGAGCTCCAGCCGACGCTCGGCGGACGGTCCGCGGACGCTTGGCGGAGGCCTGCCTAGGAGCCGCTCTCGCGCGCCATGGACGCCGGCGTGCGTTCGAATCCGCTATACGGGCAATGACCTTCATCGCGAGTTGTCGAGCCTAGTTCGTGGGTTGAAGGATTATCCGAACGCACCTTCGTGGGCTTCGGATGGATCCTTTTCTTGCCGGCAGGCGTAATACGTCTTAGAGCAGCATTGCGCAGGTTCATAGCGGTTCCAGCGGCACTAGCGTTAGCGGCGGCTGGGTGCACCCCGGCACAACCGGCATCGACACTGCCGGCGAGCCGCGTAACCGTGCTCACTCTGCTGGCCGATAACCAACTGCTTGCCCTATCGGCGAATTCAGGTGCCACGTTGGGGTCGGTTCGGCTATCTTCCGCACCCCGAGCAACACGAGACGTCGCACGGCTGATGGCGCTTTCCAACAATGGCAAGCGGCTGGTTGTCTTGGTGTCTGCGGACACACCTGGTGACAATCGTGTTGCCACGGTGGACGTGCGGACATTGCAGATCCAGGCAACTGTGCCCGTGCCCGGAACCGGCGTCACGTATCGAGGGCTGGCCGTCGGGTCGAAAACAGGCCGGATTTATCTTTTTGGCAACCGGGCCGTTGGGCCTGATGCCGGTCCCACCCATGGGCCGCCATCCGACGCCGTCGTTACGGTGCTCGACCCGACCGCAACGACAGTCATTGAAAACTGGACTGCGCGCCCCTCCGCAGGACGGAACTGGTACGTTCTCCGCGGCGCCGTCTCAGCCGACGAGCGGCAGCTGTTCATCAGCTATCACGGTCCAGACGCCGCTGGCATGGACATCTTCTCTATCGAACCTCAGGGCGTTCGGCGATGCGCGTCGTCACCGCAGCCGGAGTCTGGCTGCGCTCGGATCCACGGGGATTTCGAGCCTTTCGGGAATGGGTTCTTAGCCGCAACCGGATCTCCCCAGATTCTGGAGCTCGATTCGTCAGGCGTTGAGACCCGCACGTTTGACACCAAGCTCGAAAACAACCACTTGATGGAGTTTGCCGTTGACAGGACAACGAGCACGCTTTATGCGGCGGGAAGCTGTCTGTACGTACCCGGGCTGAGCTCGGTCAGTTTGACGAGTGGGAAAACACAACTACTCGACCCGCTGGGCGGACAGGTGTGCGGCGAACGGATTCTTGCTGGCGCTGACCACCTACTGGTTCTACTTCAGGCTCAACCGCGCGCGGTCCTGTTCGTCGACGGCCGGACCGGCGCGGTGCGCCGGCAGGTGACCACTCCGGCCGAACCGATCGATGCCCTGCTTCTCCCAGGCTAGGAAGGTTTGGCTGCGCTTAGTGAGCTATTGGCCGGGGTTTGGGAGGATGTTGTAAAAGACCTTGCCGTCGTTTTGCCCAGTAAGCAACAGAAGGCCGACGACTAATCCGGCGACCACCAGCAGAATAGCGACGCGCTCAGTGATGTTTTTCCATCCGTTGCGCCGAACGAGTTCGGCTACCTGACCAAGCGCGCTCCGGCCCCTCATTTAGAGATTTAACGGAGGAGACGAACAGTTTCCAGCACCCAGAAGTCGGGTTGCCTTTCACCTACGTCATAACTGCTGGCCAGTCGCCGCGATAAATTGTTAGGGCAGCCTCAACCATCGCGTTGCTGGCTGTCCTTGGCACTGTATCTTTCCGAAGAGCTACAAGGTCGCCACATGGTCGGCTTAGGCCCCTGGATGGACAGCATCGCACGCGTCGCCCGGATTGGCCACAAGCCTGGTCGCTCAAGGGCTCGAAGGATTGCCGGCCTGCAGGCGAGCGCTGCTCTAAGCTCGATCCATGTATGGCCCGGTCGGTGCGCCATTGTGGGTGTTCGGGCTCGGGTTAATCGTCATCGTCGGCGTCGTGGCTTTAGTGGTCATCCTAATTAACCGCCGTTAACGCGGCAGCGCTCTCTCGGCGTAAGGGGACCGCGAACACAAGCGGACGATCGCGCTAAGAGGGCATTGACCTTGATTATACAAATAAACTAATAAGTTATGACACCCGAAATGAGTGGTGTCCCCACCGTACAAGTTATGAACTCCTCCTGCCAGCCGAGATGAGCGCTTGGTATTCGGCAGTCGAGTCAGCGGACGCTTGGCGGACGGTCAGCGGACGGTTGACGGACGCCTGGCGGACGCTTGTTTAGGAGCCGCACTCGCGCGCCATCGACGCCGGCGTGCGTTCGAATCCGCTACAGGCTCGCCAAGGAAGCAGGGTAAGAAAACTAAGGTCGTCGGGCCACTCGAAGCTTGGCGTCTATCTCGAGCCATCTCTCGGCGTGGTCGGCTTCGAAGTTATCGGGCACAAAGCCGAGACGAAAGTATGTGCGGATCGCTGGCAGCCGGAAATCGTCCGTATCAAGAATAGCCTGCTGGCAGCCGCGCTCCCGCATATGGCGCAGGACAGCGAGGGATATCAATCGCCCTAGTCGCCTTCCTCGGAAAGACGGAGCCACGGCGACCATGTGAAGGTAACCGACCTCGGACTGAGGCACCCGCTTATCCGTTGCCGTGGCGATGTACAGGCCGCCGCTAATCAGAAAGAAGATTCCATCCGCTTGTACGCCCGGATCGCCGAGAAACTCTTTTGCTGTTGACTGCTCGTCCCAGTCGCCAATGGCCCCGGTCATTAATTTGGCCCATCAAGCTTCGTCGCCAACTCGGAAGGTCCGAAGATCGAATCCATCGGGGACCTCTGTATCTGGTAGGTCTTGCAAGAGACTTCCGTCGCAATCCTCAGTTGGCTCACCTGAACGACCTTAACAATGCTGTTGGGAACTTCGGCATCGGACGCCTGACTTCTGTCTGGCCATGGGTCGTACCGCTTCTCAAGAGGACATCTACTTATGGTTGCCCAGGAGTTCTAAGCTCGATCCATGTACGGCCCGGTCGGCGCGCCGTTGTGGGTCTTCGGGCTCGGGCTAGTCGTCATGGTCGTGGTCGTTGCTTTAGTGGTCATCCTCGGCAACAGCACCTAAACTCCTCAGCTCTCAGTCATCCCGCCGAGGATGGTCCGCTCCGGCTTTCTCCCGCCTGCCGGTTACGGCAGCGGCATCTAAGGGCGCCCGTTCCAATTCGAATGTTCGATTAGTGTCCGCCACGGGCTATTGATTCCGTCTAGGGCACCTCCGTGCGCTCCCCGGCTACCGTGAGCTTAGATCGTGAGCCCTTCGGTTCCTCGATAATCCTCCAGCCGAAACGGGCCGCGAAGTCGCTCACGCACGGAGGGCATATCCACCAGTAGTCATCCTTTATTCCATGGATGGTCTTTCCGCCTTGAACCGCATAGCCCTCGATTAGGACTTCGGGGTTGTCCTGAATGAGCTGCGCATGCTCGGCTGAGAATGACGGGTCCATGAACTTGGTCGAGCAGAACTCGCAGTGGTCATGCTCCCATTGGGCGCTATGTGCGTAGTAGCGCTTTCGGACGAGTGTTGCGCCCTGAAGGTATTTGTCCTGACCGCGTAGCGCCAATCGTCGCTAGCCATGCCCTGGATATTCGAACGGCTAGAGCTTGCCGCGTTAAGAAAGTGCTAGCGACAGCTCGGTCGATTTCTGAGCCCTTGCTACCGCGACCATCGTCCAGATGAACGCGCGACTGGACGAACCCTTGATCGCTTCTTAACAATCCGCGCGGCCTGCGCTAGCCGCGATCTAGCGGGCTATTCCGGACGAGATGAATCGAGGTTCGAATCCGCCACGGGCTACAACCAGCCGTTTTGCGGCGGCACGGGCATCGGATACAACTCCAACAACGTCTACGAAAAGGCCAACGACAATGCATGGGGTCGGACGAATACGTGGGGGGTGGGGCTGCGACGCATTCCTGCTTACGCTACTCGAGTTGGCTTTGGTGGAATTAGCCTCGTCGGCGTAAAGAGTAGGATTCGCGTGCGAGCGAGGTAGCACCATGCGCTATGCAGCCCTATTTCTCGAAACACTGGGCGGCTTTGTTCTCTCGTGGCTCACCGGATTCACTATCGGGCGTTACATCGTTATCGCGCCATTATTGGTCACCGCTTATGCTGTCAGCAAGGATGGCCCGACCATTCTAAAAGCCGGCGCGGCAACTGCTGCGGTCTTGTTATATGTCCTTTTCTCCTTCGTGTTCTTTGGAGCGGTTACTTTACAGACAGCCCTAATAATTGAATGCAGCATATGCGTGCTTGGGTATGCGGTTCTATTTGCCGCACGCCGGGGTCAGGCACGTGATTGAGCGGATATTCGCCAAGCTAGGGGACATATGAAACAAGCCATGCAAGGCAGCCGAAATGATCGGTCTTCGTTGCTGTTGCTCTGTGGCTAGCTGATGATCCTCACCATCACCACGACTCACCAACCGGCGACCGATCTCGGATAACCTACGCCACAAGAATCCGGGTCGGCTGCAGACCGCCGAGCTGTCGATGGGCAAAGCGCACGTCTTTTACCCAGAAGCCACCCCAGCGCGCTGTACGGCGGCCCTCCTCCTGGAGATTGATCCCGTCGCCCTCGTCCGAAATCGGAAGGGACCGGGCGGCGATGCCGGCACGCTGAAGCAGTAGGGGGTGACCGTAACGGCTGCCTTTCCGGGCGCGCCGAGATCGACCCCGAAAGGGAAGTTCCAGTACAGCGTGAATACGAAGAGTTCCCGCCGTAACATGGCTGTGACATCACGTTGAAGCTGGCAGATGCCCTGCCGGTCAGCGCCTACCGACCGAAATGCGCGTGGAATCGGCGTGAGGACAAAGAGAAAGGGCCAGATCACCGGACCTGGGCCTTGCCGAAGGGAAGCGGCTTACGGGTTGGACGGCAACAATGCGGCCAGATCCTCGTAGAGCGACGAGCCGAGTGCATCGGCGACAACCTTCTCGTCTCCATATTTGGTCACCATCCCACAAGGCGCTGAGCGCACGTTCACGGTTGCCGAATCACCGTTGTCGTAGCTGAAGGTTAATGCGACATACAAGCCGTCTTTGTCGCAAGATCGGCCGCTCTTGGGAAATGCCGGTAGGCCGTTGAGCTCGGCTGCCACCTTAGAGATCGTGGCCTGGTTGAAAATGACCGCTCCAACGGGGGAAGCTTTTGTGGTCGGATCGAAGCGGTAGACGTGCAGGGTTGACGGGTGCCCGTCGACTACGACATCGCTGGGGGAGGCCAGCCACGACCGACCGCCGAAGCCGATGACCGCGCCAATGACCAGCGCGAGCAACGGGAGGACCACTCGCCTGAGTCCCCCAGTTGGCCGAGCATCCAACTCTTCCGAGATATCTGCGGTCATCTGTCAGGCCTTTGCAAAGTATGGTCCCTCAGGAAAAGTGTCTCTCTCCTGAATCAATCAGCCGCGCCTTCGCGGCGTCTTAAGACCGCGAGTCCAATGATCGGCGTGGAATCGGCGTGGACGTATTTGCCGCTGACATCAACATGGAGCAGCCCGACCGCCGCGAGCCAGACCAACCCTACGCACCTCCGCCAGTTCACTGCACACGGATAACGGACCGGCGCAAAGTAAGTTTCTCCGCGGGATATTTTCGTAAGTTCCCTAGGGTTGCGTCCCGTTATTGCCGTGGCGGTAGGACGCGCTTATCGAGGTCGCCGGGTATGGCCGCCTCGGACTGCGTCGCCATCTGCTCGCGGCGCTTTAGCCGCGGCCCAAGCGAAGGCGCCGCCTTCGCTGACCGCGATCAAAGACTCTGGAAGCGGAGATTCCTGCGGACATCCACATCCTTATAGATGTTTCTCACGTACAGCGTTGACCGCCGAACGCCCCTCCTGTCAGCTCCCCTCCCTCGCGTCGGCGGGCGATCGGCAGAGATCCGTGCCGCGGAGACTGACAGAGACTTTGCCGTCGTCATCGATCCAGACGCGGGAGACCAGGCCGGCGACGAGAGCGCGGCGTTGGCCAGGCATCCCTTCGGTGAGCCGCCCAGGCAAGCGTCGTAGGGCCTCCTGGAGCTGGGCCTCGCGCTCCTGGCCATGGGCACGAGCGAGTCTTGCCTTGAGCCTCTGGACGTCGATGGTGAGACGCGCCACGCGACCGGCGATTTCCCGGTACTTGCGCGTTGTCGCTTCGGTCATGTGCAGGTCCCCAGAGGCAAAGGCCTCGAGCAGGCGATCCGCCGCGGCCTCTGCTTGCTGCAGCTTCTTCTGGTTCCTTCCATAGGCGGCTCGGGCGGCGTCCTCGTTCGCGCGATCAATCTTCAGCATCCTGCGGAGGAGGCGACGGTCCCCCGCTGCTCGCACCAGCCGGGCCAGCACCACTCCCTCCAGCTCGTCCTTCGTCAGCGATGCCCGGATCGGCCGCGCCCGTCGGCGAGGGGGGCCGTCGACGGCCGCCTTCTCCGCCCGGTGGCGACGCTGCGCCGCCGCCCACGCCGGGTTGCTGTAGTAGCGATACCGGCGTGCTGCCGTCCTGGTCGAGCTGGAGGTAAATGGGGTCCCGCTCCCCCGGTGATAGACGAGGCCGGCCAGCAGATACGACCCCGCCGCCGCCCGCTCCCCGGAGCGCCGCCTCCGCATCACCGCCAGCTGGTCGAAGACCTCGCGGTCCGCGTGGCGGGGCAGCGGGATCCGCTGCCGGATCACCTCGACCGGCCACCCCGGCTGGGTCACATGGAAGGCCAGCTCGCCGGTGACGTAGAACTCGTTGCTGAGAATGCGGTAGATCTGGGCGTGGGTGAGACCCGGCCCCGGCGTTTTGGAATGAGGGCTGCTTGGCATGACGCCGATCGCTCGCGTCCATCCCGCCAGCTCCGGCACGCCAACGCCCTGGAGCCGCTTGGTGAAGAGGGCCAGCACGACCTCCATCTCGGCCGCATTCGCCACCACCCGGGAGCGGCGCGCTTTTCCCGGTCCACTGGTCGCCTCCAGCGCCGTTCCGAAGGGCAGCCCGCCGCCGACATAGAACCCCGCTCGCGCGGCCCGGAGCTTGCCGCCGAACATCCGCCGCACGATCCGGGTGCGCTCGAAGGCGCTGAACTGAGCGCGGATCCCATAGATGAACTGCTGGTTGTCGTCGACCAGGTCGTGGGGGACGCACCCCTCGAAGAGCGTCCGGACGCCCGCGCTGACCAGTTCGCGCCGGAACCGATGAGCGACCTCCACGTTGCGCGCCACCCGGTCCAAGTTCGGCGTCATGACCGCCCGGACGCGGCCGGCGCGGGCCAGCTCAATGACCTCGCGGAGGTCATCTCGCTGCTCCCAAGGCGCGCCCCCGGAGATGTAGGTCGCGCTGACCCTGACCAGCGGGCCTGTCGGTTCGCGGATGGCATCGGGATCGGCGTCCACGAAAGCGATCCGGTCCTGTTCGATGCCCAGGACTTCGGCCGCGTTTCGCTTACCCTGGCTGACCTGATCGTCGAGACTTTCGCCGTCGACGGCCTCCTGAACGGAGAGCCGGGCCAGCAGGTAGAGGTCGAAGACCGGATCGGTGTCCGCGGCAGCCGCGCCAGCTACCTCCGCCGTTGACGGTCGTCGCCGACGTCGGATGTTGCCACAAGCTTCCTGAGACTGTTCCAAGAACAGATGCCCAGCCATCGCGGTGAACCTACCGCACGACGAACCCGGCGAACGGTGCGGGACCAACGATCTCAGATTTCTTGGTTGCACCCGTCCAGATGAACGCGCGACTGGACGAAGCCTTGATCGCTTCTTAACAGTGCGCGCGGGGCCCGCGCTTAGCCACGATCTACGGTAGGTCAGACGACCAGATCGAGGTTCGAATCCACTATGGGCTCGCGCTCAGTCCATTCGTGCTCCACGTAGACTTGAAGCCCCCGCCTTCATACGTAATCTGGCGCGAGATTGAGGTGAAGCAGGCAAACGTGATTCCTGTCGGCGGTGATTCGTGGACGATCAGTACCTCAACCGATCCAAACGTTAATTTCGCGGTTTGGGTGCTACGTCGCGACGGGCTTCGAGCTGGAGCCTTTGACTCGCATCCGGATGGAGACGGTCGGCTGCGGACTGCCGGACTCACAGCTGAAATGTGGATTGCCTGGTTCGAGCA
>JALZAL010000328.1 GCA_030948325.1 Candidatus Dormiibacterota bacterium
GCTCTCAGGGCAGGGGAGCGACGAGCTGTTCGGCGGCTACCGGGTCCACATGTACGGGCAGATTGCAGAGAAGCTCGCACGGCAACCCGAGTGGTTCCGCCGAGCAGCGTCGAGCAGCGTCGATGCGCTCCCGAGCATCGCCCGTCGCCTCCCGGGACGTAGCCCAGGCTTGGTTCTCGCCGCGCACAGAGCCGGTCGCAACATCCTCGACAACCTCGATCTCCCCGCCAAGCAGCGATACGTGGCAAACCGGGCCGCGTACTACTTCAACATTGCCTCGACTGTGGACCTCCTCACGCCGCAGGCACGCGACGAGGCCCTGGCCGAGTCACCCTGGGCATTTCACCTGAGCGTGTTGGACCAAGCCGATGGCCTGTCCTTCTTCGACAGCATGCTGTACCTCGACTACAAGACATTTCTGGCCAACCAGAACCTGGCGTACAGCGACCGTCTCAGCATGGCTGCCTCCGTCGAGATGCGCCTGCCGTTTCTCGACGACGAGGTGGCCGACCTGGCGCTTCGGATACCCGAGAACGTCAAGATGCCTCGTTTCAAGGGGAAAGAGGTCTTGCGCCGTTCGATGGCGGGCATTCTGCCCGACGAGATCATCAGGCGCCGCAAGGCGGCGTTCGCGGCGCCGATCCGCTCATGGCTGCGGTCCGAGCTGGCGCCGCTGACCCAAGACGCGCTGTCCGATCGCTGGCTCACGGCCACCGGCCTCTTCCAGCCCCCAGCCGTGCGGCGGCTCGTGCAAGAACATCAATCGGGCCAGGCCGACAACACGTACAGGATCTGGACACTGCTGACGTTCGCGTTGTGGTACCGAACGCACATCTCGTCGAGCTGAAGCTCGGGACGCCGCGTGTAGCCTCGGAAGGGGTGGCGTGTCGCAGCGGAGCAAATTGCCAGGGACCTATGTCCACACCAGGTCAGTCGGGGGGGCGAGCCCTCCATGGGATGGCGCTAGTCATCGGCCCCCTTCCACCACCGATTTTCGGTCCTGCCATAGGCACGATCATGATCCGCGCCGCGTTCGAGGCCGCGGGGGCGACAGTCGTACATGTGAACACCCAGGACCGACGAAGCGTCTTCAACGTCGGCGTGCTCGATTTCCGAAATGTAATCCTAGGGCTTGCCCATGCCGTTCAGACCGCTTGGCTTGCGGCACGTTTTCCGGTCAAGGCCGTGTATCTGTCGATCTCCCAGGGGCGGTGGGGATACGTGCGGGACGCGATCCTCATCTCGATCGTTCACATGTTTCGCCGTCCGCTGGTAGTCCACCTACGGGGCGCAAAGTTGCAGGACTTCTACCGGAGTGCGTCCGCGCTTGAACGCCGCGTTGTCCGCCGGACCCTCGGATGGGCCGACATGGCCATTGCCCTCACGCCAGGGCTCAGGTCGGTATACGACGGTCTCGTGCCTAGCGACCGGGTCCGGGTACTCGAAAACACGGTGGCCGACCCATGGCCGTCGGGGATCGCATCTTTCAGCCGATGTCGCCAGGAACGAGCTACGAGCAACCCGGGCGAGCTACGGATTCTCTACGTGGCAAACGACTTCGCCACGAAAGGGGCTGAAACTCTCATCCGGTCCATTGCTGAGCCAGGACTGGAGGCTACCCGACTCACCATGGTCGGCGAGCCGCCCCAAGGCGTTGCGCGTCGTGCCCTGCATCTCGCCGAGGAGCTCGGGGTGTCGGATCGGCTGGAACTTACCGGCGGCCTGAGCGGTTCCGACAAGCGAAGGGCCTTCGAGCGCGCCGACGTATTCGCCTATCCCACTGAGAACGACGGGCAACCTCTTGTCATCATCGAGGCGCTCGCCGCCGGCCTTCCGATCGTCACCTCGATGTTCGGCGGCGTGCCGGAGACAGTCGGCGCGGCAGCACTCCTGGTCGAACCCCGGGATGTGGTAAATCTTGCCGTATCCCTGCGCCGGCTCATTCAAGAGCCACCGCTTCGGGAAGAGCTCGGCCGGGCGGCAAGAGAGCGCTACCTTGATCGGTATACCCCCGAGGCTTTTCAAGAGCGCTTCGTCGAGCTCTTTGCCGAGCTTATGCCGGCCCACCTTCCCGCCTGATGTGCGGAATCGCTTTCCGGCATGGCGACCCGCCGTCCCCCGGTCGTTGCCGCGCTGCCCTCGCCTCCATTGCCCACCGGGGACCGGACGCCCAAGGCGTATTCGAGGACCCCGGTATCTTCATGTGCCATACGCGTCTCAAGATCGTCGACCTGAGCAATGCAGCCGATCAGCCTATGCATAGCCCCGACGGACGCTACGTTCTTGCGTACAACGGAGAGATATACAACCACGCCGAGCTTCGCTCATCGGCTACCCGGGCCGGCTGGAAATGGCGCAGTCACGGCGACACTGAATCGCTGCTGGCGTTGCTGGTCGTCGAGGGGCCTCAATGCCTCCGGAGGCTCCGTGGGATGTTCGCCTTCGTTCTTTGGGACCGGCAGGAGAACTCGTTGCTGGCAGCCCGGGACACTTTAGGCATAAAGCCGCTCTACTATTCCCACAAAGACGACGTCACGACAGTAGCGTCGGAGTTGCACGCGCTAACTACGATGGGGGTCGATGCCACTCTCGACAGCGAAGCGGTAACCGAGTTTCTTCTGACTGGTTCAGTTCACTGTCCTCGCACAATATTTTCTCGCATGCGCTGTCTGCCTCCTGGCCATTACCTCACCGTCCGGGACGGTCGTGCTGCCGAACTTGCATACTGGCGCCTGCCCGATCCTCTACCGTCTGGCGTCGACAGCCAGTCAAAGGTCGATCTCGTGGATCGACTCGACCTTCATCTCGCCGACAGCGTCAAACGCCATCTGTGCTCGGACGTTCCCGTGGCCACTTTCCTGAGCGGCGGCATAGACTCTTCACTTATCACCGCCTATGCATCCGAACACTCGCCGTCGCTAAAGACATTCTGCGTAGGCTTCGAGACCCGGTCGCCGGAGCGGTGGGATGAGAAGTCCTTCGCCCGTATCGTCAGTGATCGTTACGGTACAGATCACACCGATGTCGTCGTTACCCGGGGCGAATTTGCGAACTGCATGGAGGAGATCGTCGGGGCGATCGACCAGCCGTCTGCCGACGGAGTCAACAGCTACTTCGTGGCTCGCGCTGCGGCGGCGGAGGTGAAGGTGGCCCTCTCCGGCCAGGGGGGAGATGAACTGTTCGCCGGGTACAATGTCTTCAGGTTCGTGGCTCGGATTCAGGCTGCGTTGCGGACGACCTCTCATTTTCCGGCCGCCGTCACCTCACAAGGTCGACGGGTCATCCGCTTGCCAGCTTCGCTGCAACACAACTGGTATATCCGTGCCGCTTCGACCCTGCTGACAGGCGGCGATATTCCGACCCTGATGGCCACGGTCGGTGCTCTCTTCGGCCCCGGCGAGATCGGGGCGCCCGTTCCGCAACCTGTCTTGGCTCATGCACCAGATGGTGACCGGATAAACGCCATTTGCCGACATCTCATCGTGAACTATCTTCCGAACACGCTGCTCCGGGACCTGGACGTCATGAGCATGGCGCACTCGCTCGAGGTTCGCGTCCCGCTCACCGACAGCGTGCTGGCGGAGTTCGCCTTGGGTATTGCCGGGGAAGCGAAGGTCACCTGGCAGGAGTCCAAGGTGCTGCTTCGAGCGATAGCTCGTCGCCGCTTGCCGGCGGCGTTGACCGAGCGGCGCAAGCAGGGCTTCACCTTCCCCTTGTGCGAGTGGTTGCAGCATCCCACTTGCCAAGAACAGCTGAAGGATGTGCTTTCACCCGCCTCGGTGCGAAACGTCGGGTTGGTGGATCCGAAGCTTGTTGCCGGGGAATTGAAGAGGCTGGGTAGCCGGGCTACTCCGACTCCCGATTGGCTCACCGCCCAACGAGTGTGGGCGCTGTATGTACTGCATCAGTGGCACCAACAATCTACGGGCTCGCTGACGATGCCGCGCGCCATCTGCTCACGAGGTGAGTGATGATGCAGAGTCGGCCCCAGCCCCACTCGCGTGCGCCTCGTGCTCGGGGCGGTTGTGGCGCAGCGCAGACGTGGTGCGCTGTGGAGGTTGCGGTACCGTCGGCCGTGTCGTTAGTGGTGTCTGGGACTTCGGTCCCGCCGACGATTATGCCGAGAACTTCGGCGACCAGTGGTCACGTTTCCGGCATACCCAGCTGGACTCTTGTAATGGGACAACGATAAGTCGGCGCCAGTTCGAGCTGGTGACCGGCTGGTCACCCGACGACATGCGGGGCCAGGTGGTGCTCGATGCCGGCTGCGGTGCCGGGCGCTATTCCGAGATCGTTTCCGCGGCAGCGGCTCAACTCGTAGCCTTGGACCTGTCTGCCGCTGTATATGCGGCTTCGGAGAACCTGCGCCGTTTCCAATCGGCTGTAGTGGTCAGGGCAGATCTCATGCGGCCTCCGCTGAATCCGGGATCGTTCGACCGGGTGTTCTCAATCGGGGTGCTTCAGCACACTCCTGACCCGACAGCAACCGCGCGTCAGTTGCTCCGGCTCGTCCGTCCGGGCGGTGAACTGGCAATCTGGATGTACGAGAGACGGTGGTACACCCCGCTTCAGCCGAAGATGCTGTTGCGCCGCGTCTGTCGGCATCTCTCGCCCGCGTCCATAGCGAAGCTCAGCGACGAACTCGTAGCCACTTTCACGCCCGTGGCTCGCCGAATCCCGTCGCTGAAGGGCAAGAGGGTGAGCCGGTTGGCACGGGCAATGATGCCCATTGCCAACTACTGGGGCACGCTACCTCTGAACGACGACCAACAGTACGACTGGTCACGGCTGGATACACACGACTGGTTGTCGCCGACCTACGACAAGCCCCAGCGATTCGAAGCCCTGTCGAAAGCTCTCTTCGAAGCTGGGGCGACGCGCGTGAGCCTTCGCCAAGTTCCCGGTCTCGCGGTGATAGCCACTCAGGCGGACAAGGCCTGAGCCGGCCGCTACTTCACAGCCTCGATGTAGAGGTGCCAACCGACTCGGCGTTCAACTCGCCTGGCGAGGCTTGTACGCGCCAGCAATTCGCCCCCAGGGTAGATCCGTAGATTGAGGTTGCGAACTCCCGTTTTCATGCTCTTGAAGCGGCAAAACATTTTCTCCACGTCGCGGCGGGAGTACACCTTTGACAACGGATTTCCCGGCCCATCGGTATTGTTCGACAGAAACAACGAGCTGTCCGTCAGGTATCGCATGCCGTGGCGACGGAGTTGACCGCGGTGACCCTCGAGCACTGCTGCATTCTCGCCTGTCAAGCGCGCTGCTACACCGACGGTCCCCGGGACCAGAAGCACAGCTACCAGCAATCTTCGCAGCATCATGATGGTCAAGTAGTAGTTGAGTGAGCTGCGGTGATAAACCATTACGATCGCCGTGCCACCCGGCCGTAGGACGCGGTGGAACTCGTCGACAGCCGCCTGCGTGTCGTCGACATGATGGATGACCCCATGCGAGAAGACCATGTCAAACGACGCGTCGGGGAATGGAAGATGGGTGACCGACGAACGGCAGAAGGAGCCCCGTGCGCCCTCGAGCTGGAAGCGTTTCGGCGCGAGCTCGAGAGCACCACGGCTGAAATCGACAGCGGTGTAGCGAGCACCGGCCCGAGCCAACTGGATCCCGTCGGTTCCGATCCCGCACCCCGCCTCCAGCACGTCGGCGCCCAACCACCGAGAGACGTCAACGATGTCGAGGATATGAGCTTCAAGGCCATAACGATGCGCTTCGACCTCTCGGAAGAACCTTTCCGATCCAATCGCGGCGCGACTGAACCGGCTTCCGGGCTGGTTGTTCGTCCAGAATCTCTCCCCCGAGGCATAAGGCCGTTCGTCAGGCATGGAGCGCGTCGCGCCGTTGGCCGGCTGACTCGGGATCCGCGGTCTCGCGCGACAAAAGGCTCCAAGCGATCAGTATCCAGATCGGACCCCCGATGTACGGCGCCTCCAGGGCCACGTTTGTGAACATGGTGGCGACGGCCGCGGCGAGCCAAGCAAGCTGGAAGGCCGCGAGCTGCGGAGAGTCGCGTCTCCGGCCGGCCGAGCGGAAGGCGGCCACAACTATGGCGATGAACGCCAGACCAGCGGGTACGCCCATGAAGTAGAAGACGCCCACGAAGGAGTTGTGCGGGCCTCCTGTATCCACCGTTCGGTAGTCGACGTTGCGAAAGCGGAAGTCGAAGGGGCGCCCGAAACCCGTGCCCAACCAGAAGCCATGGTGCAAAGTGGTCTCCATCGAGTACCGCCAGAGATCAAATCGAAAGGCAACGTTCGCCTCAGATTCAGGCCCTGGACTGCCAAACGAGTGAGTGGACCGTTGCACGGTCGTGCCAACCAGCGGAAGGTGGTCGGGGGTACTACCGCTGATACCCATAACGAATGCCAGAACTGCGAGCCCGGCGGCGCACCCGACCACGAACGGTCGGACGGTTCGCCACGGCATCTGCCGCCGTGCGATCTGGCTCACGACCAACGCGACGACAATCGTCAAAATCGGCCCTCGTCGGCTGGAGCCGACAAGCAACACGGGGCCAAGGTACGCAGCGACGATCAGCACCCGTCGCCCAAGCCCCTGCGGCCAAACCACTGCCAACGCAACCAGCCCGGCCAGGTAGAACCCATAGGCCGCCGCGATCCCCTCGCTACTGTTCGCCAACGTCAAGACGAGCAGGCCGAGGGGCGAGGCGACGGCTGCGGCAAGAAGGATGCCCCGCCACTGAGCACCATGAACCCGAATCCACGCCGCGCACGGCGCACTCGCCAAGGGGTACACGACGAAGATGAGTCCCTTCATCGCGCCCTGGTAGCCGTGCCCCAAGCCGTTGTAGGTAGCTACCAGCCCCAGTAGTGCAAAACCAGCGCTCGCAAGTCTGTACCACCGGGGCACGGCATCGAGGTAGGCCGACCACCAAAGAGGAAAACTGACGACGAGGGCCACCATCAACAGGACCTCGGGAAGGTAGACGGGATCGAAGCCGGTGTAGGCGTATAGCCGGCCGAAGGCGAGGAGCGGGATGAGATACGCGCCGAGCAACAAAGTCGACGCCGTTGCCGGGCGGCTCGCCGCGTAGCTGATGACGGCGAATGCCGCGGCCGCGGCTAGGGCGAGAGAGGGTTGGATGGGCGCTAGCC
>JALZAL010000014.1 GCA_030948325.1 Candidatus Dormiibacterota bacterium
ACCCCGTCGAGGGTGCGCCCGGCATAGGGGGTGATGGCGTTCTTGTGGTGCAGCCGGGTGACGTCGACGACCGACCGGCCGTCCGGCGCGAAGACGCAGAAGTCGGCGTCGAAGCCAACCTGGATCCGGCCTTTGCGTCCCAGGCCGGCGAGCGCGGCGGGCGCGGTCGACATCCAGCCAGCAACCTTGCCAAGCGGGATGCCTCTCTGTCGGGCCAAGGTCCACACCACGGGCAGCCCCAGCTGCAGCGAGCTGATGCCTGCCCAGGCGGAGCCGAAATCGCCGGTGTCCAGCTTCTTCATCGCCACGGTGCCAGGCGAGTGGTCGGATACGACTAGGTCGAGGACGCCGGTGCCCAAGCCTGACCACAGGGGCTCCCGGTTGGATGCCTCGCGGATGGGAGGCGAGCACTTGAAACGGGTGTCGCCGTCACGGATCTCTTCCGCCGCCACCGTCAGGTAATGAGGGCACGTCTCGGCCGTCACTGTGACGCCTTGTTTGCGAGCGGCCGCGATCAGCGGCACCGCATCGCCGCTGGAGAGATGGACGATATGCGCGTGGCCGCCGGTGCGCCGCGCCGCGTCGATGACCTGCGCGACGGCGACGTTCTCGATCTCTCGTGGACGGGTGGCCAGGTAAGCGGCGTAGCTGCGACCGTGATAGGTCTCGATCGCGCGCGCCACTTCATCGCTTTCGGCGTGGACCAGCAGCGGGGCCCCAAGGTCGCGACCGACGCCAAGTCCCATTTCCATGAGCTCGACGGACACGTGGGGGAAATCAGGCGAGCCCGTGTCGATCAGGAAGCACTTGAAGCCCAGGGCCCCCGCATCCCAGAGCGGAGCAAGGGCGTCGAGGTAGCCTGGTATCAGGCCACCCCAGAATCCAACATCGACGTGAATGCGGCCGCGCGCGGCGGTTCGTTTCTGCTCGAGCGCCTCCACTGTGACCGTGGAGGGGATGTTGTCCAGCGGCATGTCAACGAGCGTCGTGATTCCACCGGCAGCCGCCGACTTCGTAGCCGTTTCAAAGCCCTCCAGGTCCGTGCCCGGCTCGGATATATGAGCGTGCGTATCGACAAGGCCCGGCATCAGGACCACGTCCCCGTCTAGATCCATCTCTCGGGCGCCCCTGAGCTCTGCACCCGCCGGCGCGACGTCGGCAATCCGTCCATCATTCACTCCGATCGTGCACGCGACCTCATCGCCCCGGCTGGAGATGGCCCGGGCGGCGCGGATGACGAGCTCGTGATCCTTAGGCATGCACGCTCGCCGCGACTGGGGCTTCCTCCATCTGGGAATAGCCGAGCAGCTCTTTCGCGCGCGGGCTCCGAGCGACCAGCGCCACGATGATCAGGTACGCGACGGCTCCAGTGACCCACGCCTGCAGGGCGGGGAAACCGATGTACGTCGTTCCGAAGCCGGAGGTCCCCGGGATCAGCCCCCCGGTGTAGGCGCCCACTCCGGTGCCCAGCAGCAAGGCCACGATTCCCGGCCAGTTCGCCAGGGCGAGCTCCGACCACGACGCGACGCGATGCAGCGGCCGCTTGAGTCCGAACAGCTTGGGGACGATGAACACGTCCATCGCCATAATCGTGCTGGCCACGGGGACTGTGACTGCGCCGATTCCGGTGACGATGTTGAAGGTCTGCTGCAGGCTCGGCAGGATGAAGGTGAGGGCGGCGGCGATCAGCCCGAGGCCGACCACCGTGTACTGCCGGCGCCAGCCTGGAATCCAGGAGAGGAGGTTCTGCGCGCCGTTGATGGCGATGTAGAGGTTGCCGTCCTGCACGGCCCACTGGTTGACCAGCAGCACGATCATCATCAATCCCGCGAGCCCGAAGGCGGTGAAGTTGGCGAAGTAGCGGATGCTGGGTGCGAAGTCGGGCGTGTTCGAGATTGCCGCGATGAGGTAGCCCAGGATCGGAAACAAGAACGCGCCGAGGAAGTAAGAGATGGCGAGGGTCGGGATGTTCCATGACGACGCGCCGCGGGCTTTGGCGTAGCGGAAAATGTCGGGCTCGTTGCCCCAGGTTGAAAGGCCCACCATGGCGCCGGTCACAAAGAAGATCGAGGCCGGGTTGGTCGAATGCGGAACGTTGTTGAGGACGTCGCTTGAGATCGACGTGAAGGTCTTGATCAGCGCGTAGACGCCCCACACGACCATCACCGGAACCGCCACGTACTGTGCGAATTTCTGGAGCCCGGTGAAGCCGAAGTAGTTGTTGACGATCATCACCAGGGCGAGGATCGCTGTCAGCAGGGCGACGGCAGGCAGCGTGCCGAGCAGCGCCGCAGCCAGGCTGATCACGAAGAGCACCGTGAAGAGGTAGAAGCCCATGCCGTCGATGACCAGCAGCGCCGATACGAGGTAGCTGCCGAGCCGCCCGAAGATGCTTCGCGTCGTCACCGCATGTGTCTGCCCGACGACTGCGCCCACATTGGCCGACCCGATGCAGTAAATCGTCATCGTTGTGGCGGCGATGGCCATGGCGAGGATCAGCTGTCCGAGGGACAGCCCCTGGAAGCGAGCGCCGTAGCCGACCAGCACCGCCCCGAAGACGAGCTGCATCGACATGAACAGCAGGAAGACGCGGAAGTTCGAACGTTTGGCGCTCTTTGGAACGACGGCTTCCGTGTAGTCGGCGACGATCGACTGGGCCGCCGCAGCTCCTGTATCCACCATGTCCCTCTCTCCTCCCTATCTAACCGGACGTCAGCTGGTATCTCTTGAGTCCCTTTTTCCCGTCGAATTCCAGGAGCGCGCCGTGAAGGACGCCCTCGCTGTACTCGCTCCCGGGATTCACGCAGATGGTCCGACCA
>JALZAL010000017.1 GCA_030948325.1 Candidatus Dormiibacterota bacterium
GACCCTGACAGCCTGGGGGCGTGGCGCGACCTGTTCCTCGCCCTGATCGGCGTGGGCGCGACATTCGCCGGCCTGACTTTCATCGCCATCGCGCTGAGCCCCCGAGCCATCGCTCACTCAAAGCTCCTCAGGTATCGAGCCACTCAATCGCTGAGCTGCTTCGTGTCGATGATCGGCGTCGGAGTCGTCGTCATGACGCCACGGCCCTACGGCCAAATCTTGGCGGTGATGCTCGCGCTGCGCCTGGACCGTTTTTAGGGGCGTTCGAGCTGAAATGCACCTTCGCCGCCGGCCGCGCGGGGGACCGCTGCTGCGCTCCGTGGTGGTTGCGGTGGCAAGCGCCACCGAGGGCGTGGGGGCGTTCGCGCTAGCGCTCGTCCAGCACGGTCGGGTGTTCTTCCTGCTCGCGGCCACGACCCTCATGTTCTTCGGGGTTGGGATCTTCACGAGCTGGCTCCTGGTGCTGCAGATCGATGTCCCAGAGTCGAAATCCGAAGAGGCCCCCGACCGATCGCGCTAGCAACGGCGATCGAATCAGCCCCTGAGGAGCTCGCCGGTGGGCGCCCTGAAGCTTCGTCGTCATGCCGTTGTTGGCGGCGGCAATGGCGCCGCCTACGTCACGCCCGCATAGGCACTGAAGTCTCGGCCTCTTGACGCGCCACCGCGCCACGGGCCAGCAGGAACTGGCCTAGGAAGCCGACGACCAGCGCCACGAGCACTCCCAGGTTCGCGAACGACCAGGGGCCGTTCAGGCGGGGGCCGAGCCCGATCGGCTCCAACAGGTAGCCCTGCCAGGCGAGAGCACTGGCGAGCGTGTTGGTCACCAGGCCCCAGCCAAGAAAGGTGGCGACCACCGTCGTTCCGACGGCGACCCAGTTGAATGCACCGTAGCGCCCGCTGGGGTTGTACAGGTCAGCGTCGGAGTAATCGCGCCTTCGAAGCGCGAGGTCGGCCAGGAACACTCCGCACCAGGCGGCGATCGGCACGCCGACGGTGATCAGGAAGCCCTCAAAGGGTGCGATGAAGCTGCTCGCGAACCACACGACGTAGATCGTGCCGAGGATCATGATCACCCCGTCGAACCCAGCGGCCATCCAGCGCGGAACGCGCAGCCCAAGCGTGAGCAGGGCGAGGCCGGAAGAGTAGATGTCGAGCACCGCGCCGCCGATCAGGCCGCCGATGGCGACGATCGCGAAGAGGATCAGATACCAGGTCGGCAACAGCGTCGTGAGGGCGCCGATTGGGTCGGCGCCGATGGCTGCGTTCAACTTCGGATCGGAGCCCGCGAGCAGCAAACCGTAGACGACCAGGATCACAGGGGCCACGCTGGCGCCGAAGGTCGTCCAGAAGACCACGGCAGCGCTCGAAGCCGAGCGCGGCAGATACCGCGAGTAATCCGCCCCACTGTTGACCCAGCCGAGGCCGAACCCGGTGGCCGCGAAGATGAGGGCGCCGATCACGGCCTGCACCGGTCCCGCCGGCAGCGAGCTGACCGTCGTCCAGTTGATGTGGTTGAAAGTGAGCAGCATGTAGCCGATCGTCAGGACCGTCAGCAGCACCGTGAGCACGGTCTGCAGACGCATGATCAGGTTGAAGCCGAAGATGCCAGAGAGCACGACGATACCCGCGACGACGACGAAGGCGATGATCTTGGTCGTATTGTTGTCGCCAAAGCCGAGGCGGCCGAAAACGGTAGCCGTGGCCAGCGTTGCCAGCGACACGAGGACTGTCTCCCAGCCCACCAGGAGGATGTAAGAGAGAGCCGCAGGGAGCCTTCCGCCGTGCACCCCGTACGCAGCACGGCTCAGGACCATCGTCGGCGCCGATCCGCGCTTTCCGGCGAGCGAGACGAAGCCCACCAGAAGGAATGAGAGAACCGTGCCGATAATGCCGGCGATCGTCGCTTGCCAGAACGAGACACCGAAGCCGAGCAGGAACGATCCGTAGCTGATGCCCAGGACGGCGATGTTGGCCGCGCACCACGGCCAGAAAAGATCACGTGGACTTCCCTTGCGCTCCGGCTCGGTGATGACGTTGATGCCGTTTTGCTCGACGGAAAGCGTCGCACCCGGACGGACTACCACATCAGTCGCCATGCCCTTCCTCCCGAATACCTTCTGTCTGATTCCCGCCAGTGGCGCGAATGCTACCCGGCTACCAGCGCCCTGCGCCAAATTCCTCGAGCTGCTTCTGGGTCGGCCCTGCTGCCGCCCCACGCTGCCCGACCGAGTAGGCAGCCGCCCGGTTGGCAAGCAGGGTGGCCTCGGCCAGGCCGAGACCGCGTGCGAGTCCGGCCATCAGCGCCCCGACATGGACGTCGCCGGCCCCTGTGTTGTCGACGACTCGGGTCGCCGGTGCCCGAACCGACAGTGACTCGACACCGGCGCGCAAGATCGTGGCTCCGTCTGCCCCCGCCCGCAGGACGATGGCGGCCCCAGGGCGCAAGCGCCCGAGCAGCACCTCCCCACTCCCCAGCAGGTTCGCTTCGGGGGCATTGAGGCTGACCAGATCGGCACGCTCGAGCACCGCCGCCACCAGGGCCGCCGGGATCTCGGCTACCAGCGGGCCCGGGTCGAAGACCAATAGCGAGCCGGCAGGCAGGCTTGCTACATGCTCGGTGACGGCGACGCCCGCGTCGGGGTAGGCGAGGTCGTAGCCGGAGACGTAAATGGCGTCTCCGTCGCGATAGGCAATGCCTTGCAGCATTTCCTTATCGACCACGGCGTCAGCTCCGGACACGGTGACGAATGTCCGCTCGCCGCCCTCCACGAGAACGACGCAGTAGCCGGTATCGAGGTTGGGATTTGGAGGCTGCTGGCACGCAATCCCTTCGGCCGCAAGCGCCGCCCGGACGATGTCTCCGAAGGGACCAACGCCATGGGGTCCGGCGTAAACGGCCGGCAGGCCCAGGCGCACAGCCGCGGAAAGAACGTTGAACCCGCCGCCTGCGCTCTTGGCGCTCCACGCTGCCAGCACATCGCCGCCTCGCTCGGGCAGGTGCGGCAGCCCGATCGCGAGGTCGACTGGGATGCTGCCGTGGGAGACGAGGCGCCGGATCGGCGGGAGCTCGTTCACGCCAAGCTTCGGCGCAACGCCAGCAGCTGTTTGACGAGCGGCTCGAGGTCAAGGCCGTTTGAGCTGCGAATCGTGGCGACTGCATCGGCAGGAAGCGCGCTAAGTCCAGTGCAGGCCCCAACCATGGCGCCGGCGATCGCAGCGATCGTGTCTGTATCACCGCCCAGCCCGGCGGCCATCGCACAGGCGCTCCACGCGTGGTCCGGCGCGAGGCTGGCGACACCGAAGGCGGCCGGCACCGATTGCTCGATGGCGACTCCCGTCCCGATCTCCTCGACGAGGGCATCCAGCGCGCGAGCCGGGTTGGCGTCCTCGCCGCGAGTGAGGCTGACGGCTCGGAGGATGAGCGCCGCGATGCGATCTTCGTTGAAGCCCTGCCC
>JALZAL010000040.1 GCA_030948325.1 Candidatus Dormiibacterota bacterium
CCGCCACTACCTTAGGTTGCCGCGATACAACTCTGAGCGAGCGAACTTCGGCGAACCGGACGTCCTGCCACAGATCCTGGGAGCGGCGGGGTTCGACATCACCCGGATCACCGAGATGGTCACGGGCGGCCGCACCCGGAACGCGAAGGAATGGACTGAGATGATGGCCGGGGCAGGCCCGCTGCCCTACACGCTGATCAGGTCCCTGGGACCTCGCTACCGGACCGAGCTGGAGGAGGAGGTGGAGTCGGCCATGGACAGCCTGGGTGACCAGGACGATGCGTTCCGCTACCACCACTCATACGTGCTCGCGGTGGCGATGAAGAGGGCGGGTACTTAAGTCACGCTCGGCATCCTGCCCCAGGGTTAGGAGTACGACCGTCGCGGCCAGCAGGCACAGGCCGGCCGCGACGGTGAAGATCTCGCGGTATTCCTGCAGGAACGCGGCGGCGATCAAGCGGGCCAGGTGGTTGACACGCGCCCGAACAGCTGGGTCGGTGAGCAGTGGTGTGCCCAGGATCTGGCGAAATCGGAACAAGCCGAACGCGGTCAGGGCCGACAGCCCGACGAGCATCCCCATGACGCGCGCCAGGACGACAAGGCTTGAGGCCAGGCCGTGGTTCTGGGCTTTCGTCAACTGCAGCACCGCGGCCGTCAACGGCGCGATGACGATCCCAAAGCCAAGCCCGCATGCGCCCAACGCGATGTCTGCCGGCCTGATCGGACCGACGCGCAGCGCCAGCTCGCCGGCTTGCCAGCCCGACATCTGGAGGAATGCGGCCGCTGAGCAAACCATGCCCAGGGCCGCGGTGAAACGGGCGCCCATGCGCCCGGCCAGGATGCCCCCGAGGACCGCACCCAGCGGGACCCCGATGAGAAATTGAGTCAGCAGCAGACCGGCTGAAAGCTGATCGAGGCTGAAGACGAGTCGGCCGAGGATCGGCACGTCGACCAGGGCTACGATCAGCGCCGCTCCGATCAGCACGTTCGCAACGGCCGCCCCGATGAATCGGCGGCTGCTCAGGAGACGCCGTGGAATGAACGGCTCGAGAACGTGGGTCTGGCGCCACCCATAGAGTGCCAACACGATCAGGCTCAGGATCCCGAGCGGGATGAGTAGTCCGCTCGTCGCTCGATTGGCGGGGTCGTCCGGATAGAGCGCCACCACCAGCAAGCCGAGGCCAAGGCCGAGCAGGGCCGAGCTCTTCCAGTCAAATGTCGTGACCTGTTGTCGCACCCGGCCGTTGTCGGTCTCCTCAGCGGAGGAGGCCGGGATCGGAGACCGGTCCCGGCTGCGATAAGCAATGGCCAGGCCGGCGGCGCAGACCGCGGCCAGTGGCAGGTTCAGCCAGAAAACAAAGCGCCACCCCCCGAGCGCGGCTCCCGCCGACGCCATCGCGGTGCCGTAGATCGGACCGAATACGCTGCCTGCCTCCTGAAGGCCGGAAACCAGGCCCAGCGCCAGCGGACGCCGGCTGTCCCGATACAGGTCGGCGGCCAGCGCGAGGGTCAACGGGACCAGCCCGCCGCCCCCCAAACCCTGCATGAGGCGCCCGGCCACCAGCCATGGCAGGCCGGCAAAGGTAAGCAGCCCGCCGGTGGCGGTCACCGCCGAGCCCGCCGCGAAGATGACCATGCACAGGGCGTACACCGGAACACGCCCTCGAACGTCGGAATAGGCGCCGAGCAGCGGCATCGCGATGACGTAGCCGCACAAGAATCCGGTCACGATCGGGGTGGCTTGCTCGAATCGTTCGACGGTGAGGCCGACGTCGCCGATCATCGCCGGCAGCAGGGTCACGACGAGGTAGGTGTCGAGGGCGGCGATGAAGAGGCCTGCCCCTGCCAGCCCCAAAATGGCCGATCTCGGCGTCATTCGCGGCTGGTCGTCCGCACGACCAGCCATGCTTTCCACCTTTGGTCAGGGCGTGGGGGAGGCGATCGCGACCACCGCGTTGAATCCGCTCAAGTCGACCTCGACGGAGCTCGCAGCGCCGCCATCGCCGAAGGAGCCGTCCAGTGTCGCCTTCCGGATCAAATGGTCGGAACCGCCGACCCAGATGGTGGCTGCGATCTCGCCGGACGATGTCTTCAGCTGCGGGAGCAGGGCCGCGATCTGCGCCGGGCCATACGTGGCCGTGACCTTGTGACAGTCGATGTCGCCGATCTTTTCCGTCCCGACGTACTTGAGGTTCTGGCCTGCGGGGATGATCGCCGGCAGGCCGGACTTGAGGTCGAACAGCTTGGCCACGTCTGGGATTTCGGCCGCGTTCTTGCCGGTCACCTCAGTGAAGCCTGAAAGGGGGGGACGGAGGTATACGTGGCCCCCAGAGATGACGACCTCCAGACCGATCAGCAGGTCCTGGTAGCGAACCGTGTAGATCGTGTCGCTATCGCTGGGCAGGCGCACCGACGCCTTGGCTTCGACCAGCACGTAGCCCTGAAACGAGATCTTGCCCTTCGTGAACTTGAGGTCGGCGTTCACGCTTTGGAGCTTCGCCATCGCCATGCCGCTGTCCTTCAGCACCTGAGCGGGGTCTGCCGGCTGTAGCCCGCCGCATGCCGTGACCGCCAGCATGACCATGGCGGCAGCGGCGAGCCATGCGGCCCTGATCTGGCTTGTCACCCCACAAGTATCAGCCCCGCGTTCGGGCTGTTTGTGACACTTCAGCCTGTGCGGTCGTCCCCGGCCCGAACGATCAGGCGGATCGGCCGGTCGTAGAAGAGGTAGTCCCACGCCCAGTTGACGAGCACGAGGATGCGGCTGCGGAAGCTGATCACGTTGACGAGATGAACGGTGAGCCACATCAGCCAGCCCAGGAACCCGGCGAGCTGGACGCGTCCCAACTGCGCGACCGCCGAGTTTCGCCCGATGGTGGCCATGATCCCAGGGTCCTTGTAGTGAAACGTCGTGGCGACCCCGCCTCGGACCATCGTTGCAATGCCCGTGCCCGCGTGCCGCCCCTCCTGCATCGCGACCGGGATGAGCATCGGGAGAGAGGCCCCGCCGTCCCCTGGTCCCGCCAGGTCGCCGATCACGAAGACCGTCGGATAACCAGAGATCTGCAGGGTCGGTTCGACCTTGAGGCGTCCCTGGCGCCCGAGCTCGGCGCCCGTTGAAGCGCCGACGTCAGAGGCCCGAACGCCTGCCGTCCACACCACAGTGCCGGCCGGCACCTCCTCGTCGCCCACCAGCCGGATCGAGTCCGCGGTGATCTGCGCCACTTGGGCGCCCAACATCACCTCGACACCCTTTTTCTGCAACGACCGTCGCGCCGCTTCGCGCAGCGGAGCCGAGAAAGCGGCCAGCAGCGAGTCCGCCGCTTCGAGAAGGATCACACGCACCTCGCTCAGATCGAGGGCGCGATAGTCATTGCGCAGCACAAGGTGGATCAGCTCCGAGATGGAGCCGGCGAGCTCGACTCCTGTTGGCCCACCGCCGACGACCGCGAACGTGAGCATGACCCGGCGCTGCTCGGAATCCGTGGTCCAGCGTGAACGTTCGAACTGAGCCAGGATGCGGTTTCGCAGCGTGAGACCATCAGCCAGGTCTTTTAGAGCGAAGACATGTTGCGCTATCGACTCGTTGCCGAAGTAGTCGCTCCTGCTCCCGGTTGCGAGGACCAGGTAGTCGTATGAAAGCGCGCCACGGTCTGTCACCAGCAGGCGGTCTTGCAGGTTGGCGCCAGTGACCTCTGCCTGCCGAAAGTCCACGTTTTCGAGCGGGCGGATCAGCTCTCTGACAGGTCGTGCGACCTCACCTGGGTCGAGCAGCGCCGAGGCGACCTGGTACAGCAGAGGCGAGAAGAGATGGTGGTTGTTACGATCGATCAGGAGCACGTCCACGGGCACCCGCTTGAGTGACCGGGCACACGTCAGGCCGCCGAAGCCGGCGCCTGCGATCAGCACCCGCGGACGGGTCACGTCGTTGGTTTGCGGGACCGTCCGGTGCCGTGCCTGCGGTTGGCCATCTTCTCGAGCGCGGTAGCCCCGCCCGTGGTCTCGACCAGCGACTTCGGCAGCTTCTGCTTTTTCTTGAGGACGGGCTCGAACAGGTCGCCCAGCTTCGCGAACCGCGCCAGGACCTGGTCCGAGTCGAAGACCAGGAGGCTGGGATCGCCCGCCTTGGAACACTTCTCCACCTCTTCCCATGAGACGGGTGTGGAGACGGTCGGCCGCTGCCGGGCACGCAGGGAGTAAACGTTCACAGTGGTCTTGTACTGGTCGTTCTGGCTCCAGTCGATCAGCACCCGGCCGGTGCGGAGCTCTTTGAGCTGTTTGTGCACCACAAGGTCCGGATGGCGGTCTTCGAAGAGCTGCGCCAGGCCTTTCGACACCACCTTCGTCTCGACATAGCTGACCTTGGTGTTGAGGGGCACATAGAGCTGAAGGCCCTTCGAGCCTGAAGTCTTGGCACAGCATACGAGGCCGTGCTCCGCGAACAAGTCGCGCAGCATCAGTCCCACCCTGCAGCACTCGACGATCGTGGCGGGTGGCCCCGGATCAAGGTCGAAGACCATCGTGCGCGGTTGAGGCAGGTTGTCAGCGAGCGAAAGGGACGTGTGGAACTCGAGCGTGGCAAGGTTTCCGAGCCAGACCAGGGTCGGCAGGTCCTGGCAGAGGCAGTAGTACATGTCGCGGTTGTTGCCTCCGCTCCATACCGTTGCGGTCGCAACCCACGGCGGTCTGTGCTTTGGACAGTTCTTCTCGTAGAAGAACTCGGCGTCGACGCCGTTTGGATAGCGCTTCAGCGTCAGCGGATGGTCACGCGTGTGAGGAAGGATGGCCGACGCGATCCGCGTGTAATAGTCGATCACCTGCGCTTTTGTGAAGCCGACCTCTGGATAGAGGACCTTCTCGAGGTTGGTGAGCTTGAGCGTACGGTCCTCGATCTTGACCTCGACTGCGGTTTCCTTAGCCACCTTCGCGCACCACCTTGCGCGCCGGCTTGTCCGCACGCAAGCCCTTGAACGCGGGGGCTCGCAGCTGACCAGAGCGTGTCCATTCCACAAATTCGACCTCTGCCACGAGCTCGGGCTTCACGAAGTGCGCAGCTCGCGGAGGGGAGCCGACCTCAAACGGGCTCTTGTCCTGGGCAAGCGGCTTCATCAATCCGGCCAGCTTCTCGAGAGTGGCATCGCTGAAGCCTGTTCCGACTTTGCCTGCGTACACGAACTTACCCTGGTCGTAGTAGCCGACGAGCAGCGCCCCCGGGTATCCACGCCGCTTACCCTCCCCATCCAGCCATCCGCCGATCACAAACTCCTGTCGATTTCGGTTCTTAACCTTGACCCACGCACCGCTGCGACGACCGGGCTCGTAGTGCGAGTCGAGCTTTTTGGCCATGATGCCCTCAAGCCCCGCTTTCGCGCTGGCTTCAAGCATCGCCTGGCCGCCGCCTTTCTCGTAGGGTGGCGTCTGCCACGAGGCACCGGCGAGCTCGAGCTCCGCCAACAGTCGTCGGCGTTCGGTGTATGACTGCGTGAGGAGCGAATGGCCGTCCTGCCACAGGACGTCGAACACCATGTACGTGACCGGGACGGTCTTCATCTTCCGGCGCACCTCTGACTCCGATGTGAGCCCCATTCGTTGTTGGATCTCCTCGAAGCTCGGCCGGCCTTTTTCATCGAGAGCGACGATCTCACCGTCCAGGATCACCTCACGCGAGCCGATCGCACGGCCCATGGCGTGAATCTCGGGATAACGTGTCGTGATCTCCTCGCCGCTGCGGCTCATCAGCCGAACCCCGCCGCCCTCGACGTAAGCGACCGCACGGATGCCGTCCCACTTGAACTCGAATCCCCAGGCGGAGTCCGGTGTTGGGATCGCGGTGCCGAGTTTGGCCATCATCGGCTCGATGCGCTCGGGCATCGGCTTGCGATCCGGATCCTGCGGAGGATCCATTCGGTGGATCATCCAGTTCTCCCCGTTCGTCCTGAACAGCACGTAGCGACCTTGCAGCCGCTTTCCGTGCAGGACGACCATCACTTCGCGGTCGGACCATTTCTCGATCTCATAAGTGCCGTCGTCCCATATCGATACGTGGCCTGCGCCGTAGTTGCCCGCAGGGATGTCGCCCGCGAAGTTTATGTAGCTGAGCGGATGGTCCTCGACGTGCACGGCAAGGTGATTCTTTTTGGGGTCGGCCGGAATCCCCTTCGGTACCGCCCACGAGACGAGCACCCCATCATGCTCGAGACGAAAGTCCCAGTGCAGCCGGCGCGCGTGATGCTCCTGCACGACGAACCGAGGCGCCTTGGTCTCCTTGCGTGGGACCCTGGCGCCCGGTTCGGGTGTCTGCGTGAAGTCTCTTTTGGCCGCGTACTCGGCGAGCTTCTTGGCCATCGCTCAAGGTTAGGCCACCGCGGCTGTTTCGTCGGCCGGCTCGGCCGCCGCTACCGGCTTATCCGCTCGAACGAAGAAGGCCGCCATCGCCGCCACCACGAGCAGGGCGATCGGCAGTATCAAGCTCGGACGCATCGCATCGACGAAGGCGTGGGTGAAAACGAAACGAGCGGCATCCTGCAGGGCAAGAACCACCTGCTGAGGAACGCCGGGCGGGAGCTGGAGACTGCTCCCCGTCTGCCCCGCTCCGATCTCGAACCCGGAGTGCGCTGCGTGGCTGAATCCGTCGACGAAGGCCGGCCGGAAGCTGGCGGGAAGCTGGGCAGAACGTGCAACCGCTTCATCGTGCAGGGCGAGCGCCAGCCGGTTCTGAAGGAGCGCCCCGACCGCCGCGCTGGCGATCACCGTTCCCAGCTCCTGCAGCGTGTTGATGACCCCGGAGGCTACGCCGGCCAGCCGGGGATCGAGGCTTCGGGTTGCGATGCTGAAAACCGGCGTCCAGACACAGCCGAGCCCGAGCCCGCTCACGATCAGCCCGGGTAGGAACACCCACCTGCCCGAGTCCGCTTGCGCCGCTACATCCATGTAGGCGACGCCGGCGGCGAACATGAGCAGCCCTGGGATCAACAGCCACTTGCCGTTGACCCTTTGAACCAGGGTGCTTGCCACGGTGGACGACACCATCATCGCCAACGGCTGTGCCGCGATCGTCACCCCTGCATCGAAGGCGCTGAGGCCGAGGACCGACTGCATGTAGATCGTCAGTGGGAGGAATACGCCGAGGATCGCAAAGCCCATCGCCGCCATGACCATCGTCATCAACGTGAAGTTGCGGTCTTTGAACACGGCGAATGGAAGCAGTGGCTCGGCCTGCTGGCGGCGTGCCTGGTACACAAGGAAGATGGCAATCAGCGCGAGGCCTGCGATGCCGATCTCCGGGATGGTGAGCCAAGCAGTGACCAGGCCCCAGTCATAACGCTGTCCCTCGATGAGGGCGAATATCACACAGAACAGGCCGGCTGTGGCAAGCAGGACGCCGAGCATGTCCAGCCGGTGGCGAACGCCGCTCCGCAGGTCGGGGATCAGCACGAAGGCCAGGGCGCATGTGATCACGCCGAACGGGATGTTCACGTAGAAGATCGAGCGCCATCCGTAATGCGAGACCAGAAAACCGCCCACCGTTGGGCCGGCGACGACCGCGAGCCCGGCGAGGATTCCGTAAACAGCGAACACGCCCCCGCGCCGCTCGACTGGAAAGAGTGAGAGCATGATCGGCAACCCCTGCGGGGCCAGCACCGCAGCGCCTACACCCTGGGCGGCGCGGGCGATGATCAGCTGCGTCGGGTCCTGTGCGAGGCCGCTGACAGCTGAAGCGGCCGTGAAAATCGCGACACCGAGTGCGAAGAGGTTCCGCGGTCCGTAGATGTCGCCGAGACGTCCAGCCGTGATGAGCAGCACGGCATAGAGGAGGCTGTAGGCGTTCAGCACCCACAGCACCTGGTCGAGGGTCGCGTGCAGACCGTCGACGATCGACGGAATCGCGATGTTTACGATCGTCAGGTCGAGCAAGGTCATGAAAAGGCCGAGGCTGAGCACCGCCAGCGCCGCCATCGGGTGCCTACGAATCGCTGTCACGCCGTCATCTCCTTTGTGTTGGAGCTGGAGCCCGGCCGGGCTATCCTTCGAGTGGACGTTCTCGGGTGCCGGTTAACTCCGCGCTCGGGTTGATCTGCGGCCCCTGGAGTTCATGCTCCGGGGGCCGGCGATTTCTTTGCCGGCCTCAGCTCATAGGCGTCCAGTCGTGCTGATCCATCATCTGAGGCCACTCAAACGTTCCGTCGTTGAGCTCGGCAACCGTCCGCTGCAGCCAGTTGAGCTCAGCCCTGCGCATCGTCTGCGCGTACTCGTCCTCGATGAGGAAAAGCCGAGGCAGGTCACCGACACCGCGCAACATCGAGTCGACGGAGGCGATCTCGGCCTCGATCGCGGACGCGCGTCTTTCGAGCACCCCGATCGCCTCCTCCTTGCGGCGAAGGGCGCCCAAGAACATGAGCGCTGCCGCGAACCGCGGATATTCACGCGACGGTTGCTCGAGCAGGTGGCGCAGCCACGAATCCAGCTCGCGAGCCCCGGCCGGGGTGATGCGGTAGATGGTTCGCTCCGGCCTGCGACCCTCTCGGTTGGTCAGCAGAGGCTCAACGAAGCCAGACTCGGTCAGCCTCTCAACCGCGTCATAGATGGACGCCGATTTCAAGGGTATTGCCCTCTCCTGGCCGCGTTCGCGCATCGTCTGCTTCATCTCGTAGGGGTGCATGGGCGCCTCGGATAGAAGTTCCAGGACCGCCAGCGCCAAGAGGCTCTTTGGTAGGCGTCGATTAGTAGTCATCGATTGATCGAGTTCGACTATATAGCATCCATTGCCTGGTGTCAACCTGCCGGACCGGTCCAGACGCCTGAAAGTCGCGGCGTTAACAGCCGGGGTTCCTGCCGGCTCGGTCCCGCCCCTAACCTCCGGAGCAAAACTGCCTGGAGGTTCTGCAAATGCTTTTTCTCGACTCGACGCCAAACGTAGCCCCGCTCACCAATCTCATTCTCACCTGGACGCATATCGGCCAGGCCCTGGTGGGCTCCATCGGCGCCCTTGCCTTCATCTTCGCCTTCCTTTGGAAGATCACGGCGGTCGAAGCCAAATCGGTGCTCGAGGCAAAGCAGTGGATCCAGCGAATCGTCGTGGGCACGATCGGCGTCGAAGTGGCCGGCTCGCTGGTCGGCATCCTTACCAGCTCCGTGCCGCCCTCGGCGCACTGAATCGATGGACTGGACGCAGTCCTTCAAGGCCCTGCTCGAATCGCTCGGCCGGATCGAGGGCATCCTTTGGCCGCTGGTCCATCCCGAAAAGGTGGTCGGCATCCTGCTGGACGAAAGCCTCGGCCTCCTCCTCAAGGTGTGGTTCGGTTTCATACTGCGAACCACCGATTTCGAGACCGGTCGGGACTTCACCGCCAACATCACCATCCATCGCTTCGAGCCTGTGGTCCAGCTGGTGGCCGACGCGGCTCTCATCCTGGTCGTGATCTGGGCCTCCTACCGGATCATGTGGGGCCACGGCCTGCGGAGCCAGTACACGGTGCGGATCCTGCTGCCGCGGTTGTTGCTGGGATCGGTCCTCATCAACTTCGCACTGCCGCTGTTCCAGTTCGCCGTGCAGGCGAGCAACGCAGGATGCGACGCTATTCAGAGCTTCGGGACCATCCCGAACTGGAACACGTGGTGGACCAATTACAGGCTTGACCAGACCCACGGTGTCTGGCAGATCATCACCACGGGCACGCTGGTGGTGGGCTACGACGTGCTCGCGGTGGCGTATCTGGTCCGTTACGCGATCCTCATCGCGCTGGCAATCACGGCGCCAATCGCTGGCCTTCTTTTCACATTGCCGGACACGCACCACATGGCCAAGCAGTGGAGCTCGCTGTTTTTGACCAATCTGTTGATGCAGCCGGCGCAGCTGTTTGTCCTTGCGATTGGGTTCGCTCTCGAGAATGGCGGCCATACACCGGTTCACCACCTTTTCGCGCTGGCGTCGCTGCTGATCGTTTTCAAGGTGCCAGGAGCCTTCGGCGGTGCCGCGGCGACCGCGCGAAAGCTGGAGTCGGCGTTGACGTCCGGGTTACGCGGCGTCGAGCATCTGGCCACTCACGCGGCATGATCGGATTTCTGCGGGTTGCAAGCGTTTGTGCCGCCGCCGGCTTGATCTGGATCGTCGGCGCGTCGCGGGTCCAGGGTCACGAGAAGCTCCCTCTGACCTCAATCGTTCCGGGCGCCGTCATGACGCAGCCCTTCGGATGCTCCAGCCTGCTGCTCGAGCCCTTCGATCCGTACTGCCCGACCCATCACTTTCACACCGGGGTGGACCTGGCAGCGCCTGCCGGCACGCCCGTTCGCGCTGCGGCGGCCGGGACCGCGACAGTTGGGTTCGACCCGGGCGGGGCGGGGCTATACGTGATCGTCGAGTTCGATACTCATGTGCGTGCGCTCTACTGCCACCTCTCGGCAGCGACGGTTGCCAATGCCGACCAGGTCGTCGCCGGTGCGGTCATCGGCAAAGTTGGGGCGACTGGGCTGGCGACCGGCGCCCACCTTCATTTCGAGGTCCAGGACGACGGCCGCTCCGTCGACCCGATGTCGTGGCTGGCCGAGACGACTTGAGGCGTTAACAGGCTGGGTTGCCGGGCCGACGTGCGAGGCCTAGTCTGCGGTCAATCCAACGGAGGTGATCTGAATGGTCAACAAGGTGATCCTGATCGGCAATCTGGCAGCGGACCCCGAGGTGAAGGCGACTCCAAACGGCACATACATTGCGAACCTGCGGCTCGCCACCAACACCTATGCCGGAAAGGACGACGACGGCAAGCGGAAAGAACAGACGGAGTTCCATCACCTCGTGGTCTTCGGCAAGCAGGCCGAGTTCGCCGGCCAGCACCTACGTAAGGGCCGCCTCCTTTACGCCCACGGCCGCTTGAGGACGAATTCGTGGGTCGACACGGCAGGGCAAAAGCACTATCGAACGGAGGTGGTGGTCGACGCGCTTACCTTGTTGGGTCCGAAGCCCCAGGAGGTCGCGGCGTAAGCAGGGTCCAGAGGCCCAGGTTGCGTTCAGGGGGCCATGTGGTAATGATGTAATCCATGGCTGAGGATTTCCAATCCTGGTTCGCCGGTCGATTGCCCAAGACCTGGTTCGCCGGGCCCCCCGATGTGACGGCAGATGGCGACGAAGTTCTCGTCGTTGGAATACTTCCGGATGTCGAGCTGGCGAAGGGAACCTCCGCAGAGGGTCGTGCAGCCGCTCGCGCGGCGCGCATCGACAGGTTCCGAGAGGAGACACGCGAGGAGCGCGTCAGGATTGCTCGGGAAGCTGAGCGCCATTTCCGGCGCAAAGTCGCCTGGGGCGCCCGCTGCGGGGACGAGTCCAAGGTTTTCACGACGCTTAGCGTCCCCGTCATGACTCGCCTGCGAATGTCGGAGAGGTCGATCCTGGACACCCTGGTCGCCGGCGGGGTTGCCCGCAGTCGCAGCGACGCTCTGGCCTGGTGCGTCAGGCTCGTGGGCATGCACCAGGCCGACTGGATCAAAGGCCTCCGCGACGCCCTGGTCAAAGTCGACGAGGTGCGGAGCAAGGGCCCGCTCAATTAGATCAAGGCAGAGCTCAATCTCCCCTTCCCTGCAGGGGGAGGGCTGTGGGTGAGGGGCTGAGAGCCACCCCGCAGGTTCCAGACGGGAACGCCGTTCGAACCGTTGATACCCTGTGGCCACTCTGACCGCCGAAGACGACCGCCAGCACGTTGTGATCATGGGCGCCGGCCCGGCCGGCCTCACGGCCGCCTACGAGCTCATGAAGCACGAGGTCCCAATCACGATCATCGAGAAGGACCCCAGCTACGTCGGCGGGCTCGCGCGGACGGTCGAGCACAAGGGCTACCGCTTCGACATCGGCGGACACCGATTCTTCTCCAAGAACCAGGAGGTCGAGGACCTGTGGACCGAGATCCTCGGCCCAGAGATGTTGACGCGGGATCGCCTGTCGCGCATCTACTACAGGGGACGCTTCTTCGCCTACCCGCTCAAAGCGGCGAATGCGCTGTGGAACCTCGGCCTGGTCGAGACCATCCGTTGCCTCGCCAGCTATGGGCGGGCGCGCCTGTTTCCCGTCCCAAACCCGCGAAGCTTTGAGGACTGGGTACGCAACCAGTTCGGCTGGCGCCTCTACAGCATATTTTTCAAGACCTACACCGAGAAGGTCTGGGGAATCAGCACCACCGAGCTGTCGGCCGACTGGGCCGCGCAGAGAATCAAGAGCCTGGACATGTGGCTGGTCATCAAGAGCGCGCTGCTGCCGCACCAGAAGCCGAGCCATCGCGGCGATATCGTGACGACCCTCATCGACGCCTTTCGCTATCCACGGCTTGGACCCGGCCAGATGTGGGAGCGGGTGGCCGCCATCAGCCAGGACAAAGGCCAGGCCGTTCTGTTCGGGCATGGAGTCGACCAGGTCAAGCACGATCGCGGACGGGTTCGCAAAGTCATCACGCGGACGGCGTCGGGCAAGACCCAGGAGCACACCGGCACGGATTTCGTCTCCAGCATCCCGGTGCGAGAGCTCATCGCCCGCCTCGAGCCGGCGGCCCCTCTAAGAGTGCAGAACGCGGCCAACAGCCTTTCCTATCGGGATTTCATCAGCGTCGCGCTCATGATCGACCGCGCTGACGTATTCCCCGACAACTGGATTTACATCCACGATCCGAGCGTCCGGGTGGGCCGCATCCAGAACTTCAAGAACTGGAGTCCGGCGATGGTGCCTGACCAGACCAAGACCTGCCTCGGCCTCGAATACTTTTGTTTCGAGGGCGACGGCCTGTGGGCCTCTGACGATGCGACGCTGATCAAGCTTGCGACCGACGAGCTCGCTCAGCTGGGCGTCTGCTCGCCGGATCATGTGTTCGACGGTGTCGTGGTCCGCCAGCCAAAGGCGTATCCGGTCTATGACGACGCTTACCAAGCGCACGTCGATGTCGTGCGCGAGTACCTTCGAACGCAGCTGAGCAACCTGCACCTGGTGGGCCGTAACGGCATGCACAAGTACAACAACCAGGACCATTCCATGATGACCGCGCTGCTGGTGGCCAGGAACATAGCGACGGGCTCCAGCTATGACCCGTGGAAGGTCAACGCTGAAGCGGTCTATCACGAAGACGTGCATGTCGGGGACAGGGACACGACAGGCAGGCAGGTCCCCCAGCGTCTGGCCGGCTAGGCGGAAGCTACCCGGGGTCGGTTTCCGGCTATACGGTCTTCGGGCGGGTGAAGTTGGCAGCGATCAAGCTGGCTACCGCCAGGACGCCGAACAGGATCGCGTGCTTGAGATGAGGACCCGAGGTCGTAGAGGCGAACAGCTGGAGCACGCCGACTGCATAGAGCGCGGCAACCACCAGGAAGACAACCGCGAGGACCACGAAGGCGATGGCAAGTGGAGTTGATTTCACAGGTTCAAGGCTAGCAGGCCGAGGCTGACGAGCCCGGCCGCCACGCAATACCAACCGTAGGGGTCAAGGCGCCCTGACCGGAAGTAGCGAAGCAGGAAGCGGGCGCTGACATACGCTGCCGCGCCCGACAGGATTGCACTGGCGATGTACTCGACGACGGGCACGTCGGCGGCGAACAGCTGAGGCACCTCGAGCACGCCGGCCGCGAGGATGACAGGGGTCGCGAGCAGAAAGGAAAAACGAGCTGCCTCCTGGTGTCGAAGACCTGCCAGCAACCCACCGCCGATCGTGACCCCGCTGCGGGAGATGCCGGGCAGAAACGCCAGCGCCTGGCATGCGCCGACCAGGGCCGCGGCTCGAAAGCTGATCCGCTCCGCCTCGGCGAAGCTTTCTTCCTGCTCGGCTCGAGGCTTGGACTCAAGCGCAGCGTGGCGCTCCGCTCGCCGCCTGAGAAGCTCGAACCCGAGCATGAGGAAGCCGTTGACGACCAGGAAGGTTGCCGCGACGTATGGGCTGGCGAACAGCGATTTGATCCGGGTCTCGAGGAACACTCCAAGGATTGCGGCCGGGATCGTGCCCACCATCAGGAGCATCGCCAGACGCTCCGGCGGCGACTCGATCCGGCCCCGCAGCGCTGCACTGAAGAAGCCTTTGATGATGGCCACCCAGTCCTTCCGATAGATGATGAGCAGCGCGCCCGCAGTGCCAAGGTGAAGCAGGACAAGAAAAGGGACGAATGACGGATCGGACTGCCTGAAGCTCCAGTGCAGGAGGGTCGGGATCAGCACGGCATGGCCCAACGAGGAGACCGGGAACAGCTCCGTGGCACCCTGGAGCAGGCCCATGAACAACGCTTGCGGTAAGGTCATAAGAGGGAGACCTTAACTGGGATCGAACTTTGCCAACGCCTCGTCCAGCAGGCGGCGGGCGGTTTCGAACTCGCGACGCACGGCAGCGTCCTCCGCACCGTCGAGCATCTCGACGAGGGCCTCCCACCGTTCCGGGTCCCGATCATGTAGGCCGGATTTCACCTGGCCGATTGTCTGCGTCGCGAACAGGAGGCCGCCACCCGGGTTGTCGAGGATCTCGCGCGCGATCTCGAGCTGGCCGCGTGCCCACGGGACGATTTCATCTCCCGGATGGACGTCGAGCTCTTTCGGCCGTAAGACTTCCACAGGAGCCCTATTCTCGGCCAAGCGACCGAAGAGCCTCGCCTGCAAGCCGATAAACAGTCCAGTCGGAGTTGGGCCGCGCGCCAAGGCGCTCGTAAAAACGGATCGCGTCCTGGTTCCAATTCAGGACCGCCCATTCCAGCCGGCCGCAGCCGCGTTCGACAGCGAGGCGGACGAGGTGTATGAGCAACGCTCGGCCGACTCCACAACCTCGGTGGTCGGGGAGAACGAACAGGTCCTCGAGGTAAATGCCGGGTCGGGCAAGAAACGTCGAGAAGGTGTGAAAGAAGAGCGCAAACCCGATCGGTTGTCCCTCCTTCTCGGCGAGCACGGCCTCCGCATAGGGGCGAGTGCCGAAAAGACCTGCCATCAACAGCTCATCGGTCAGGACCACCTCCTGTTCCAACTTCTCGAATCGAGCGAGCTGTCTGATCAGGTCCGCTATCAAAGGCACGTCCTGCGGCTCCGCAGGACGGATGCGCAGCGTCAACGAGTCACCTTGCGCGCCAGCGCACGTCCGCCCTTTGGCTGGGTTGTTAGCGCGCCCTTGCGAGCGGTTGCCGGCCGGTCTCGGAGCCGGAAGACGAGGCGCATCGCGCCATGAGTCTCTGAGAAGCTCGCAATCTTGTTGTCGACGAGGCCGGCCGCGAGACCGGCGGCGATCACGTCGGTGTCCCGGATCGTGCTGCGACCCCCCTTTGGCCGGATCACCCAGATGGCGCCGTTGGGCTCAATCCAGCTCTTCAGAGATTTGACCCTTTTCAGGTCCGCGAGGTTCTCCGCCCCGTAAAACACAAGGTCGCACGGCGAGGACGGCTTGCCCCGGACCACGTCCGAAGTCCGCTGTCGGAGGAGTGATACAAACGCGGGGTCGTCCAGGTGGGCGATGGCGACCTTGGCGCCGGGCTTAACGCCCAGCTTGTCGAGAAGTGGTCGTGCGCTCGGGACGTCCGCGCTCAAAGGTGCCTCATCGGCTAGCCCTCCCCAGGCGGCGGGGACGGGAGATCAGGTTGAGACCTGTCTTTGGAACCGCGTACCGCCCCGAAGACGATCACGCCCACGAGCCAGCCGGCATACGCACCGGCGATGCCGAGGATGATCACGGGCAGCCCTGAGTCGACGCGATTGAGCAGGGTGAGGCCCAGGCCGACGAACAGCGCGAACACGATGCCGCCCGCGATCGCGCCCGCCACCGTACCGGCAACCGTCCGGGGCCTCAGACGTCGACCACCTGAAGATCCTCGACCGCGCCGTCGAGTGTTCCGGAATAGAGGTGGTTGAACAGGAATCGAGTTTTCGGATGACGCGCCTTGAGCTCCATGGCGGCCTCCCAGCTCATATGGCTGAACACATCCCCGGGACCAGTCGCCTCCACGATCGCGACGTCGGCGCCGTTCACCAGCTCGTCAAGAGGCGCGGTGGCTTCCGTATCGCCTGAGTAGGCGAGGATTCGATCGGCGATCCGGATCCGATAGCCAACGGAGCCGCTGGTGCCGTGATCGAGCTTGATCGACTCGTACTTGCATCCCGCGGCGCTCCCGGATCGCTCTGCAGGCTGGTACGTCACCTTGAATCGATCGCGCATGGCGCCCTTCCAGTCCCTGCCCCAGCTGACCTCGAAAAGCGACTCCAACCTGGCTTCGACGCCCTCGGGGCCTATGAACGTTATCGGTCGCTGATCGACGAAGACACGGTGCAGCACGAAGGGTGGAAGGCCGAGCGTATGGTCGCCGTGAAAGTGGGTGAGGAACACGGCTTCGATCGCGCCAGGGTCCACGCCGCAGCGGTGCATGTGAGGGAGGAGCGGCGCGCCGCCGTCAAGGAGAAGGTGGCCATCCACGGCCACCGCCCCGTTGTACCGCTCCGGCGAGAAGGCCGCTCCGGTACCCAGGAAAGCTAGGCGCAAAGTCTGCGCGGCGCCTTCAGGCGACGGTCACTGACTGGTTGAGGTAGACATCTTGAATCGCGTGCAGCAATTCGACACCCTCCTTCATCGGCCGCTGAAACGACTTGCGTCCACTGATCAGCCCCATCCCGCCTGCTCGCTTATTGATGACCGCCGTTCTGACTGCTTCTTTCAGATCGGCCGCCCCGTGGGACTCGCCGCCCGAGTTGATGAGGCCGGCGCGGCCCATGTAGCAGTTGATGACCTGGTAGCGGCAGAGGTCGATCGGGTGATCGGTCGCCAGCTTGTCGTATACCCCCGGAGCGGTCTTGCCGAAGTTGAGCACCTCGAAGCCGCGGTTGGTGTCGGGCAGTTTCTGCTTGATGATGTCGGCTTCGATCGTCACTCCGAGATGGTTGGCCTGTCCGGTCAGGTCGGCCGCAGTTTCGTAGTTGACTCCGTCCTTCTTGAATGCGGAGTTCCGCACATAGCACCAGAGCACGGTCGCCATGCCGAGCTCGTGGGCGCGGTGGAACGCGACTGCGATCTCCTGCAGCTGACGGTCTGATTCCGCCGAGCCGAAGTAGATGGTGGCACCCAAAGCCACCGCCCCCATCTCGGATGCTTCCTTGACCGTCCCAAAAAGGATCTGGTCGTACTTCGTCGGAAAGGTGAGGAGCTCGTTGTGGTTGATCTTGCAGATGAAAGGGATTCGGTGCGCGTACCTGCGGGCGACGGAGCCCAAAACGCCGAAGGTCGATGCCACCGCGTTGCATCCGCCCTCCACCGCGAGCTCGACGATCTTCTCACTGTCGAAATAGATGGGGTTGGGCGCGAACGACGCGCCTGCTGTGTGCTCGATCCCCTGGTCGACTGGCAGGATCGACAGATAACCGGTGCCGGAGAGGCGACCGTGCTCGAACAGCGACTGGAGGCTTCGCAGCACCCTGGTGGGGCGGTCGCTGTCCTTCCAGACCCTGTCCACGAAATCAGGTCCGGGCAGGTGCAGCTGCTCTTTAGGCACCGTTTGGCATTTGTGCTCGAGAAGCTTGGGTGCGTCCTCGCCCAGAATCTCCTCAAGCTTTCCGATCGATCCCCGGGTGACTGTAGCCATCAATCCCTCTTACACGTTTAATCAGAGTCGTACGCAGGTTCGCGAGTGTGCTGGCGTCACTCTATAGTGGCACCTCAATGACTGAGCGAGCCAGCGATTTGCTCAGTGAGCTCGCCGACCGGCTCTCCGCCGACGTGGGCGAAAGCGGCCTGGTGGCCGCAGAATCCGTACGTTCCCTCGCTCCCGAGGTCCTGAAGGCCCAGAAAGAGGGCTCGGTCGACGAGCTCGTCCGGACCTCGGTGAAGTTCTTGGAGCTGCTCTTCCGATCCCTTCGTACCGACTCGCACGCCCCGTGGGCGGAGTACTACGCGCTGGCGCGCGAAGCCTCCCGCCGGTATGCCGAGAAGGGGATTCCACTCGAGGCGCTCATGGAAGGCCTGGCCGTCTTCCGGCGTTCGGTGGTCGCGCGCGTCACCGAAGAGGTTGCCGGAAACGCTTACTCCGACGAGGTCATCCGCCTGGCGGAGGGGCGGCTCGGCGGCGTGATCGACCATTTGAACTCGAGCTTCATCCGTGGATATCTCGACTTCACGGAAGCCCGACACCGCGCGCGCCAGAGCGAGCTGCATGGGCTTTACCACATCGCCAGCGCGCTCGGCAGGTCGCTGGACGTGACGGAGATAGCCGAGGTTGGCCTCCGGGAAACGCTGCAGGTGTTGCGCCTCCAGGCCGGCGCGGTTTGGGTTCGGGAAGGCGCCCGCCTCAAGCTCGCCAAAACGCTGGGTATGCAGCTCGGCGAGGAGGAGGAGTTCACGGAGTCGGGGCGTTCGCGGCTGGTCAAGGTTGTCGAGATCGCGTCCGGCCAGGCAGAATCCCGCGTCGATCGCATCACAGGCGAATGGAGCGCGATCCGCGCTGAGCTCAGGACCAAGGGCGTGCTGCTTGGCGCGATGACCGTGGCGACTCGACTTCCACGAACCTTCGAGTCGAGCGACCTGGAGTTCGTGGCCGCGGTGGCAGACCAGATCGCCGTCGCGCTCGATCGGGCGCGCCAGCACACGAAGGAAGCGCGGACGGATTACCTCACCGGCCTTGCCAACCGGCCCGAGTTCGAGCGCGCGATCGACCGTGCCGTCGCCGCCGCCCAACGCCACAAACGCCGGCTCGCGCTGATGATGATCGACCTGGACAACCTGAAGGACATCAACGACACCAACGGCCACCACGTTGGCGATGAGGCCATCCGAGTTTTGGCGCAAGAGCTTCAGCGAGCAGTTCGGGCCACCGACACGTGCGGCCGGCTGGGCGGAGATGAGTTTGGGGTTGCGATGCCCGACGCCGATGAGCGGCATGCGAGCGAGGTTGCGAGCCGCGTGCGCCAAGCACTCGAAGAGTTGAACGGCAGCGGCAAATCACCAGTGCCGGTGGAGTTCAGCATCGGGATCACCTCCTGGAGGTCCGGCATGGACTGGCAGGCCATGTACCTGGTTGCGGACAAGGCGCTGTACATCGACAAGCGGCGCCGCCATGCCGGTCGCAAAGTGGTTGGTCAAGCCGGTAGCTAGCAGCCCGCAAAGCAGCGCAGTGCCGCTGGGGCCGGTGCTGGGACCTGAGTTCTTCGAGCGCGACACTGTGACCGTCGCGCGCGAGCTGCTCGGCAAGGTGCTCATGCGCGAGCACGGGGGCAAGCTCATCTGGGGCCGACTGGTGGAGGTGGAAGCCTACCTCGGCCCTGAGGACCTTGCCGCGCACTCTTCCGGCGGGAGACGGAGCCCGCGCAACGAGGTCATGTACGGGCTCCCGGGACACGCGTACGTGTACTTCACATACGGGATGCACCACTGCGTCAATTTCGTGACGCAGGCGGAGGGCGTGCCGCAGGCGGTGCTCGTGCGCGCGCTCGAGCCCGGTCCTGGTGTCGGGCGCTGCGGCGGACCCGGCCTGGTGTGCAGAGCCTTGAACATCGATAGGAACCTGAACGGAGTGGCTCTGGTGCCTCCAGCCCTTTATGTCATCGACGACCACGCCCCAGCCCGCCAAACGTTCGCCACGCCACGAATCGGGATCGGCCGGCAGGGTGATTGGACCGACCGCGCCTTGCGTTTCTGCTGGGACTCGCCCGACCTCTCGCGCCCACTCTCCAGCCGGACCAGGCGTGCCGTGTAGGCCGCTTTTCGCGCGGCTCTCAGGCCCGGCGGCCCTTCACTCGATTACGCGGTCGATGATCGTCGCGGTGCCGATGCCCCCGCCGCAGCACATCGTTTCGAGGCCGTAGCGCAGGTCGCGTCGCTCGAGCTCGTAGAGGAGCCGGTTCATCAAGATGGCGCCGGAAGCGCCCAGCGGGTGCCCGACGGCGATCGCGCCGCCGTTGACGTTGGTCTTGCTCAAGTCGGCACCTGTTTCCTTCTCCCACGCCAGCACCACTGAGGCGAATGCCTCGTTGACCTCGAACAGGTCGATGCTTTTGAGGTCGAGGCCGGCCTTCTTTAGTACGGCGGCTGTGCCTGGAATTGGGCCTTCCAGCATCAGCACGGGGTCCGTCCCGACCACCGCCTGGGCTCGGATACGAGCCCGTGGCTTGAGTCCCAGCTGCTTGGCCTTGTCGAGCGACATGAGCAGGACCGCCGCGGCGCCATCAGAGATCTGGCTTGAGTTGCCGGCCGTGATCGAGTGCTTTGGATTGAAAGCAGGCTGGAGCGCGGATGTCGCCTCGTAGGTCGCACCTGGGCGGATCCCTTCATCCCTGCTGAACAGCTCGGTGTGCCCGTTGCCGTCGAGCGATACGTCGATAGGCATGATCTGCGAGCTCAAATACCCCTTCTCGGTTGCCTCGTAGGCCAGTCTGTGGCTGCGAACACCGAACTCGTCCATCTGTTGGCGGGAGATCCCATATTTCCGAGCGATCAGCTCGGCTGAGATGCCCTGTGGCACCAGGTCGTACAGCTCCATGAGCTCCGGCGGAAAGGGTGATCCCGGCGACAGCGCGTTCGAGCCCATCGCCACCCTGGTCATCGACTCGACTCCCCCCGCGATGGTGATGTCGCAGACGCCTGACTGGATCAGGTTGGCGGCGAAGTGGATCGCCTGCTGGCTGGAACCGCACTGTCGGTCCACGGTTGTGGCCGGCGTTGTGACCGGGAAGCCTGCGGCGAGCCACGCGCTGCGCGCGATGTTGAGACTCTGTTCGCCGGCCTGGCTCACGCATCCGAAGACGACATCTTCCACGAGGCTCGGCTCGATACCTGCGCGCTTGATGATCTCCTTCAGGACGAGCGAGCCGAGGACGATGGGATGGACGTCCTTGAGCTTGCCGTTGCGACGCCCGATCGGTGTTCGCACAGCCTCGACGATCACGGCTTCGCGCATGTTCATTTGTCTCCTCGACCTCTGGTCAACCTCATTCTAGGCGTCGCCTGCACGCTGACCCGAACTGGGAACGCTTCTCGTGAGAATGCGCGCTCTGCGTTTATCAGTGCATCGCGCGATAGTCGGCGTCGTTTGCCGTGTCAAGCCCATAAATATTTGCCTGGCATGAGGAAAATTTTCTCTGTTGACGCCGCCTTAATGCGCTGATAACTTTCGCGTCGCCCCAAGCGGCTGAGTACGGTAAACCTGAGGATACCGAACGTCGAGTAGGTGGAAGGTCCGGCGCAAGCCGGGATGGAAACCGAAAAACGCATAGGGGACTTCAGGGTAAACAGGAAGGTCGCTTGGGGCATCTTTATCCACAACCCCTGCACAGCCCGCTCTCAATACGGAAATCCAGCTTTTGCGGCTTCCTTGCAAGCTTTTTCCACAGCTTCAGGCTCAAGGCTGGCTTCCCTGTGTCTAAGTTGTCTGACGCCCGCCTGAAGGCGGATCACAGGCATCGGGTCTTCGAATCGCAGCCACCGGTACGCGATCGGCTTCGACCAGGGACGACCCTCCGACTGGTAGAGGCGACGATGTGTGTCGATCACTATCTCCTCAACCCGGCGCAAAATACTCGGCTCGCCGGCGGTTAACTTGCCGAAATCCTCCTCAGCCATCCATGCGATCAAGCGCTCGAGGCGCGCTCCGGGGTCAAGGCCATGAGGCTCTGGCAACGGCTTTGACAAGATGAGGCCGGCTTATTGCTTCTCTAGTTCGGCCGGTTGAGGGTTCGCCGCCGCTGCGGCGCCGAGCTCATACACGCTCGACCTCAGCGTGCATATAAAAGGAAGATTGCGATAAAGCTCGCGATAGTCGAGCCCGTAGCCGACGACATAGTCGTTGGGGATCTGAAAGCCGACGTAGCGCACGGGGACGGCGACCAGGCGCCGTGTCGGACGATCCAGCAAGGTGACAACCTCTACTGACGCTGGATTGCGGTGGCGCAACTCCGATAAGAGGTAGTCGAGCGTAAGGCCGGTGTTGACGATGTCCTCCACGACAAGGACATGCCGGCCCTCTATTGGGTAGTCGATGTCGCGCGCGATGCGGACCCGTTCGTGTGGCTGTGCGCCGGCATAGCGCCTCAGGTCGAGGTAGTCGATTACAAAGGGCACTTTGATTTGACGCGCGAGGTCGGCCATGAAGAAGGTGATGCCCTTCAACACTCCGGCGAGGACTATCGTGCGTCCTCCGTAATCGCGCGTGATCTTCCTGGCGAGTGCACGCACGCGCGTCTCGAGCTCGACCGGGGAGATGACGATGTCGCCGATGTCCTGCTTGCGCAGGTTCTGGACTTCGACAGCGCCGTACCCCGCCTTGGCCAGGAGCTGCTGATAGTCCTTTCGATAGAGAAGCCTGACGTTGACATCGGGATAGAGCTCGCGAAGGAGGCGCACCTTGCGATTCTTCGGCGTCACCAACGATTGCTTCATCGTCGTCAGCTCGATGTACAGGTCGTGCTCCGGCAGGTAGAAGTCGGGAGTGAACATCTCGGTGACCCGCTCTGCCTCCCAGCCGACGGGGAAGGAGACCGGTTCGTAGACCCACCGGATCCGGTAGTAGTCCAGGAATCGGGCGAATTCCTGCTCGGAGGGATGAGCGAACTCGACGCGTGCGTGAGCCGGGCCTGTGCGTCTGACCAGGCGCGAGCGCTGCCGGACGGGGCGGCGCCACTTTTGCGGGACGGAAAGCGGGGCGGACGACGCCAAATAAGCATCGAAATTGTACTCTCGATGCCGGAGCGAGCCCCTTGAGCACACAGGCACAGAAGATGGTCGCCGAGCAGCTGCTGCCGAATGGCGTCACCGACGAGCGGGTGCTCGAGGCGATGTCCGAGATTCCGCGCGAGGAGTTCCTCACGGGCAGGCTCAGGCGCCATGCGTATGAGAACCGGGCCCTCTCCATCGACTGCGGCCAGACGATCTCGCAGCCGCTGGTGGTTGCGCTCATGACGCAGGCCCTCATGCCACGGCCTGAGGATGTCGCCCTCGAGGTGGGCACCGGCTCCGGCTACCAGGCGGCCGTGCTGAGCCGGCTGTGCCGCAAAGTCGTCACCCTCGACCGCGAGCCCGCACTGGCCGAACACGCCTCGGAGACGCTCGCGCGCCTGGGTTTCGACAACGTTGAGGTGGCCGTCGCGGACGGCAGCCAGGGTTGGTTGCAGTCGGCTCCCTACGACATCATCCTGGTCGCCTGCGCGACGCCCGAGGTGCCGCCTGCCCTCGTCGACCAGCTTAGGCCCGAGGGGCGGTTGGTGATCCCTCTCGGCAGAGCGGCCGACGAGCATCAGGACCTTCGCGTCTACCAACGTCACCAGGGCGAGCTCTCGTCGCGATCGCTCTTCCCCGTGCGGTTCGTACCTCTACGGACTGGCTGAAGGCGACGGCGTTGGCGTTGGTGTGGGGCCAGGCGTGCCTTTGGGCAGAGCGGTCCCGGTCAAAGCCTGAAGCTGCTGCAGCACCTTGCCCACTTGGAGCATCTCCGACGCATATGTCGTGAGGTCTCCCGATCTGAGTGCGGCGTAGGCAGCTGCATAGTGCGCGTTCGCCTGGGTCACCAGGTCGGCGATCTGCGCAATCTGCGCAGGCGTGAACGTGGTCGGCGGGGTGGTCGTCGGCGGTGGCGCTGTTGCGGTGCCGACGAGCTGGTCGATCGCCTGCTGCAAGGTGTCCGTGTACACGACCTTGGTCTGGTCGGCCAGGATCACCTTCTTGAGCTCTGGAAGGCCCGATCCTGAGGTTGCCCGGAGGTAGATCGGCTCGAAGTACAGGAACGAGTTGCCGATCGGCACGACCAGCAGGTTGCCCTGCTGCACCTGCGACCCGGTCCCATGGAACAGGGTGAAATCGCGTGAGATCGCAGGCTCCTGATTGATGAGGCTTGCGACCTGCTGCGGGCCGTAGATGACCTTGTCCTTGGGTAGCACGTATGACACGTACTCGCCGTAGTGAGACCCGTCACTCCTGGCGGCCACCCAGGAGACCATGTTGCTCTTGCCCCGCGGGGTGAAGGGCATGATCAGGAGATACTCGGGCGTCGTCTCGCCTGGCAGCCGGAAGAGAACGTAGTAAGGCTGAACGACCACCGGCACACCTCCCGGGGAGGTGTTCGCCGTCGGGACGTCCCACACATCCTCACGGGCGAAGAAGACGCGGGGGTCGGTGATGTGATAGGTCGCGTAAATGCTGACCTGGGTGCTGAACAGGTCCTCGGGCACTCGCAAGTGCGCGCGCAACCCGTCGGAC
>JALZAL010000310.1 GCA_030948325.1 Candidatus Dormiibacterota bacterium
GTGGGGCGGTGGCGGATGGAGCTACAGGAGGGTTCGTCGGGATGGGCACCGGGATGGGCACCGGGATCGGGACCGGCGGGACCGTCGGGGACCTCACCGGCGGGCTTGTGGGCTGCGGCGATGACGCCGGAGCGAAGGGCGAGGGGGTGGGAGGAGTCGAAGGCTGGGGACGCTCAGGTGCGCGTGGAGGGGCGTCATAAGACGCCGGTGTCGGCAGGGGCGTTGGCTCCGGGGGCGGGGGCGCCGCAGGCGGTGTTGGAGCCGCCGGCGCCGGGGCCGGCGCCTCGGTCTTTGGTATGAACGGGGTGATCGACGGCATCTCGCGACCGCCAGACCGCGTCGCCAGCTCGGTTTGCGCGGCAGCCGAGCGATCCGGGGCCAGCAAAGCCGAGGCCATCTCCCGCAGTGCACCCTGCGCTCGATCCGCAGCCGGACCCATGGCGCCGCTTGCCATCGACCGCATCGTCACGACCAGGCCCGGAGGAATGCTTTGAGGGGCCGGGGCTCCAGCCGGATCGACGCCGAAGGCGGCGCAGATCGCCATCCCACTGGAACGGACGTCAGCGCGCAGGTCGCTCTGGGACGGCGCTCCACGGACCGCACCCGCGGCGTGGCCGGAGAGTCGGACCTCGCCATTGCCGGTGATCCGGACCGCCGAAGCGCCAAAGCCGCCCATGGCGATACCCGCCTCGTGGAGTGCGGCCACACCAGAAAGCAGAGCGGCGCCGAGTGCAGCCGCAGCAGGCGGCGTCAGGGGTCCGCGCGAAAGAATGGTGCCCAGCGGCACGCCCTCGTTCGGTTCGACCGCGACCCAGAGCCCGTTGGGATCGGTCCCCCAGGCCAGGACCGGCGACAGGGCCGGATGGCGATGCTCGTACAGCCTCTGGATGCGGGGAATCGCACCGGCAGCTTCCGCGGCGGGCACTGGAATCTCATGCACGACCACCGCTTTTCCGTTCTTCAGCACGGCCTTCCAGCCTTGGCCTGCGCCTGGATCGACGAGTTCGATCAGCCTCGGCTTGGCCTCGCTCTCCGGCATATCGGGGCCATGGTAACCTTGCGCGACATGGCATATGTGATTGTTCAGCCGTGTGTCGGTGTCAAGGACGCCTCATGCGTCGAGGTGTGTCCGGTTGACTGCATTCACACTGACGACGCGGCCACCATGTACTTCATCGACCCCGACGAGTGCATCGACTGCGGAGCTTGCGTAGATCCTTGCCCGGTCGACGCCATCTTCCCCGAGGATGAGGTCCCCGAGCAGTGGCGTGACTACATCAAGATCAACGCCGACTATTTCAAGAACCGGGCATAGCGTCCGCGGCGTGATTCGACGGCCCGCCTAGTGGCCAGGCACGCGGTGACCCTGATTCCAGGGGACGGGGTCGGTCCGGAGATCTGCGACGCCGCCGTGCGCGTGCTCGAGGCCACGAGCGTCGGCTTCGACTGGGATGTGCACCAGGCGGGTGAGAACGTCATCAAGGAGTTCGGAACACCGCTCCCCGAGCATGTGCTCGCGTCAATCCGCAAGAACAAGGTCGCATTGAAAGGCCCGATCTCGACCCCGATCGGGAGCGGCTTCCGGAGTGTCAACGTGGCGCTGCGCCAGGAGCTGGACCTCTACGCGCTGGTGCGTCCGGTCAAGGCCTACAAAGGCGCTCGCAACCTGCGCGACGACCTCGACTTCGTGATCGTGCGCGAAAACACCGAAGACATCTACGCGGGCATCGAGTTCGAGCGCGGGACGCCTGACTGCGACCATTTGATCGCAGAGATCTCCGCCCTGGCGAAGAAGGCAATCCGGGCCGACAGCGGCCTCTCCATCAAACCTGTATCCGTCACCGGCTCCGAGCGCATCGTTCAGTTCGCGTTCGACTACGCACGTAGGAACGGCCGTCGCAAGGTGACGGCGGTGCACAAGGCGAACATCATGAAACACACCGACGGTCTTTTCCTGGCCGTCGCGCGGCGGGTCGCCGAGCGCTACCCCGACATCGAGTTCGAGGACCGGATCGTCGACAACATGTGCATGCAGCTCGTCCTGCGGCCAAAGGAATACGACGTCCTCTGCTGCTTGAACCTCTACGGCGACATCATCTCCGACCTCGGCGCTGGGATGATCGGCGGTCTGGGACTGGCCCCAGGCGCGAACATCGGTACCAATGGCGCCGTTTTCGAGGCAACGCACGGCAGCGCACCGAAGTACAAGGGCCTCAACAAGGTCAACCCGATGGCAGTGATGCTGTCAGGCGTGCTCATGCTGCGTCACCTCGAAGAGGACGCTGCCGCAGACGCGCTCGAGGGTGCCATCGCCGCCGTCATAGCCGATGGGCGGAACGTCACATACGATCTGAAGGAGCGGCGCGACGACACCACCTCGGTGGGTACCAGCCAGGTGGCGGATGCCGTTGTCGAGCAACTGACAGCAGGGGATTGAGAGCACTCAGCCAGGACGTTGTGCGCCTGCGCCGGCTGTGGGACGACCACACCCACCGCCCGTTTCCGACCAATGACGACGATTCTCGCGTGCAAGAGGTGGCGCTGTACGCATCGTGGCTCGGCAGCATGGTGGAGGTGGCGCTGCGGAACGGGACTCTGAACGCTGAGCACGCGCAGATGCTCAAAGTGCGGCGCGCCGAAGGCAACCAGGTCCTGTTCAGGGCGAGCGCGGACCTTGGAGAGCCGGTTCGCTCTTATGTCGCTCGGCTGATCACGATCGAGGACATCCTCTCGGGGCTGCCGGTCAAGTGAGACGTGGCGCCGCCCTCGTGGTCACCGCTGTGATCGCCGTCTCGGCGTGCGACTCAGGCACACACGGGGTCGTGACGCCGACGGTATCGCCGGTTGGAGCCCTGGTTCCGGCACCCGATGGGGGCGATCAGCCCTCCTTCGCGTACCGGGCCGGACCGCCAGTCCTCAGCCTGCAGGAGCTCTTCCACCCGACATACAACCTGCCGGCAGATCCGGGCAATGTGCGGACGTTGCTGGTGACGGGCGACGTCATCCCGGCGCGAGGCGTCAACTACTTCGCGACGGTTCGCCACGACTATCTGTGGCCTTTCCGCCCGACCGCCGCCTATACAAAAGACGCGGACATCACTTACATCAACCTCGAGGCGCCGCTGTTCGCCGGTTGCCCCGTCAGCGCTGCCGAGAGCTTCACCTTCTGTGGCGACGCGCGGTTTGTCAACGGCCTCACATTCATGGGCGCAGACGTTGTCAACCTCGCCAACAACCACCTGAGCAACTACGGTGCGCAGGGCATCACGGCGACTGACACCCTCCTGCACCAGAACGGCATGCAGACCACGGGCCTCGGTCCGGTCGCGGTGATCGACGTCCGCGGGCTGAAGTTCGGGTTCATCGGGTTCAACGGGGTCGGCGTGGCCATCGATAAGACTGCATTGAAGGCAAGCATCATCCGCGCGCGACAGCTGGCGGATGTCGTTGTCGTGCAGTTCCACTGGGGCAAGGAGTACCAGCGCCAGCCCTTGCCCGATCCCCACGTGCCGACCCCCGACGATCCGGTTGCGATCGCGCACAACTCGATCGATTGGGGCGCCGACATCGTCATCGGCAACCACCCACACTGGTACCAGGGTGTCGAGGTTTATCGCGGGAAGCTGATCACCTACGCACACGGAAACTTCGTCTTCGACCAGATGTGGTCCGAGCAAACGCGGGAGGGCGTGATCGGGACCTACACGTTCTATGGCACCAAGCTCGTGGCTGCGAGCTGGAAGGCGGTCCGCAGCTACGACTACGGCCAACCGATTTTCATGAGCGAGAAGGACAACGCGATCGCCCTGACCACGATGGAGGCGGCGAGCGACCAGCTGGCAGCGCGACTGCGGGAACCCGTCACGTCACCAGTCCCATCACTGCCGCCCGCTCCGATCTGCGCGCCGGAGCACGCCCCGCCCCCATTGGGAGTAGGTGGCTCAGGTATCGGCCCCTGCGGCCCGGCGTAGGGGAGGAAATAGCCCCCCCGCCTTTGGCCGGGAGGGGGGATTCGCTAGAATCTCGCCAAACGCCGGGCGCGAACCGGTCTTAACAACTCCAGGGGGTTCCCAACGTCGCAGCCTACGTCCCACTAACCGGTAACCCGCGGACGCGCGGACGCCACCGGCGGCGCCGCGATCGGTTCGCCGCCGTCCTGCTCGCGGTCGCCCTGATGGTCATCGCCGGCGCGACGAGCAGCTTCGTGACGACGCAGCGGCACGCCATCACCTTCGATCTGAAGCGGTCGACCGCGCCGGCGCCGCTGCCCTTCGACCGTTTCGACTTCTCGAACCTGTGGCTGGCGACCAACCCTCAGCCACGCCTGCCGATCCACGGCGAGGCGGCATATGTGGTCGACCTCGATACGCGACTCGTCCTGTGGCAGCGCGATCCCGAGACGTCCCGCGCCCCCGCCAGCCTCACCAAGCTGATCACCGCGATAGTCGCGGTTGATGATGCAGGCTCCCTTGATCGCATGGTGGAGGTTGCTGCGGCCGCGACTCAAATCACGCCAAGCGTGATGGGCCTGTCACCCGGTGAGCAGCTCACGGTGCGCCAGCTGCTGGACGGACTCTTCCTCGATTCCGGCAACGATGCGGCCGAGGCGCTGGCCCGCGGGATCGTTCCCCGCGACAGGTTCATACGCCAGATGAACCAGAAGGCGATCAGCATCGGGCTGACAGCCAGCCATTTCGTCAACCCATCCGGGCTGGATGCCGACGGTCACGGAATGTCAGCCCACGACCTCGCTCACGTTGCCGCATACATCGACAGGTACTACCCGGACCTCGCGGCAATCGCGGCCACCAAGGATGTCGCGATTCCGGCGACCACAACCCACAAGGCCTTTTACCCGCACAACCTCAACCGGCTGCTCTGGGCGTATCCAGGCGCGACCGGGCTCAAGACCGGGCTCACCGACAACGCAGGCGGCTGCATGCTCGCCACCGCCACCCGCAATGGAAGGCACCTGGTGGTCGTGGTCCTCAACGCGACCGGATACTCGGTCGCCGACGCCACACTGTTGCTCGACTACGGGTTCAGCGTTCATCCTCGAATGACCCTCTGGCCGATACCGATCCCCGCGCCCTGACAGGGCCTAGACTTCCGGTTCGTGGTTCGCCTCACCGGACTATCCGCGCTCGAGGTTCTCGACTCACGCGGCAACCCCACGGTGTCGGTCACCGCTCACACCGAATCAGGCAGCGGCACGGCGATCGTCCCTTCGGGCGCGTCCACCGGTAAGCACGAGGCAGTCGAGCTCCGCGACGGAGATCCCGGCCGATACGGAGGCAAGGGCGTCCAGAAGGCCGTCTGGAACGTGGAGAACGAGATCGCCGAGAAGGTGCTCGGCATGGACATCTCGGACCAGGCAGCCCTCGACGCGACGCTGATCGCGCTGGACGGAACCGAGGCCAAGTCCCGGCTCGGCGCCAATGCAATCCTGGGAGTCTCGCTCGCCGCAGCCCGTGCCGCCGCCCAAGCCATGGAGACGCCCCTGTACAGGTACCTCGGAGGGGCCCAGGCCCACCTCTTGCCGCTGCCGATGTCGAACATCCTCAACGGAGGCGCCCACGCCGACACGTCGGTCGACCTTCAGGAGTTCATGGTCTGCCCAGTCGGCGCGCCGTCGTTCAGCGAGGCGATACGCGCGGTGTCCGAGGTCTACCACGCGCTGAAGGCCGTCTTGAAAAAGCGGAAGCTTGCGACAGGTGTCGGCGACGAAGGCGGCTTCGCGCCGAACCTCACCTCGAATGAGGAGGCGCTCGAGCTGATCGTCGAGGCCATCGGAGCCGCAGGCTACCGTCCGCGGGATGAGGTTGCCCTGGCTCTGGACGTTGCGGCGAGCGAGCTGTTCAAGAACGGGAGCTACTCGCTGGCAGGCGAAGGAAGGACGCTCAAGGCCGCGGAGCTGGTGGACCTGTTCGAGGCATGGGTCACGCGTTACCCGATTGTCAGCATCGAGGACGGGATGGCAGAGGACGATTGGACTGGTTGGAAGCTCCTCACAGACCGCCTTGGAGATCGCATCCAGCTCGTGGGTGACGACCTTTTCGTGACCAACGTAAAGCGCCTGACCGAGGGGATCGAGAAAGGGGTGGCCAACTCGATCCTCATCAAGGTCAACCAGATCGGAACACTCAGCGAAACCCTGCAGGCAATCGAGACCGCTCGTACCGCGGGTTACTCCTCGGTGATCTCGCATCGTTCCGGCGAGACCGAGGACACGACAATCGCCGACCTCGCGGTGGCGACTGGCGTCGGCATGATCAAGACAGGCGCGCCGGCCCGTGCGGAGCGCGTGGCCAAATACAACCGCCTGCTCGCCATCGAGCACGAGCTCGCCGGCGGCGCGTACTACGCGCAGGCTTCGGCTCTGCCGTGAAGCTGGCGTCGCGGGCGGTGCACGCCGGCCGCGGCGGCAAGGCAGGAATGGGTGCCCGGAGCCCTCTCGCGCCGGACCTGAGCACCGCCGCGGTTCACGTCTTTTCGGAGCTCGACGACTATGACGCGGTGGCCGGGGGCGAGCGTCCGGGCCATTACTACGGGCGCAACTCCAACAGCAACCGGGCGATGCTCGAGCAGGCGGTGGCCGAGCTCGAAGGCGCCGAAACAGGCGTCGCCACCAGCTCGGGGATGGCAGCGCTGTACGTCGCCATCCTCGCGTTGGCACCCAAACCGGTGACCATCCTTGCCACGCGCGAGCTCTACGGAGGGACGCTTGCGCTGCTGCGCCAGGACCTCGAGCCGGCCGGATACAAGGTCCTGCTCGTCGACCTGAGCGACCTCGACGCGGTGCGCGGTGCAGTGGACGGTTCGGGGCTTGTGTTGGTCGAGACGATCACGAACCCGCTCTGCCGGGTGCCCGACGTCGAGGCGATCGTCGAGATCGCGCGGGGACGCGGGGTGCCGGTGCTCGTGGACAACACTTTCGCAACACCAGTGCTGTGCCGGCCGCTAGGGCTCGGAGCGACGGCGGTGATGCACAGCGTCACCAAGTACATCGGCGGTCATTCGGACGTGGTCGCAGGCGTGGTGGCCGGCAGCTCACAGGTGATGACCGCGGCTCGGGCTCGCTCGGTCCGGACCGGAACGCCGCTCGGGCCATTCGACTCGTGGCTAGCGCTGCGGGGCATGCGCACGTTGGATCTGCGGATGCGGCGGCACAGCGAGAACGCGCTCGCACTGGCGCGGGCGCTGCGATCGATGCCAGGCGTTGCCAGGGTCCACCACCCGCTCCTTGAAACTTCGCCGTCCTTCTCGGTCGCCACCCGGCTGTTGCCGGACGGGGCGGGGGGGATGATGGCGTTCGACCTCGAAGGGGGGCGCGCCGCGGTGCAAAGCATGATGTCGCGCTTCCAGCTGGTGGCGTTCGCAGCCAGCCTGGGTGGGGTGGAGACCACGATCTCCTATCCCGAGATCACCTCGCACCGTGGCCTCACGCCCGAGGAGCGCGCACAGCTCGGAGTCGGACCGGGAACTGTGCGAGTCTCTGTCGGCATCGAAGATTCCGAAGACATAGTGGCCGACTTCGCACAGGCCCTCGCCTGATGTCGGCGTACACGTTGCTGCAGCTCCTCGAGGTGCTGCTCACCAGCGCCGTGCTCATGTTCGGCGTGTTGACGCGCTCGTCTGCGCTCACCGTGCTGGGTGGCGGCTTCCTGATCGGCAAGGCGATCCTCAACATCCTCGCGGCCGAGGGCGGCTCCGTCTACCGCCGCTCGTTGATCGGGTATCTGGTAGGCGGGATATTCGTGCTGATCGGTGTCGTCGCCATCCATTTCACCGCCTGATGGGAATCAGCAGGGAGATCGATACGGTTCCTATCCTTTGCTGAACATGGCGCGAGACATAGGCACGACCGGCATCACTCGGCTGATCGGAAATACGCCCCTGCTTCGCATCCGAATCTTCGAACACGACTTTCCCCGGGTGGAGGTGTACGCGAAGGCTGAATGGTTCAACCCTGGAGGCTCGGTCAAGGACCGGCCCGCGCTCTCCATGATCGAGGACGGCGAAAGGCGTGGTGCACTCACCCACGAGAAGACGATCATCGACTCGACATCGGGCAACACCGGCATCGCTTATGCGCTGGTCGGAGCCGCCAAGGGGTACCGCGTGAAGCTGGTGATGCCCGCCAACGTGAGCGCCGAGCGCAAAGCCCTGGTGATCGCCTACGGTGCGGAAATCGTCTACAGCGACCCGCTGGAGGGTTCGGATGGAGCGATCCTGAAGGTCCGAGAGCTTGTCGAGGCGGAACCGGACAGCTACTTCTATCCCGACCAATACTCGAACCCGGCCAACGTTCGCGCTCATTACGAAGGGACGGCTGTCGAGATCCTCGGACAGACTTCTCGACGTCTTACCCACTTCGTGGCCGGCCTTGGTAC
>JALZAL010000093.1 GCA_030948325.1 Candidatus Dormiibacterota bacterium
TGGCCTCGCGGCTGCAGGCGCAGGCGGCGGCTGGCGAGGTGCTGCTCAGCGAGGAGTCGTACAGGCGCCTGCGAAACAGCGTCGACGCGACGGCTGAGCAGCTGAATCTGAAGGGCATCGACCACCCCGTGTCCGCCTATCGTCTCGCTCCGCCGGCAATGCAGACCTGAACGCCTCAAACACTTGATGCCGCCTCGCTTCGAGACCAAGGCGGCCGGTCAAACCGCCCGTAAGATTTGCTGGCCATGATCACCCAGGCGGTCTGCCGGATCCTGGTGGGCCGCGACCAGGAGCTTTCCAGCCTCGAAGACGCCCTGCTGGCGGCTTGCCGGGGCCAGGGTTCGGTAATCGTCCTCGCGGGCGACGCAGGCATGGGCAAGAGCCGACTCTGTGCGGAGCTGGCGACTCGGGCTGAGAGGATCGGGGCCACGGTGATGGAAGGCTCCTGCTCGGAGGCCGATCTCGCCCTGCCCTACCTTCCGTTCCTGGAGGCGATCGGCAACCATCTCTCCACCGCCGCCAGTGAAGACCTTCGCAAGCGCCTCGGCGTTCACATCCGCGAGCTGGCCAAGGTCTTCCCACAGCTGGCGCAGGACGGCCCGGCAGAAAAGGAGACCGACTCGCCGGAGTCACGCCTTCGACTGTTCGAAGCGATCCTTGCCCTGCTGGGCGTTGCCTCGGAGGACCGCGGGCTGCTGCTGATCGTCGAGGACCTGCATTGGGCGGATGCCTCGACGCGCGAGCTCCTCGACTACATGACCCGTCGCCTTCGCAACAGGAGCCTGCTGGTGCTCGCGACCTACCGGCGCGACGAGATGCACCGCAAGCATCCTCTGCTACCGACCATTCAGGGCTGGCAGCGCTCGCGTCTGGCGCAGCTGGTCGAGCTGGAGCCTCTTGCACCCGAGGGCGTGGCCCGGATGGTCAGCTCGATCTTCGACAACACCGATGTTGGCGCCGAGTTCCGCGACTTCATCCACGCGCGCAGCGAAGGCAACCCGTTTGTGCTGGAGGAGATGCTGAAAGCGGCGATCGACCGAGGCGACATCTACCGGGACGGGGGCGACTGGCAGCGCAAGCCGATCGCCGAGCTCCGGATCCCGGGTACCGTGCGGGACACCATCCTGATGAGGGTCGAGCGCCTCGACCCCGGCCAGGCTGAGATCCTGCGCTGCGCGGCCGTCCTCGGCCGTTCATTCGACTATCAGACGCTGATCCGGCTGTCCGACCAGAGCCGGGTCGCCGTCGAAACCGCTCTCCAGACGGCGGTGCAGCAGCAGCTGCTTGAGGAGGAGGCCGGTTCCAAACATCGCTACCGATTCCGCCATGCCCTGACGCAGGAGGCCATTTACGAAGACCTCAGCGCGCCTACCCGCGAGCGCTTGCATTCTGCCGCCGCCGATGTCCTCGCTCAGCGGATGGAGACACCCAAAGCGGAAGTCGCTTTCCACCTTCGAAACGCGAACCGCTGGCAGGAAGCGATCCAGGTCACCATGGAGGCCGCAGCCGCCGCGGAGGCGCGCCTCGGATACGGAGAGGCGGCCGCTCTCTACTCACTGCTGCTCCCAGTCGTCACCACCGGGATCGACCGTGCCCGCCTGCTCTGCCTACTGGGCGAGGCGTACTGGCTGATGGGCACCACGGGCCGGGCCGTGGAGCCGCTGGAGGAAGGCATTCGACTGCTCGAGCTTGCCGGCCAGCCGCTGGAAGCTGCCAGTCACCGACTCACCCTCGGCCGCTGCTATTGGGAAGGATCAAATCCGGGCCGGGCTCGCGCGGAATATGAAAAAGCCCTCCAGACGCTGGAACCCGCCGGGCCCAGTCGCGACCTGGCGCTGGCCTACATCCGTCTCTCAGGCCTGCACGTGTTCAACCTGGAAGCCGGGCCGGCGCGGGAGCTGGCCGAAAAGGCGATCTCCACCGCTGCGGCCGCGAACGCCGATGACATGCGGATCTGGGCACTGAACTTCCTGGGCCTTGCGCGCAGTGACGACGACTACCTGGTGGCGATTGAGCTCCTCGAGCAGAGCGCGCGTGAGGCGCTGGAGCGCGGCCTGTACAACATCGCCGGCAACGCCCTCCACAACGTCTTCGGCCTGTACATCGACGTCATGGACATGCAAAAGTTGCGGGGACTCATTTCACGACTGGAAGCGATCAAGGTTGAGCGTTGGGGAACGCTTTCCAGGCTCTTCATCACACAGGTCTACTCCCACCAGACCGGGGACGTGGCGAGCGCGCTGAAGGCTGGCGAAGAGCTCGATGCTCAGGCGCACGCCATGGGAGATTCAAATGTACAGCGTTTAGCGCGCCGGGGTTTCAGCCTGAACTATCTGGAGCTCGCGCGATACGACGAGGCCCGCGAGCACCTTGTCCGACCGAGCTCTGAGATGGAGGCGCAAGACGCGCATGGTGAGGCCTGGATTTGGATGCGCTTCCATCTCGCCTCTGGCGATTTGCCGCGGGCGCTTGAGGGGGCGGAATTCCTGCTCAGTCAGCCTCGGCCCGCTACGCTCGATGACGGTGCAGTAGCCGCCGTCGAGGCGTTCCTTGCCGCCGGGCGGCTCGAAGACGCGCAGCGGATGTTGGCGGAGCTGGAGCCGTTGCGGCAGCCGCTCTATCGACAAGCCGCCAACGTCGCCCGCGCACTCATCGCTTTGTTCAACGGCGACACGGCTCAGGCTCGGCCTGCGATCGAAGAGGCGGTGATGGCATTCAAGACGGCCGGCATGGCAATCCGTGAGCTGAACGCTCGGCTGCAGCTCGCCGAGATCCACCTCCGCGACGATGACGCTTCCGCTGCCGAGGGCGAGTTCAGGATCGTACTGGAGGCCGGCCGGCGGCGCGGCCTCGTGCGTTTGGCGCGAAAGGCCGAAGAGGGCCTGGCCGGGCTTGGGATCGTGGTCGACGCGCCGATGCCAGAGCTCACTGGTAGCGTGCTGGCGCCGGCAGAGTTGGGTGAGCGGCTGGTGACGGTGATGTTCGCGGACGTGCGCGGGTACACGGCGATGGTCGACCGTCAAGCCCCGAGCGAAACTGTCGACCTGATCGCCACCTATCAGCGCTGGG
>JALZAL010000101.1 GCA_030948325.1 Candidatus Dormiibacterota bacterium
ACGGGATTTCGATCCCGACCATGTCGGCGACCATCCGGTCGAGCTCGGGCAGGAGCTCGAGCCGGTAGCGCGCCACCAGCTCCGGGTTGACGCTGAGCAAGCGGGCGATCATGCCGCTGAGGGGCACAATGCCGTTGCGCTCGCCGATCCCCAGCACGGTCGTATCGATGTGGGTGGCGCCGGCTTCCAGCGCGGCAAAGGCGTTGGCGATGGCGCAGCCGGCGTCGTTGTGGGCGTGAAACTCGATGTCGCAGTCGACCGCCTTGCGCACCATCGACACCATCTCGAAAACCTGGTTCGGGGTGGCGATGCCGACCGTGTCGGCGAGCCCAACCCGCTGCGGATGGAGCCGGTCGATCGCCTGGTAGACGCGCAGCAGGTCGCGCGGTTCCGATCGGAAGGAGTCCTCGCTGCTGAAGCGTACCTCCAGGCCCTGCGACTGGATGTAGCGGACCACCTCGGTGCCGGCATCGATGATCTGGTCGACCGACTTGCCGTGCGAGAACTCGCGCATCGCCGACGAGGTGCCGAAGAGGACGTCGATCCCGTCGGCGCCGGTGTCGATGGCGACCTTGGCGTCGTCCATGTGACAGCGCACGTGGGTGAGCACCTTGGCCTTCAACCGTAGCGCCGCGACCGTCCGCAGGTCGGCCTCGGATTGTGGGGACGCGCAGGGCGAGGTCAGCTCGAGGTATTCGACACCGAACTCATCGAGCATCTCCGCGATCGCGATCTTCTGCGACGGGGTGAAATGCGCCGGGGCGAACTGCTCGCCTTCGCGAAGCGTCGACTCGATGATGTTGAACGCTTGAATGGTCATGGCACCTCCGAAAAATAAAAAAGCCTTCGTCCACCGGGACGAGAGGCCTTCTCTCGTGGTACCACCCGACTTTGCCGCTCTCTCGCGAGAACAGCCTCTTTGAGTCCGCGGCCCTTTGCCTGAAGACTCCAGCCCGATCACGGGGGCCATCCGGCTCGGCCTACTGGGGATTGCTCCCGTTCGACCGGCGGCTCCGAGGCCTTTTTCGGCGGTGCCCTGGACTCTCCTTCTCAGCTGCCGGAGACTCTCTGTAATCCCAGCGTCCGCGTACTCGCCCTCATCGACGCCTTTCCGTATGAACTTGTAAGTGTCAACCATAACCGTCACGCCGCTGAGTGTCAAGCCGCAGTAGGCTTTGCCGCTACCTCTTTCACGTAATCGATGACGTGGTCGGCGACCGGGATACCGGTCGCGTCCATGAACCCGTGGAACTCGGGCGTGTAGTTGAGCTCGTTGACCAGCAACCCATCAGGATGCTCCAGCAGATCGACAGAGAGGAAACCACCGCCGACCGCCGCGGCCGCTTTGCGGCACATTTGATCGATCTCGGGGGTGACCTCCATCTGGGTGGCGATGCCGTTGCGTGCCGTGTTCGTGATCCAGTGGTCGGAACTCCGGTAAATGGACCCGATGGTCCGGTCCCCCACCACGATCGCCCTGATATCGCGCTGCGGCTTGTTGACGTATTCCTGGATGTAAAAAATCCCGTGCTGGTAGGAGCCGAGCGTCTCCTTGTGCTCGAGCACCGCCTCGGCGGCATCGCGGTCGTTGATCTTCGCGAGCAACCGTCCCCACGAGCCGACCATCGGCTTCAGCACGACGGGGTATCCCATCGCCTCGATCGCCTTCAGCGCGGCGTCGCGGGTGAAGGTCACCACCGTTTTCGGCACGGGCAGCCCGGCGCGAGCGAGGGCGGCGGTGGTCAGGATCTTGTCGCCGCAGATGCGTGCCACCTTCGCCCGGTTGACCGTCGGCACCCCGGCCGCGTTGAGCAGCGTCAACGCGTACAGCGAGCGTCCGTGGTGAATGGACCGGTCCAGGACGACGTCGGGCGCTCTGGGGAAAGGGCTGCCGATCGGGAACTGGATGGCGTCTTCGTCGAGGCGCTCGAAGCTAACGGCGCGCCGGCGGAGGACCTCGAACAGCGCCTTCTCTTCGACCCGGACGCGGGAGCAAAGAATCCCGATCATCAGTGGTTGCGTAATCATACAGGTTTCCGTATACTTATGCGATTACACTCGGTCAGGAGGCTACACAACATGCTGGCTTTGAAGAGCAAGTTACTGGAGAAGATCGACGCGACGCCGGTCAAGATGGCCAAGAAGGTCGCGCTGGCGTATTCCGGCGGATTGGACTCATCCCTCTGCGCCGTGCTGGCGAAAGAGAAATATCAGGTCGAGGAGCTGTTTGCGATCACCGTGGACGTGGGCCAGGGCCAGGACGAGATGGATGCGGCCATCCAGAAGGCCAAGGTGCTGGGGATCACGCCAATCGTCATCGACGCCAAGCAGGAGTTCGCGGACCTCTGGCTGACGAAGGCGATCCAGGCCAACTCCAACTACGAGGGCTACCCGGTCTCCACCTCGATGACCCGGCAGCTGATCGCCTCTAAGATCGCCTTGCTGGCGCTCAAGCTCGGTTGCGACGCCATCATGGAAGGCAGCAGCGGCAAGGGTAACGACCAGTACCGGATGCACAACGTCTTCAAGCTGTTCGCGCCGCAGCTCGACGTGCTGGTCCCGGTTCGTGACTTCGACCTGACGCGCGGCGAAGAAGAGGAGCTCTCCAAGGAGCTCGGCATTCCCATCACCGAGGTGATGCAGGGCGGTGACGACAAGACGCTATGGTGCCGGAGCCTGGCTTCGGGTGCCGTGGGGCTCAACCAGCCGATCCCGGACAATGCCTGGCTCTGGCTGAAGCAACCCTCGGAGGCAAGCTCGACGCCAACAAAGGTCTCAGTCACGTTCGAGGGCGGTGTCCCCGTTGCGCTGGACGGCACCAAGATGCCCCTGCCGGAAATCGTGGCGACGCTCAACGTCATCGCCGGCAACCACGGCATCGGCAAGATCGACATCTTCGAGGACGGCATCATGGGCCTCAAGTCACGCGAGCTCTACGAGGCGCCTGCGGCGGCAGTCCTGCTCAAGCTGCACCACGACCTGGAGCAGTTCACCCTCACCAAGGAGGAGCTGGACTTCAAGGCCGGCGTCGACCAGAAGTGGGCCACCCTCGTGTACCACGGCTCCTGGTTCAGCCCGCTGAAGGAGGCGCTCGACGCCTTCATCACGACCACCCAGGCCAACGTCAGCGGCACCGTCACCGCCAACCTGTTCCACGGCACGATCGACCTGGAGTCGCGCCAGAGCGATCACTCGCTGTTCTTCCCCGAGATCCGGGGGCTGCAGAGCCGGAGCTTCAACCAGCAGTTGTGCGGGCCGGCGGCGCAGATCGGCGGTCTGCCGTGGGAGGTGCTGGCCAAGCGGAATGCGAAGGTTGCGCACTGAGCCAACAACCCTGGGGTGGGCGATTTGGCGAAGAGCCGGATCCCCTCGTCGACCAGTTCACGCGATCGCTCGACGTCGACAGCCGGCTTTTTCGCGAGGACATCGCCGGTAGCCAGGCGTGGGCGAAGGCGCTGGTGCGGGCGGGCGTTCTGACCCCGGAGGAACAGCTGCGCATCGACCAGGCCCTCCAGGACATCGCTACCGAAATTGAGGCTGCCCCCATGAATCCCCCTCCCCCCTCAGGGGGGAGGGTCGGGGTGGGGGGCGTAGCTCCTGAAGACATTCACATGGCGGTCGAGAAGCGCCTGCGGGAGAAGCTCGGCCCCTTGGGCGGAAAGCTGCATACCGGCCGCAGTCGCAATGACCAGGTCACGCTGGATCTGCGGCTCTATGTCCGTGCCGCCGGCGCGCAGTTGGTCGAGGCGATTGCTGGGCTCGAGTCGGCGCTGATCAGTCGGGCGGAGGAGCATCTCGACACCGTGATGCCGGGCTACACACACACGCAGCGGGCGCAACCCGTTCTGCTTGCCCATCATTTGCTTGCCTACGTCGAGATGCTCCATCGTGATAGCGGTCGGATCGCGGATGCGCTCGGCCGTGCCGATGTGTCGCCTTTGGGCGCCGGTGCTCTCGCCGGCAGCGGCTTTCCCATCGATCGCAGCCAGCTGGCCCACGACCTCGGGTTCGGCGCCGCGAGCGCCAATTCACTCGACGCCGTCGCCGACCGGGACTTCGTCCTCGAGCTGCTGGCGGCGTGCAGCATCGCCATGATCCATCTCTCGCGCCTATGCGGAGAGATCGTCCTCTGGACCAGCGTCGAGTTTTCCTTCGCGTCGCTTCCCGACGCGCTCGCCAGCGGCAGCTCGATGATGCCCAACAAGAAGAACCCGTGCGCCGCCGAGTTGGTTCGGGCCAAGAGCGGCCGGGTGGCCGGCGACCTTGTGAATCTCTTGATGGTGCTCAAGGGCCTCCCGCTCGCCTACAACCGCGACCTGCAGGAGGACAAAGAAGCGCTCTTCGACGGCGTCGATACCACGCTCGCCTGTTTGAACGTCACGGCGCGGCTGGTGCAGGGCATCCGCTTCGACCGGGACGTGATGCGCAAGGCCGCCCTCGACGGCTACACCCTTGCCACCGAGCTCGCCGATTATCTGTCCCGCAAAGGCATGCCGTTTCGCGACGCGCATCACCTGGTGGGCCGCATGGTGGCGCAGGGGATCGCGACCCATCGCGGGCTCGAGGACTTCAGCCTCGCCGAGCTGCAGGCGTTTTCGCCACTGTTCGGGGCGGATATTTCGGAGCACCTGACGCTGGAGGGCGCACTGAAATCGCGTGATGTGCTCGGCGGCACCGCCCCGGCCCAGGTCAAGGAGGCGCTCGCGAATGTCAAAGCGTAAGCGGCAGGAGGCGATCCTCTCCCTGATCGCCAAGCACCAGATCGCGACCCAGGAAGAGCTGGTCGAACGGCTCGCGCGCGTCGGCATCAACACCACGCAGGCAACCGTGTCGCGCGACATCGGCGAGCTTGGACTGGTTCGTGTCGGTGGACCGGAGAGCCATTACATCAAGCCGGACGAGGGGATGGGCGCCGCCTCGCCGGTCGGTCGCGAGGACCGGCTCCGCCGTTTGCTGCGCGACCTCCCGTTGACCGTGCGGCGAGGTCAGGGGATCGCGGTGCTGACCACGACACCGGGCTCGGCGAATTCCATCGCCTCGGCCATGGACGCGGTCGCCTGGCCCGAAGTGATCGGCACGCTCGCCGGTGACGATACGATTTTCGTTGCCCTCGCGCTTCAAGCACGCGCCTACGGTGGGCTGGCCCAGCGGCTGGCCGGCCTCGGCGCTTACGTACAGCCGGAAGACTGATGGCCGAGAAGATCGTCCTCGCCTACTCGGGCGGCCTCGACACCACCGTGGCCGTGAAGTGGCTCACAGAGACCCGGGGCTTCGACGTCGTCGCGCTGACGGCGGATCTCGGCAGCCAGCCCAACCTCAAGGCTATCCGCGAGAGGGCGCTGACTGCGGGAGCCGTCGCGGCGTACGTGCTCGATGCCCGCAAGCCGTTCATCGAGCGGTTCTGCTGGCCGGCCCTGAAGGCGGGCGCGATCTACCAGGGCCAGTATCCGCTGGCGACGGCCCTTGGGCGCCCGCTGATCGCGCAGCTGCTGGTCGAGCTCGCGGCCCGTGAGGGAGCGACCTGGGTGGGCCACGGCTCGACGGGCAAAGGCAATGACCAGGTTCGGTTTGACATCGCCGTGGGCGCCCTCAACCCCAAGCTGAAGGTGCTGGCGCCGCTAAGGGATGGGATGTCGATGACACGGGAGCAGGAGATCGCCTACGCTCACGCCCACAACCTCCCTATTGAGGTAAAGCCTGAATCGCCGTACAGTGTGGACGAGAATCTGTGGGGGCGATCCATCGAGG
>JALZAL010000119.1 GCA_030948325.1 Candidatus Dormiibacterota bacterium
GGTTGCCGGCGGCGCCCGAGTAACCTGGCGCGCGCCGACGGGGGTGTAGCTCAGCTGGTAGAGCGCTACGTTCGCAACGTAGAAGTCGGCGGTTCGAGTCCGCTCACCTCCACCACAAAGTGGCTGCTCAGAGCCATTACCTTTCGTTAGCATCATCTTCCTCCTCTTCCTGCACCTGAAGGGTGCCACCCGTCTGTCGGCGTGGTCGGCGTGGGAGATGTCGGCGTGGGCCCGCGTCGGTTGCGATCGACGATCGCGTTGGAGGGACCTTCGCTGCCAATTGGTCGACGCTGCTCTCCGTTCTGAATTGCGCGAGCGGCTCGACACGCGGCGGCGACCGGATCGATCCATGCCACCAACTTCGAAAATTGCCGGCGACGGCGCTATGCGGCCTTTCGGTAGTACTCGTGGATGAGTCCGCCAAGGCGATCGCGTCGTCCGATGCCGTCGCCAGGTAGGAGCGGAACGACGGCTGGCGCTCCGTCGGGTGGATGCAGGTCGCGTCCGCGGTGCGGTCGCTGGTGGTTGTAGTGGTCAACATAGGTGTCGAGCACTCGTCGGAGGTGGCCTTCGCCGAGGATTAGGAGCCGGTCGAGGCACTCGCTGCGCACTGTCCGGATGAAGCGTTCGGCGTACGCGTTGGCTCGGGGCGATCGCCAAGGCGTTTGAATGATTTCGATTCCCTCGGCGCAGAAGACCTCGTTGAAGCTGGACCCGAATCGCCGGTCGCGGTCGTGTACCAGGAACCGGATCGGCTCGGAGCGGTCTTCGCGTGCGTCCGTAAGGCTGCGGGCAGCCTGCGCGCACCAAGTGACGCTGGCCGGGCCGGCGGTAATGCCGCCAACGAGGACGCAGCGGGTGTGGAGATCGATGAAGAACAAGACGTGGAGGGTGCGCAATCGGATCGATTCGACGGTAAAGAGGTCGCAGGCGATGATCGATGAGGCCTGAGCGCGCATGAACTGCGACCAGGTCTCACGACGCTCTCGTGGGCTGTGGTGAGCGGCGAGGATACGCCGGATGCTGGTGGCGGAGACCTCGCTGCCGAGCTTACGGAGTTCGCCTTGGATGCGCCGGTAACCCCAGGTTGGGTTCTCGGGCGCGAAACGCAGGACGACGGCGCGAGTCGAATCGGGAATGCGGCGGCGAGGGGTGATCCGATGCCTGAGGTGCCACTTGCGACGGACAAGGTCGCGGTGCCAGCGCCGCAAGGTGTCCGGGGTGACGAGCCTGGAAAGCCGTTCGCGGACGGGTCGAAGCCGGTGGACGACCGTGAGGACAAGCCGTTCCTCGGGCCGGAACCTGGGGCGCGGCACCTGGCGGCGGAGCACGTCGAGTTCCTGGTGCAGGACGAGCAACTCGAGGTCCTTGGAGCGCGAGGACCGACATCGCAGCAATAGGAGGTGCAGAACCTGGCGCAGGCTGATCTCCAACAGACGGAACATCATGCGGCCAGTCTCTCCCGACCGGACGGCCCGGCGCTCGTGGCGGCTAGCAGTCGGCGAGGTCGCCAGTGACGAGAGTGGAATCCGCGAGGGTCGATCCAAAGACGACCGGGACAACGACCGCGATGAGCATCGATGGCCCGAGGATGTAACCGACACTCACAGCCGGGACTGTGGCCGGAGACTTTCTCTAGCTCCTCCATCTCCAATCCGACGTTCTCGTCTGCCCAGTGTCGGCTAACTCCGAACGAACTCATGAAATGCGTCGTTGCTGGCGGCGCCGTGGCTTGCCGACGTCAAAGCCGAGCGTGGCGTAGGCGTTACGACGTTCGTCGTGCATGCGAGCGAGCACCGGCACGAGGGTGTCAACGTAGTCGTGGACCTCGACTCGGGTCTTCGTATCGGTTGGCCGCAGAATTCGGCCGACATACTGCACGACACTGCCCTTGAACTTGATCGGGAACGCCAGGAAGAGGGTGTCGAGCGGTGGGCAGTCGAAGCCCTCCCCAAGGAGGCTGGCGGTGGCAGCGAGTAGCAAGCCTCCGTCGGGTTTCGGTTCGGCGAGCTGCTCGATCACCGAGGAACGTGCCTTCTTGCCCATCTGCCCGTGGAGCACGAGCGGTTCGATGTCGCTGTCACGGAGCGTCGCGACGATCGTTCGAGATGCTCCGTCCATCGCGTGAGAACGAGGCAGTTCCTGCCAGCTTGAGCGGATGCAACGATGTCAGCGCAGATGAGCTGAGTTCTCTTCGTGTCCTCGACCAGTCCGCGAAAAGCGGCCTGGATGTGTTGGCCTACCTCGGTGGACTCGTGTTTGGTCTCGTGCACGATCAGATCAAGCGCCTGGAGAGCCGCGCCCGAATCGGTAGCCATCCGGTGCCGGATCGGCCCGCAATGCATTGCCATGAGGGCCTGGAGGCCGTCACGTCGATAGGGAGTAGCGGTGAGCCCAAGCCACCGGCGCGCCGGTATTTCCCGCACGGCCCGCTCGAAGGTGACCGCCGGCACGTGGTGGCACTCGTCGACGATCACGAGCCCATAGGCCATGGCCAGGTTCGCCAGATCGTCGCGTCGGGCGAGACTCTGAACCATTGCAACGTCGACGATCCCCGTCGCTCTGTTGCGGCCGCCCCCGAGCTGGCCAATCTGCTTCGGGTCCAGTCCGAGGTGGGTGGCAAGCCGAGCGCCACTGCTCGACGAGCGGCTTGCGGTCGACGATCACCAGCGTGGGCAACGAGTGCTGAGCAATTGCGGCGCAGCCCACGACGGTCTTCCCTGCGCCCGGCGGTGCAACCAGCATTCCGAGGTCGTGGCCCGCCAGCGCTTCGGTCGCCTTTGCCTGCGCCGGAGTCAAGACCGCCCGCAGGGTGACCTCGATTGGGTCGGGAGTGGGACTCCGGTCGGTGATACTCAGCCGACTTCCGGCCTCGGACACGATCACCGCGGCCCTATCGCGCAGCCCACGCGGCAACAGGAGCCGATCGAGCGTCTCGCGGTAACACCGGATGAATCGTGGCGTGTTCCAGGTGGAGAATCGCAGCTTCTCCTTCTCGTAGAACTCAGGGTTGTGGAGCGATGCAATGTGCTTGAGGTCGGCAAGCAGCGCCGGTGGTACCCCGATTCGATCGATCGCCAGCATCGCGGCGGTGCTCGCGTTGATCTCCGCCGGAGGCTTCGGGTCCCCGGCCGCACCCCGGGGCCGTCGATACGTCGATGCGTCCGGCCCAGTCGCGAGTTCGCCAAATGCGGTCGCCATCGCGTGGGCAGCCTCGGGCGCGACCCGATCGATCGAAGACAGAAGCGCCCACTGGTCGTCGTGGGGAGCGAGGGTCGAAGGGTCGAGGAAGACGGTCGTACCGCGCTTGCGACATTCTCCATGCAGCGGGAGCGCTATCAGATTCCCGAAGGAGCCCTTGGGCATGAAG
>JALZAL010000172.1 GCA_030948325.1 Candidatus Dormiibacterota bacterium
TCACGACCATCGAGCAACTCACGCAGTACCTCGACACCAAGAAAGTCGGCGACCACGTCACGCTCTCGGTCACGCGGAGTGGGCAGCACATTTCCATAGGAGTCACGCTGGGGAATTTCCAGGCGCAACCGTCAGCGACTCCCTAAAGGGGCATTCAATGATCCACAGCAAGTGGGCGGTGACAGTCTGATGCGGCAAGCGCCGACGCTGAAGCCGCTTCCACAAATCCGCCGCAGTGCCTGGCTTTCCGGCACGCGCGCCTGGCTGGTCGGGCTGGGGCTGGTCGCCGTTCTTCTCGTCGGCCTGATCGCCCGGGAGACCGTCTTCGCCCAGCCGGCGGCGGTGGCGATTCGCACCGCAACGGCGGACCGCGGCACCGTCACGTCCGTCGTCAGCGGGACGGGCTCTCTTCTGCCGGTCGGCCGGATGAACGTGAGCTTCAAACAAACCGGGATCTTGACGGAAGTGGACGTCAAGGTCGGTGACAAGGTGACGACGGGCCAGGTATTGGCGCGGATCGACTCGTCGTCACAGCAGGCCGCGCTCGCCACGGCGCAGGCCTCGCTGGCGTCCGCCCAAGCCAATCTGCAGAGCACGCAGTCGCCCCTTACCGCGGCGCAGGTTGCGCAGCTCCAGCATCAAGAGGGCGCCGCGCAGCAGAACTACAACGACACCGTGGCCTCCGTGAATGCGACCAACCAGGCCGACGCCGCGGCCGTCGCCAGCGACCAGGTCAAGGTCAACAGCGCTTGTCAGTCCGCCGGCGCCACGTGCGACCAGGCCAAAGCGCAGCTTGCCAGCGACCAGACCAAGCAGCGTATGGACGGCATCAGCGGCCAGTCCCGGATCAACTCGGCTTCCCAGCAAATCACGTCCTCACGAGACAACCTCGCGGTCCAGACCCAGGTCAAACCGAACGCGTTGGCGTCCGGCCAGGCGCAGCTTGCGTCCGCCCAGGCCCAGGTCCAGACGGCACAGCTCGCCCTGAACCAGACCAGCCTCACCGCGCCGACCTCCGGCGTCGTGATCAGCATCAATGGGGTCCCCGGAGAGACGGCGGGAGGCGGAACCGCCCAGGCACCAGGGACGCTGGCCCCGCAGCCCTCCAGCGGAACCGGGTCGGGTTCCTCAGCCGGCTTCATCGTGATCGACGACAACAGCAGTTTCGTCGCGGTGATACCCTTCGCGGAGACGGATGCTGCCCGCCTGGCGGCCAACCAGACCACCAGCCTGACCTTCGACGCCATCCCGAACCTGACCATTTCGGGACATGTGCTCACCATCAGCCCGAGTGCGACCGTGGTCTCGAACGTCGTCGATTACTACGTCAGCTTCGTGCTCAATCGCACTGATCCGCGGCTTCGCGAGGGCATGACAGTGAATGCGTCGGTCACGGTCGCCCAGGCCGACAGTGCGGTGCGCGTCCCGAACGCTGCGGTGCGCACCAGCGGTGGGACCACGACGGTCACGGTCCTCTCGAAAGGCCAGCAGGTACCGACCGAGGTCATCACCGGCATCGTCGGCGACACCAACACTGAGATCAAGGCCGGCCTCAACGAGGGCGACATCGTGGTGCTGCCGGCGCTCCGCTCATCGGCCGGAAGCGCAACGAACGGTGGCAACCTGATCCGCGGCGGCGGTGGTTTCGGCGGCGGAGGCGTCGTCAGGGGCGGCGGAGGGTGATCACCCTCGAGGGGATCACCAAGGTCTACCGCGCCGGCGAGCTAGAGGTTGCGGCGCTCAAAGGCCTCTCCCTTCATATCCCGGAGGGCGAGTTCGTCGCCATCATGGGACCCTCGGGTTCAGGCAAGAGCACCCTGATGAACCTCATCGGCTGCCTCGACCAGCCATCCGCCGGCCGATACATCCTCGATGGCTACGATGTCTCGGCGCTTACCGACGATCAGCTGGCGTGGATCCGCAATCGAAAAATCGGGTTCGTCTTCCAGGCGTTCAACCTGATTCCGCGGGCGAGCGCCGTCCGCAACGTCGAGATGCCATTGATTTACGCCGGCGATACCCAGCAACGGCGCGAGCGTGCGATGGCGGCCCTCGAATCGGTCGGGCTGCTGCAGCGCGCCAGCCACCTGCCCAACGAGCTCTCGGGAGGGCAGCAGCAGCGCGTTGCCGTGGCGCGGGCGCTGGTAACAGACCCGGCCATCCTGCTCGCGGATGAGCCAACCGGGAACCTCGACAGCGAGTCGAGTCTCGAGATCATGAAGTTGCTGCGGGATCTCAACCAGCAGGGACGCACCATCGTACTGATCACACACGAGCCCGATATCGCGGCGTTCGCGCAACGCGTGGTGCGACTGCGCGACGGGATGATCGTCAGCGACGAACGCTCGGGCGTCCCCAAGGAGATGGTGCGATGAGCATTCTCGAGGGCCTCCGGCTGGCCGTGAACGGGCTGCTCGCCAACCGGCTCCGCTCAGCGCTCACCATGCTCGGCATCCTGATCGGCGTCTCGGCCGTCATCCTGCTCGTCGGCGTCGGCAACGGCGCCTCCGTTGCCGTCCAGCAGCAGATCCAATCGCTGGGCTCCAACCTGTTGACCGTCTTTCCATCGAACGCGAGAAGCGCGGGGGGCGTCCAGCAGGGATTCGGAACGGGGTCGAGCCTGACACTCGATGATGTCAAGGCAATCGCCAATCGGCAAGCGTCGCCAGACGTGGTGACCGCGATCCCGAGCGCGGGCGGTCGAGCCCAACTCACCTACGGCAATCAGAACTGGAACAGCAGCCTCACCGGCACGACGCAGGATTTCCCATCGGTGCGGAACTACCAGCTGGCGAGCGGCCAGTTCTTCGCCAGCGGTGACGTCGATGCCGCGAGCAAGGTGGCGGTCATCGGCCCAACCGTCGCGACCAATCTCTTTAGCGGCGCCGACCCCATCGGCCAGGTGATGAAGATCAACCGACAAAATTTCCGCATCGTTGGCGTCTTCGCTCCGAAAGGTTCTTCGGGGGGCTTCAACAACCAGGACGATGTGGTGGTGGTGCCGATCACCTCCGCCTGGAACTACCTGCTCGGCGGCCGCGGCCGCAATGTTCAGCAGATTTACGTCCAGGCCACCAGCGCGGAGGCGACCACGGCGGCCAACACCGAGGTGACCCAGGTACTGCTCGACCGCCACCACATTTCGGACCCGACCCTGGCAGATTTCCAGATCTTGAGTCAGCAGGACGTACTCAACAGCGCCTCGCAAACGACCGGCGTGCTCACCCTGATGCTTGGGGCCATCGCCGGCATATCGCTCGTGGTCGGCGGCATCGGAATCATGAACATCATGCTCGTCACGGTCACCGAGCGGACGCGCGAGATCGGCATTCGTAAAGCGATTGGGGCGCGGCGTCAGGACATCCTGCTGCAGTTCCTGATTGAGTCGATGTTTCTGTCCGGCCTGGGGGGCGCGCTGGGGATCTTGATCGGCTTCGGCCTCGCGCGGGTCTTGCCGCTGCTGGTGTCAACCCTACCTACGCCGGTCATCTCCACCCCGTCCGTCTTCATGGCATTCGGCATCTCCGTCGGTATCGGTCTCTTCTTCGGTCTCTATCCCGCAAATCGCGCGGCAAGGCTCCGTCCCATCGAAGCCCTGCGCTACGAGTAAAACCCCAGGAGGTCATTCAATGATCAAGCTTCCCATTGCGGCGCTCGTCGTCATCGTCGGATTACTCGGCGGTTTCTACGGTGGTTACAAGGTGGGCGGTGGCGGCACGACGGCCGCCGCCGCTGCCACGACCGGCTCGCGGACGGCTGGGAACGGTTTCGGCGGGGGCCGCGGAACGGCCGCTGCCTGTCCTAGCCCGGGCGCGAGTGCAGCCGCCAGCGCATCCGGAGCGGCACCCCGGCGGGGCGCGACGGGCACCATTGCGAACCTGACGAATAACAGCCTCACCATCCACGACACGCGCTGCAACAC
>JALZAL010000201.1 GCA_030948325.1 Candidatus Dormiibacterota bacterium
GAGCCGCTCTGCGTGTACACGTAAAGGCCGTTGGAGCACGGGACGTAGATGTATGGCGCCGCGTATGAGGTGGCGCCGAAGGAAGCGTCGCTGTTCAAGCCTCCGCATGACGTGAGGCCCGGGTCCGCCGTCAGCTGAGCCAGCGAAGAGCTGAGGAGGAAGCCCTGTCCGAACTTGCCGTTCTGGAACACGTCACCCCCGCCGACCAGGCCAGGGCTGATCGATCCCACGTCGATGTCGTGATCGTCGAGGTACTGGTGGTTGATAGGCCTCCACTGATTGAGGACCGCGAGGGTGGGTGACAGCTTGAAGACGCTCTCGCTGCCGGGACCGACACCGTTTCCAGTCGCGACGTAGACATTTCCCGAGCCGTCGATCGCCTCACCGCCGGGCGCCCAGATGCCTGACGCTTCGGTGCCGGCCGGATTCCAGGCGAAGTGGGCTGCGCCGTTCTCGGGTACGCCGATGACGATCCCGTAGTAGGGCGTGGAGCCGGCGTAGCAGTCACCCCAGCGGCCGCCGTACGGGATGTAGACGTTGCCGCCGCTGATCGCGAGCGCGCCGCGCTGGCCCTGGATCGAGATGGTGGCTGGGTCGACTGTCGAGTTGAACACGATGGCGTGCGTGACGAGGTCGATACCCCACAGACGGTAGTGCGGTTCCGAGGTCATCCCGACCATGAAGAGGACGCCGTTTCCCGCATCACCCGCCGGGTCGATCACCGGCGTCCCGGTGACCCCAACGCTCGGGCTGATGTTGCCGCACGGCAGGACGTTGGAGGCCTCCGGCGTGAGTGTGTGCACCGACCATTGCACCGACCCGTCGGCGGTGCTCAAGGCGTAGAGCGTGTTGTTCTCGGTGGCCACATACGCGCTGGAGCCGTACACCAGCGGAGAGGCCAGGACCTGGCCGTCCAGCGTCGGGGAGGTCCAGGCCGGGGTCACGCCGTTGACAGTGCCCTCGGTGGTGTCGTTGCCGGTGCGCGCGTTGTCGAGGTGATACGTGAGCCAGGCCGGCGTTACGGCCGCCGCCGGCTTTGCGGTTTGCAGCGTGGCCGGCGCCAGCGCGCGCGGTGGTGAGCCGTGGGATTGGCTCAACGCCACAAGGAGCGCCACGCACGCGAGGGCCGCTGCTGATCTCATTCGCTTAGCCCGACGGCGCCGGCGCCGAGAACTTGCAGGGCCTATGCCCCGCAACCGGACCGCATGAGGTGGAAGGTTAATGGGGCGTTTGAGGAGGCGCAGACGCGACACCGCCCCCAGACAGTACGGCCCGGCAGTACGCGGCCAGCTTGGGCGCTATCTGCGAGCTGCCCGCATCGCTGAGATGCAGAAGGTCTGACCAGAGTGGCGGCTCGTCGGGCACGTCGGCGTGCATGTCCAGCAGCGGTATCCGCTCTCGGGCGGCCAGAGCAACGGATCTGTTTTGAAAGTAGTAGCTTGCGAGGAGCAGAAAGGCGGGCCGCCACGCAGGCCTAAGAATCCACGTTATGGCTACGACGACCGGGAGGAAGAAGAGGTACTGCTCGCTGTTGAACAGCAAGCCTCAGAGTTCCTTTCGGTGCGCAATTGGGACCAACCCGACCGAGATTCTATTCGGCCCGTCAAAGCCCCGGTGCACGAAACACGGCTATCACCGGGGTCTGCTCGACGTCGATTTCGTATGAGGCGACTCTTTCGAGCCCAAGATCGGTCAGGAAGGGAGAACCACCACTGTCCCACACCGTGTAGCGAGTTGTGCCGATGGAGAAGAGGCGTCGAAGGTCGTCCTTGTACTCCTTAGGGCCTGAACGACGGTAGAGGTATTGATACGGATTGAGGACTGGAACGGACGTGTTGTAGAGGCGAAAAGCCAACGACCACCCCCCGGCGGTCACTTGATGGTCCAAAAGTGGAGCTGCGGCGATCATGGCATCGCGATATCGGTAGGTGGGATTCGAGTAAAGATGCTCGGCCGAGAAGTACAGACCAGGCACGATCAGCATTGCGATGCCGGCGAATGTCAACGACCGTTCGAACCGGCCTCGGCCAACATACGCCGCGACAAGGCACAGTATCAGAAGCACAATGCAAACCTGGCTCAGGCGCTTGAAATTGGGCTCCAGGTCGAGCTTGACTCGGTTATAGATTGCGAAAAGTAGGGTTCCGGCGATGCCCAGCCACCCCAGAGTGGCGACAAAAGCGACTCGGTTCCTGGCGATTGTTGCCACAAACTTGCTCACGAAGGGAATGGCCATGGAGATGACCAGGATCACAAGCGGGCTCAGCATCAGGAGCTTCTTGTATAGATAGTCGGGAAGCAGATAACTCTGAAATACCAAGAAGAACAAGAGGGTGGCGACCAGAAGTCCGAACCGACTTCTCTCCTTGACGACGCGGTACGCGAAAATCGGCAGCGCCAACGCGAACGCAACCAGTAGCGGCAAGTCGAATCGGAAAATGTTCGTCGAGCCCATCGTGACCAAGGGATAGAACCAACCCACGTTGCCCACTCGCCCAATGAACGGCTGGATGGTCCCCTGGTACAGCTGGAGGACACTCTCTCCGTACGTCAGATACACAATCGCCGCAAAACTGAGGATCGCTGCTACGCATCCTGCCAGCGCCCACAGCACCTGCGTTGTCAAGCGGCGAAGGCCCGCTCCGACCGATTCACCAAAGATCATGACCAGGACGGCCGGGATGATGAAGAAGTTGTAGATGTAGATGTAGAGGCAGGCGGAGACGGCAACCAGCCCGAAGGTAAACGCCCGAAGGGAGCTGGACGAGGGCCCGCCCCGCCAGACGGACGCCATGAACAGGACTGCTGCGACACCCAGCAGTCGAAATATCGTCGGTTCAACGACGCGCGCCATCGTGCCGAAGGCGAAATCTGCGACAAGATATGCCACCCAGAGCAGAGGAACGGCCTCCGCGAGCCATGGCGTTGTAGGTGCGCCCCCTAGTGGTGTCTCTCGGCGCAGGACAAAGTAGAGGAGGAGAAGCACGCCCAACCCCGCTAACACCGAAGCCATGCGGAGGCCGTAATAGTTGTTGCCAAATGCAAGGAGCGTTCCGAACGTCATGACGTTCTCGAGCAGATTGAGCGGAGCGCCATCCGTGGGTATGAAGGCGACGACGCGGTGATCCATCGAACCATAGTGATAGAGGTTGAAAGCAGGGATCGTGTAGAAGAACTCGTCGATTGGTTGCAGCTCAGCGATCTTGAATGGAGGCAAATCGCTGTCTAGATTCGCCACCCGCGTCGCAAGGAACGCAACCACCAACATCAGGAGAACTGCCAACCAGAGTAGGTTGCGTTTCATTCTGGAAACGAGCAAGCCCACACTCAGATTGGCAGGCTTGTGATCAGTGGACCGTACCAGGGACCGATTCGATGATACGCCCGGGTCGAGATCTTTTGGATGCCTCGTAGCCGGCGGAGTCTGCCTTGGCGTTTCGTCGATGACCGCCATGTTAGCCTCACCTTCGAAACTGGTGCCCCAAGTCCTTCGTCGCCGGCTTCCGTTCTCAACGTGAAGATCTGCCTGGAATGCGGTAGCCGTTTCGACTTCGACGGCTGGCGCTGCCCCAACTGCCACCATAAGCCCGCCGGCGACCGCTTCCTGCTCTTCGCGCCTGAGATGGCCTACTCCAACGATGGCTTCGAGGTCGCCTCGTTCGAGCTGCTGGCGAGGCTCGAGCCGACCAGCTTCTGGTTCCGGTCGCGCAACCGCCTCGTGCTGCAGCTGCTCAGCCGGTACCTTCCCACCGCCAATCGACTGCTGGAGATTGGTTGCGGCACGGGCTTCGTGCTGTCCGGGCTGCGGCATGCGCGACCCGACCTGGAGCTGACAGGCTCGGACCTCTATGAGGCGGGCCTCAAGTTCGCCGCGGAACGGCTGCCTGGAGTCGCGCTCTACCAGATGGACAGCCGCCGCCTGCCGTTCGACTCGCACTTCGACGTCATCTGCGCCCTCGACGTCCTGGAGCACATAGACGAGGACGAGGCCGCGCTGGCCGAGATGTTCCGCGCGATCCGGCCTGGAGGGGGCACCATCATCTCGGTACCGCAGCATCCTCGACTGTGGAACGCCGGCGATGACTTCGCCCATCACAAGCGCAGATATCGGCGCCGCGAGCTTCAGGCCAAGCTGCGACGCGCCGGGTTCCACATCGAATTGATGACGTCCATGGTGTTCTTCTTGCTGCCTGCGATGGCACTGACAAGGGCCAGGCAGAAGGACCTGAAGACCTACGATCCGCTGACCGACTATCGAACCCCGCGATCGGTCGATCGCGCGTTCGAGG
>JALZAL010000075.1 GCA_030948325.1 Candidatus Dormiibacterota bacterium
GCTTTTGACGCCACGAATCAAGGTGTGGCGGTGCCAACGCCGACAGTGTCGCCTTCAACCGCGCGGGTGGTCGGTTCGCCCACCCCCACGCCGGTGTCGCCGGGGGGTGCCTTCACTGTGTTGCTCCTCGGCTCGGACAACGACTCGAAGTTCCTCGGCGACCACATCCTGACCCAGTCGATGATCATCGTCCGGGTCAACCCGGCGGCGAAAAAAGTGACGATGCTTTCGATTCCGAGAGACCTATGGGTTCCCCTCTCGACCGGAGGCATCGGCAAGATCGACGGTGCCTACTCATACGGTGGCCCGGGCGCGGCCATCGCGACTGTCGAGAACAACTTCGGGATCCGTATCGACGACTACATCTGGATTGGCCTGGCCGGGCTGGTCAACGTCATCAACACGATCGGCGGAATCGATGTGGTCACGAGCAGCCCGGTGATGGACGACTTCTTTCCCGCCGACATCGGAGCGAGCAATCCCTACGGCTATCTACGCGTGGCGGTGCTGGCCGGCCCGCAGCACCTCGACGGCGTGAACGCACTCGAATACGTGCGATCAAGGCACAACGACCTTCAGAGCGATTTCGGACGGTCCCAGCGACAGCAGCAGGTGCTGCTTGCCGTCAGGGCGAAGGCGACGCTGATCTCGGTGTCGAACATCCCCGGCCTGTCGGTCTCGATGAGAGGTCAGATCAAGACGAGCATGGGCCTGTCGCGAATCGCCTCGCTGATGCCGGTGGCCGCCAGCATCGATACACGCACCATCCAGCAGATCGTCCTGCTGCCGCCGTACACGCGCGCGTGCGGATGCTCGGACGGCTACGTGGTCCCGATTTGGTCCGCCATCCTGCCCCTGGTGCATGAGTATTTCCCGTGATCTCCAGAGTGCTCCTGGCAGTGGGGCTGGTCGTGCTGATGGTCATCTCGGGCGTCGGGTCATACATCTATCTCGGGTCGCGCCAATCCAAGCTGATCGCTGCGCCTCAAGTGCCCACATCGATAAGTCCGCTGCCCGAGGCATTCAGCCTCACCGGGACCCTCTACCTGACCCAATCGGGAGCGATCTACAGCCTGAGCTTGGGCCGGTTCCATCAGCTCACGGCCCCAGCCGGCTGGACCCAGCTCGCCCCGTACAGCGGAGGCAACCTGCTGGCTGTCAAGCGCAGCCTCCTCTACTCGGATGTCTACGTGTTGACCCGCTTCGGCGGCGTGATCAGGAGGGTCACGAACAACAACGTGGCCGCAAGCAACCCTGACCCAGGCGCCAGGCACTGGTCGTTCTATCCGCGGTTGAGCCCCAACCAAAGGACGCTGTACATGAGCTACGACAAGCCCAAGTACGGCTTCGACGTGCCTTTGTCGATCTGGGCGATGCCGGTCAACGGGAGCATCCTGCAGGGAAGGCTGTGGACCATATCCAACGACTACACGGGCGGCGACATGCAACCCATGCCTCTGGCGTCAGGCGCTCTGATGTACACGAAGTACCTGGTGGGGCCCGACCTCAAGCTCGTCGGGCAGATCTGGATTACTGCCGGCGCCGGGGCGGTTGGCAGGCCGCTGACCACTCCCGCGGAGGATTGCATGCAGCCATCGCTGTCACCGAACGGCCGCACGATCGCGATGATCTGCATTCACGAAGCACAGGTCTCGTACCTGACCTTGGCCACCTTCAACGGTTCCACGCTGGGACCGCGTAAAGCCGTGATCACCAACCAGCTCGTGGCCCAACCCACGTGGTCACCTGACGGGAGCGGCATCGCCTACCTGGCGCCGGCTGTGCTCGGTACCGGCTTCCAGCTATGGTGGCTGCCCCAGGCGGCGTACACGCCGCCCACGCCAAGCCCTTCGGTAATCCCCACCCCGGGCGGGCCTGTCAACAGCCCCGTCCCAAGCTCGACGCCGGTGGCGGCACCTCCGCCCCTCGCCGTCAAGCCGATCCAGGTGACCACCAACCTGGGTCTCGACGCAACGTCGCCGATGGTGTGGATTCCGTTCCCCCCGCTGAAGCCCGGTCGCCGACCCCCCTTGTAACGGGTCAGGCTTGGCAGGTAGCGGGGGCCGGGCCCGCGGCCATCAGCGGTTCTGTGTTCGCGCCGGCGGCCTGGGCCGGGGTGATGAACTTGTCGGAGACCATTGCGGCCAGGACCCCGCTGCGTCGGAGCGCCGCGAAGCCGGGGTTCACCGTGGGGTCGTAGAGCGAAGGGGCCTGAGTGACACCGGCGAGCAGGGCGTACTGGCCGATTGTCAGCGTGCTGAGCGGCTTGTGGAAGTACGCACACGCGGCGGCCTTCACTCCGTACCTGTTCAGCCCGGTCGTGATCTCGCTGAGGTAGTCCGCCAGGATTCGATTCTTGCTGATGACCCTCTCCACCTTGAGCGCCACGACCACGTCCACGATCTTGTTGTATCCCTCGTTCGAGCCGTTCAGATAGACGTCCTTGACCAGCTGCTCGGTGATGGTCGAGCCGCCCTGGCAAAGGCACAAGTGGGTGACGTCGTACAGAAACGCGCGTCCGAGACCGATTGTGTCGATGCCGTGGTGGGCGTAGAAGCGTTCGTCCTCGGTGGCCACCACCGCCTGGGCGAGAATGGGCGGCACCTCATCCTCGGCCAGCAGGTCGACTCCGTGTGAGCGCGTCGCGTCGACAACGCGCTGCTGGATGTCGTCGGCGGAAGGAGTCGTGACCCAAAGCGTGATCACGCTCGGGGTGGCCAGCGCGACGATGACGAGCAGCAACAGCGCCAGCCGTCGGGCCGGCACCGGCAGCCAGCTCATGCTGCGCACCCCACTTTGCAAGAGAACGGCATATTGCCGAAACCCGTTACGCAGCGGGGCGCTGTCAGGTAATGTGCGTTCGTTAAGTATCGGGTTTAGACGCAATCCTAGAAATGAATCCTCAGTTCGAGACGGGAGAGAAGTGACTCGGTCAGGCCGGCAGACGGTCGGCGAGTTGAAGGTCAGCGTGCTCGGTGCCCTGGATATCCACGGCGTCAACAAGCGTGCTCTTGGAAGCCGCAAGGCGCGAACCCTCATCAAGGTGCTGGCGGTGGCGCGCGGCCAGCCCGTTCCGGTTCCCCGCCTGGTCGATTGTCTGTGGCCTGACAGGCCACCGGCGCGGCCCTCTCAGCAGATCTCCGTGCTGGTCAGCCGGTTGCGAGCCGTTCTCGGGGCGCAGCGCTTGCCGCGCTCGGACGCCGGCTATCAGCTGCTGGCGGACTGGATCGATCTCGACGTCGCCAACCTTCTTGCCACCGCCGCCTCTCGAAGGCTGGCGGCCCAGAACTATGGCAGCGCGCGCCTTGCGGCGGAGGCTGCGATCGCCCTCATGCGCGGCGAGCTGCTTGCGGACGAGCCTGATTCGTCCTGGGCCGACGTGGAGCGGGCGGCCGTCGCCAAGCTTTCCATCGAGGTTCGGCGTACCGCGGCTCGGGCCGCGCTGGCGATCGGTGACTTTGCGGTCGCCCGCGAGATGAGCGAGGCAGTCGTCGCCGCGGATCCTTACGACGAGGGTGCGCTCCAGGTCTTCATGGCCGCCCTTGCGCACAGCGGACAGCCGGGCACCGCCCTGGCGACGTTCGCTCGCGCGCGCAAGCGCCTTCGCGAAGACCTGGGTGTAGACCACTCGCCGGCCACAGACGCGGTCCACAAGGCGATCCTCCAGGGCAAGCCGATCCCTGGTCTGGCGATCGCTGTTGCGACCAACCACCGGCGGGACGCCGGGCCTTCGGTGGCCGCTTCGGAAGATGTGCCAGGAGCCGGCCTGGCCGGAAGGGTGGGAGAGCTTGAGGTGCTCGACTCGGCGCTTGCCCAGGTGCCGGCTGAAGGAATCAGGGTCCTTGTCGTCGAAGGGGAAAGTGGTATCGGCAAGACGCGGCTTGTCACTCATTGGGCGGCCAAGGTGCGTGGAGAGGGCACGATGGTGCTGTTTGCCAGCTGCGCCGGCCTCGACCGCATGGTGCCGCTCCACCCGTTGGTGGCCGCGCTCGATCAGTTCGTGGACAGCGATCGCCGCCGCGCGCAGGCCCTGTTCGGCCCGCAGCCCGCGTTTCGCACGATGTTCGAGGGGCAGAGAGGCGATCCCACTCCGGCGGTGATCGCTCCCTCGCTCAACGCGACCGTGCGCCGGCGGATGTTCGAGTCGATGCTGAGCACGTTCGGACACATCGCCTCATCGGCGCCGGCTGCGCTGGTGCTCGATGACATTCACCTTGCCGGCGAGCTGACCCGCGCCTGGGTTGACTTCGTTCGGACGCGACCCTCGGGAATCCAGCTGCTGATCGTCGTCACGCAGCTGCTCAACAACAAGCTGCCGAACCGAATCGATGACCGGATCACGTTGGGGCCGCTCGACCTCGCGGCGGCGGGGATCATCGTCGGCAACAGCCGGGCCGCGGAGCTGCATGCGCTCACCGGCGGCAACCCGCTGTTCCTGCGCCAGCTCGCGTTCACCGATCAGGGGTCGGGCCTCCCGGCCACCATCAGGCAGGCGGTCGACCTGCGGTGCGAGCAGCTGGGGCCGGCGGCGCGGACCCTGCGCACAGCGGCCACCATCGGCCCGGTCGTGGACCCCGACCTGCTGATGGAGGTTTTGAACCTTCACCCGGTGGACCTTTTCGCCCACCTCGAGGCCGGGGTGAAAGCGCTGTTCCTGGACGAGGGCGCTGGGGCTTTCACCTTCCACCACGAGCTTGTGCGCGATGCGCTCGCCGCCGGCTTAACGGGACCATGGCGAGCTCATGTCCATGGTACGGCTGCGCGGCTGATGGAGGAGCGTCAGGCGCCTGATGCGATCCAGGTCGCAAACCATGCCCGCCTGGGAGGCGATCTGACCCAGGCCGTGTCGACGCTGATGGTCGCGGCACGCACGTGCGTGCGCCGGCGCGACTATGCGGAAGCCGAGCGGCTGCTCACTGATGCAATCGAGCTCGAGGACAACGCCGACAGCAGGCTGCTGCGCGCCGAGGTGCGGATCACGATGGGGCATTTCGAGCGCGCTGCGGAGGATGCTCGCGCCGCCATGGTGCGGGGAGCGGGCGCGGCGGGGATGGAGACGGCTGCGTGGTGCGCGTACTACCTGGGCGACTTCGAATATGCCCTGAAGCTGGCCGAGGAGGGAGCGTCGCTCGCGGATTCTCCGAGCACGCAGGCTCGGTGTCTTGTGATCGCGGCGCGCCTGCTTCACGCCGAAGGGCGGTTGGAGGAGGCGGAGGGCCGGTACTCGGAGGCGCGGAGCCTGGCTGATGAGAGTGGGCTGAGCACGCTGGCGGCGGTGTGGTTCGCGGCGCTCAGGTGCGACCAGGGGCGGGCTCGCGAGGCGCTGGAGCTGCTGCGGCTGCCGGCATCGGGGGTGGCGGCGGTGGCGGCGGCGGCGGACGAGGCGGACCAACCGATGATCACGCGGCACCGGCATCTGGCGCGCGCGCGCGCCAACATGATGCTCGGGCACGTTTCCGAGGCGCTGGCGGCGCTGGAGCTGCTGGCGGTCGAGGTCAGCCCGGTGGAGCTTGCTCACGAGGGGCCAGATGGGGCGCACCTGCGCGCCGCGGTCCTCATGTCGATGGGGGAGCTGGACGCGGCTGACGAGATCAACCTGAGGGAGCTCGATGGGGCGCGGTCCGCCCGCCTTCGCCCGGTGGTGGAGGCGAGCTTGGTCGGGCTGGCGGAGAGCCGCTTGGCGGGGGGGGCGCGACGGTCGTCGATGAGGTACCTGGGGGACGCTGTGCGGGCTCGCGTGGGGCCGTATCCGTTCCGGTGGCAGCAGCGCGGGAGGATCCGGTTGCTGGAGGCGCGGTTGGAGCTCGCGGGTGGCAAGTTCGAGAGGGCGCTGGCGTCGGCGCGTGAGCTGCTGGCCGAGTCCCTGCGTTCGGGGGATGCGGTGCGCGCGCTGGCTGCGCGGCTGCTGGAGGCGGAGGTGCTGGCCGGGTCGGGGGAGGTGGTCGACACGAAGGTCGTGGGGGACGCTTTGAAGAGGGCGGCCGATGTTCTCGGAGGGGAGTCGTGGCGGGTGGCCGCGCGGCTTGCGAAGCTGACGCGCAACCCGGCGTGGTCGTTACTCGCTGAGAAGCAGCTCGAGCACCTGATCCAGGCGAGCGGCACGCACAGTGCGAGTGTGCGAACGGCGGCGGAGGCGTATCGGGAGCACCTGGCCAGCAGAGCGTAGCGGTGCGTGGGGTGGTGCGTGGGGTGGTGCGTGGGGTGCGGGCCCGGGGTGCGGGCCCGGGGTGCGGGCGCCCCGTCAAGCGCGGCGTCGTGAAGGAAGTGGTTTGCCGGCGGGCCCTCCCTCCTCCCGTGGCGCTGGTTCCCTCTCCCAACCAGCGCAACCTGCGGGCGAGATTAAATCGCGCTCGCAACGTGCGACAACCCTGCTTGTAAAGAACAGAGCGCGCGCGTCACCAACATTTGGACTGCAACTTTGCTGCAGCGCCCGGGGTGTAGGTTCCAGCGATGAAAGTCTCGACCAGCGGTGCTGGCTCGCCCCTGCGTCCCGATCTACCGAGGCCCCCGCCTTGACGACCAAGGCACCATTCCCGATCAGTACGATCGTTGCGCGCTTCGTCGATCGTCTGACGGGCCTCTCATCTGAGGAGTGGGACGCGATCCAAAAGGCGATCGGAACGGACGCGGGGGGGGCCACCATGCTGGAAGCGAGCCGGAATGCAGCAGTTGCCTTGGCGGTGCGCGACCTCATCTCGAATGATCAGTTCGATGTCCTTTACGCGCCGTTCGTTCTCGCGATCCCGATCGACACGCTCGACTCCATGCCCAATCTCGACTGAGCACGTTTAGCCGGCAGTCCGGTCCCGGCTACCCTTAACGCCAGTGGCCATGATCGTCGCTCCTCAGCCTGCCGCGGCTGAGGTGGGGTTGGAGGTGATGCGGCGAGGCGGCAACGCCGTCGACGCCGCCGTCACGTGCGCTTTCGTGCAGGGCGTGTTGGATCCGCAGATGTGCGGCATCGGCGGCTGCGGCGTCATGTTGGTGCACAGCCCCCAGAATGGCGACACGCTCCTCGAGTTCTATGCCACCGCCGGCTCGCGCACGCGAGAGGATCAATGGAAGAAGCTCTTTATTCGAGAGGCGGCCGACCGTTACGGCTACGTGCTCGAAGGCTTTGTCAATGATGTCGGTTATCAATCCGTCGGCGTCCCCGGGACGGTGGCCGGGTTGTACGAGGCGCTCTCGCGCTTTGGCACGATCTCTTGGGACCAGGCGATCGCGCCAGCGATTCCACTTGCGCGCGAGGGCATTCCGGTGAGCGGGTACATGTACGGCTACTGGACCACCGACTACGGCCCGGACGTAGTCCCCAACGCGCAGAGGATCCAGGCGACACCGGCCGCAAAGGCGATCTACACGCGAGACGGCAATCTGTTCGCCATCGGCGAACGGTTCGTGCAGGCGGACTACGCGCGCACGCTGGAGCGCCTGGCGCGCGACGGCCCCGAAACGTTTTACAGGGGTGAGATCGCCAACGAGATCGCGTCCGACTTCGAGAGCAACGGCGGCTTCGTCACGAAGGAGGATCTCGCCGGCTACCGAGTCAATGTGACTGAGCCTCTGCGCGGCACGTATCGCGGACTCGCGGTGTCCGCTGCGGGCCCCCCGGCGGGCGGCCTGACGCTGCTCCAGATGCTTAACTTCCTCGAGGGATACGACGTGGGCGCGCATGGCTGGCCAAGCACGGAAGCTGCGCGCATGCTGGTGCAGGCGATGGGCTGGGCGGTCGCAGACCGCGAGGTCCACATCGCGGACCCGCGCTTCGTCGACATCCCGACTGCAGCCTTGGCTGACAAGCAGTACGCCGCCAGGGCGCGCGAGGCTGCTGCGACGCAAGCGAGGGCGGGAACGGCCGGGACCTCAGCGAGGGTGCATGATCGGGCCGACACGACGCAGGTTTGCGTGGTCGACGACGCAGGCAATGCAGTCTCGCTCACGCATACGCTCGGCTCCGCCAGCGGGGTGGTGACACCTGGGCTTGGCTTTGGCTACAACGACTACATGAATTGCTTCGACCCGCGTCCTGGGACGCCCAACTCGGTGTGGCCGGGCAAAACGCGCGTCACGATGATGACGCCGACGATGGTGTTCGAAGACGGCCGGCTGCGCGTGTGCGTGGGGGCGCCGGGGGGTACGAAGATCGTCACCGGAGTCTTGCAGACGCTCGTCAACGTCCTCGACCATGAGATGACACCAGTCGAGGCTGTGAGCGCGCCGCGGGTCGACTTCCAAGGGGATGTCGTGCAGGTGGAGGCGCGCATCCCGTTGGCGGTGTGCGAGGGTCTCGAGCGGCTCGGCTACAAGGTGAACCGGCGCACGCTCAACTTCGACGCCTACTTTTCCAGGCCGCAGGTGATCGTGTCTGAAAAGTCCGGCCGTCTCCGAGGCGCCTCCGACCCGCGAAAGGATGGAGGCACCGCGCTGGACACCACGACTCGATGAGATTCGACGGCCGGGTCGCTCTGATCACGGGTGCCGGCAGGGGCATCGGCGCCGCCACGGCGCAACTGTTCGCCAGGGAAGGCGCGAAGGTCGCCGTGTCGGACCTTGATGAGGGGCCGGCGAAGGAGATCGCTGGGCCGATCGGGGGTATCGCCATCGCGTGCGATGTCAGTGATCGGGCGCAGGTGGACCGCATGGTGGAGAGGACGGTGAAGGAGCTGGGCCGTCTCGACGTGCTCGTCACGTGCGCCGGCATCCTCCGAGACAACCTGCTGTTCAAGATGACCGACGAGGACTGGGATGATGTGATCGATACCCACCTGAAAGGCACGTTTCTATGCGCACGAGCGGCCCAGAAGGCGATGGTCGAGCAGAAGTACGGGAAGATGGTGTTCCTGTCCTCGACCTCGGCGCTGGGGAACCGCGGCCAGGCCAACTACTCGGCTGCGAAGGCCGGCATTCAGGGGCTGGCGCGGACGCTCGCCATCGAGCTCGGGGTATTCAACGTCAACGTCAATACCGTGGCCCCTGGATTCGTGGAGACGCGGATGATGAGGGCGACGGCCGAGCGCATGCGAGTTGATTACGACGCGATGAAAGAGGGGGCGGCCCTGCAGATCCCGCTGCGTCGGGTGGGACAGCCGGAGGACATCGCTCACGTGATCGCCTTCCTCTGCAGCGACGAGTGCAGCTACGTGTCAGGGCAGACGCTGTACGTGCGGGGAGGGCCATAAGGCCTCACTCGTTCGGGGACCGGTTCGGCGGGTCCGGCTCAGCGGGTTCCGGCGAGGAGGGAGTCGGCTTCGCGCGCGATCCTGCGCACGAGCTCGGATGCGGGGACGATGTCGTGGACGAGGCCGACGGACTCGCCTGCGAGCACGAAGTCACCCGCGTCGATGGCGGCCTCGAGGGAGGGCCGGATCTGGTCGGCGGACAGGGCCCAGTCCTGCTGGCGCTGCGCCCAACGGTCGAGCAGGGGATTTCGCACCGAGCGCACGAGGGCGCCTGGCCATCGGATGCCGCGGACGTCATCGAAGAACTTGCTGGCTACGGTTTGACTGCCGAGGGCGTTGAGGAGGACGTCCTTGGCGTGGCCATGGCCCTTGGCCTCGGGCGTGGCCAGGAAGCGGGTTCCCATCAGGGCCCCCTGAGCGCCGAGCATCAGGGCGGCGGCGAGGCCTCGACCGTCCGCGATGCCGCCGGCGGCCAGCACGGGCACTCCGTTGACGACATCGACGACCTCTGGCACCAGGGGCAGGGTGGACATGCCGCCGACGTGGCCCCCGCCCTCTGTGCCTTGCGCGACTATGACGTCCGCGCCGTCTGAAGCGACCTGGCCCGCTTCCTCGGGGGTGTTGACCTGGTGGATCACGGTGAGACCTGCGTCGTGGGCGCGGCGGACGATGTCGCGGGCGCGTCCCCATGCGAGGGAGAGGATGGGGACGCGCAGCTCGAGGCTTACGTCCAGGGTCGCGTTGTCGATTTGCGAGATGACGTGGTTGACACCGAAGGGGCGAGTGGTGAGCTCGCGCACCTTGCTGATCTCATCGCGCAGCTCCTTGGCGGAGCGGCCGAGGCTGCCGATGATGCCGAGGCCGCCGGCGTCGCTGACCGCGGCCACGAGCTCTGGCGTCGTGTAGGTGCTCATGCCTGCCTGGAAGATCGGGAGGTCGATTCCCAGGAGGTCACAGACGGGGGTGTGGAGGGTGGTCACGGGGAGGGCGATCGGGGTGTGTGTGGTTTGGGTGGTGCGACGGGCTCGATGAGATTGAGGGAGTTGAGGGTGAAGGGGTGGTTCATGCGCGACAAGGATAGGCGGCGGGCTTCGCGGCACGCGTCGCGAAAAGTTGGTGCCCTGGCGGGCCCTCCCTACCTCCCGGCGCTGATTCCCTCCCCCAACCAGCGCAACCTGTGGCGACGCTAACTCGCGCTCGCGACACACGGCAACCCTGGTTGTAAAGAGCGAGGACTGTGCCGCGCGCGCGTCTCTACTTGTGTGTCTGTACCTAAAACGTGTCTGTACCTAAAACGTGTCCGTACCTAAAACGTGTCTGTACCTAAAACGACCGGTCGCGGAGCAAATCCCCTGCAGTGCTGGCGCCTCACCTGCAAAGGACTTCTGGCAGCAACTTTTGCAAGGTAGGCGGTCGCTTCACGTTGAGAGTGGTGTGAACAAGCCGATCACCAGGTGGAAACGGGCCAATAAGGGCCTTTTAACCAGGCAAACTGTTGTTCGCCGACGCTCCTTACAGCCCATCGCTTCTCGTATTCGGGCTGAGTTCAGCATCGCGTCGCCAAATCGGTCATTTTGTCGCCAAAGCCCAAACCCCCTGGGGTTGACGGCATTACCGGGGGTCTGATAGGGTGACGCCCGTCCTGGGGGACCCTTCCGGCGCTGCCGGGTTCGAATCTTTTTAGGGGTAGGTATTGAGAATCCATCGATATTTGACTCATGCTGTCGTGCTCGCCATAGCGGTCGCGATATCTGGGTACGCCTCGATGGATCGCCACTTCCAGTCCTCTCTAAGCGCCAGTCTTGGTGCGGTTAACGCCGAGGCGGTGGTCGTCGGCGAAGGCGGCAGAGTCGGTGATGTCTCGCTTGGCCGTTACAGCACCATCATCAAGCCCGTTGCGATCCCGCTGTCTGCGCCGGTCAACCACGCTCCCCTCAGTTACGTCGTCGCGGCAGGGGAGAACTTGAAGGCGATCGCCGTCAAGTTCCACGTCACTGTCAGCGAGATCCGCTGGTCGAACACCAACCTCATCTCGAGCGACGTGGTTGCAACCGGTGATCAGATCATGATCCCGCCGGTGCCCGGAATCGTCGTCACCACCAAAGCAAGCGACACGCTTGACATCCTCGCATCGAAGTACCAGTCCGACGCTCAGACCATTCTCGACTTCAACCGCCTTCGAAGCCCACAGCTGGCCGCGGGGACCGTGCTCGTGATTCCAGGCGGCGTCGGCGGCGCCTTCCCGCCGCCTCCCACACAGTGGCAAACGTTGGTGCGCTCCGGCTCGACCGCGGGCGCCTTCCACTCCGTCGTCATGGGCTGCTGCCTAGGGCCATACCCGGCGACCGGCTTCCCAGCCGGGTGGTGCACGTACTACGTCGCCACCAAGCGCAACGTGACGTGGCGTGGCGATGCCGGCTTCTGGTACCAGAACGCTGCGGCCGCCGGTTATCCGGTCGGCCCGACGCCCAAGGTCGGCGCGATCATGGTCACCTGGGAGAGCTATCTGGGTCACGTCGCGTATGTCGAGGCTGTGAACGCGGACGGGTCGTGGACGGTGTCGGAGATGAACTACGTCGCCTTCGGCGTGATCAGCACGCGCACGATCAAGCCGGGCCAGCTGGGTAGCCGCCTGGTGGGGTTCATCTACTAACTAACCCTTAACCGGCTCCCGCTGTCGCCTCCGCCAGCCGTGTCGCCCATGCATCTTCCATTGCCTGCGTGTCGCGCTTAACCGAGCTCAGGCCTGTGGCCGCAATGATCGCCGCCACGATCAGCAGGGTTGGGGACGTGATCAGCAGAGCGGTCTGAAGGTTCCCGAACAAGCCCGATAGGACACCAACGTCATATGTCGAGTGCGAGTCTCCAAAGACGTGGGAAACGAACAGGAGCATCGTCACGCAGCTCGCCCGCATCGCAGGTGATACCACGTTCTGTGCAACTGCGGTGAACGGTCCGGAGTGCAAGTAAAGACAGATGACAGTGATCAGGAAGGCGGGGACGAAAATCGGGATCACTCCGATGTTCATAGGCGCCACGAGGGAGATGACGATGAAAATGGCGGCGATCAAGAATCCGGCAATTCCCACCTGCAGGTAAGCGGCGGGGGTCGTGCGCGCCCGGCGGTCCGCAATCCATCCGCCCGCGAGCGTGCCGATCAGACCACCGAGTACCAGAACTACGCCCGAGAGTAGACCGGCGCCGCTGATCGTCAGGCCGAACCGCCGATGAAGGAGCGTTGGCAGCCAAAAAGCGTTGGACGCAAGGACGAAGTAGAGGACAGTCTGGGAGAGGATGGCGGCACGCAGAGTCGGGATGCGCATCAAATCTAAGAAGGTGCGCAGACTGGCATCCCGGGTTTGCTTCAGGACCGGTCCGCGTTCTTCGGCGCTACCCCGCAGCGGCTCGCGCATTCTGAAGGCCAAGAGCGCAAAGAGGATCCCCGGCACGGCGGCAAAGAAAAATGCGTTTCGCCAGCCGAACTTCTCGGCAATGTAACCGCCGCCTGCGAAGCCGACCGCGATGCCCAGGGTGCTGCCCGCGCCCCAGATCGACATCACACGGCCGCGCTGGTTCTTCGGAAAGTAGTCCGACAGGAGAGAGGTGCCGGCGGGGTAGTAGCTGGCCTCGCCGATGCCGAGTACCGCCCGGCTGATGAAGAGCTGGAGGTAGTTCCGCGCGAAGCCGCTGAAGAGAGTCGCGAGGCTCCAGATCGCGACCCCGACCGCGACCACCGTCCGGCGCACGCCGCGGTCTGCCCAGTAACCGAACGGCAGCGCTGCTACCGCGTAGACGAGAAGGAAGGCCGAGCCGAGAAGGCCGATCAGGGCATCGCTAAGCCCGAACTCGCTCTGGATCAGGGGCGCGGCCGCGGCGGCGACCCACCTGTCCATGTAGTTGAGGAAGTTGATCCCCACCATGACCGCGAGGACGTATCGAGCGTAGCCTCGCGCCACGGCGCCATTATGGCGTCGGGCGCCACGCCTGAACGGCTACGATAGCCCTCGCGCCTCCCGTCTCGGAGGCGGCATGAGGTTGTTCTGGGTCGGCTGGGCATTGGCGAGCTCAAGTGGCTGTAAACCACCCGCGAAAGCTGTGGGGGTTCAAATCCCTCCCGGCCCACCAAAACCCATTACCTGTGGCTCGACCGGCCACGCGAGATCAACGAGCTTCGTAACGGCGGCTTCCCGATCCCTCCGCTTTAGCTACGAAACCAGGTGAAGTGTCTGGGCCAGGGTGGTGACGATCAGCGTGCGGGCACGCAATTCATCGCCGCCACCCTGGCGTACTCGCAGCTCTAAATAGTCAAAGGCTCGCCGTCGAAGGTGCCACTGCCCGCCGGGGTATCGTTTGGACCGACCTCCACTTTGAAGGTTCCTTTCACAGAACCTGCAACCGCCGTCCCCTTGCCTGACACGTGGACCTGGATGCCGGGCGCACCCTTACTCAAGTCATATGTGATGAACGCGAAAACGAATTTTCCGCCGCCGCGGTTTTGCCAGACTCCAAGCCCGGTGCTGGGCGACCCTGCATCGATGTTAAACATCAGCCCGTCTGGCGTGAAGTTGGTGATGGCGTCGGTGGTCCGCTTCCCCTGGTGGATGACGATCTTCCACGAGCCGACGATGGCTGGCTTGCCGCCGCCTGCCAGAGCCGCTGTCGAACCCAACGTGGCCGCGGCGCCGGCCGCCAGAGCGCCAGCCCCCAATCCCTTAAGCAACTGACGGCGATCAAGCTGGTTGGCGGTCATGATCCCGAACCTCCCTACAAACTGGTGACTCGCGACGCCAGAGCATCGCTCCGAGCCCCCCTCTTCTGCCGGCGACCCTAGTGAGTCCATTTGGTACTGCCGGCAGGCACGACAGTCAAGAGTACTTTCGACCCAGAGCCTGACCCCCTGCGCCGCCCTTAGGTCAGCAGCCGCTTGGCCAACGCCCTCCACTCAACCACCGGCAGCGCCCTCAGGTCTTCGCCGATGACCTGCACGCTGACGTGATCCGCCCCCGCCTCGAGATGGTCGTGGATCCGGGAGGTCACCGCATCCAGATCGCCCCAGGCCACCACATCGTCCACCAGGCGGTCGCTTCCCCCGCCGGCGACATCCTCCTCGCTGTATCCCAGCCTGCGCAGATTGTTCACGTAGTTGGGCAGGCGGAGGTAGTTCTGCGTGTGGACCCGGGCGACAGCCCGCGCCCGGTCGGGATCCGTCTCCAGCACCACCGCCTGCTCCGGCGCGAGCACTGCCTTCGGACCGAGCACCTCGCGGGCCCGTCGCGTGTGCTCGACCGGAACGAAGTACGGATGGGCTCCCCACGTCTCCTCCGCCGCCAGCTTGAGCATGTTGGGTCCGAGCGCGGCGAGAACCGTCTGCGGCATCTCGGCCGGCTCGATCGACTGGTAAGGAGCCTTCGCCATGGCTTCCAGGTAGGCCCGCATGGTGGCCACCGGCTTGCCATAGAGGTGGCCTCGCACCTCTTCGACGCTCGGCTGATGGCTGACCCCAAGGCCAAGGAGGAAGCGGCCCGGATAGGCCTCGGCCAGCGTCTTCTGGCCGGCGGCCATCGTCATCGCGTCGCGGGCATAGATATTGGCGATCCCGGTAGCCACCACAATCCGGCTTGTCGCGGCCAAGAGCAAGCCGGCGTTGCTGAGTGCCTCGCGTCGTATCGACTCCGGGATCCAGATCGCGGCGTAACCCAGCTGTTCCAGCTCTCGGGCGGCCTCTTGGGCTTTCGACGCCGGCTGAGCGTCAAGGGTGTTCGTCCAAACTCCGATCCGGCCGAGCTTCACCGGTAGCCCCGGCCTCCCTCAACGCAATCCTGGCTCCCGCGCGTCGCGGTCTCACCCATCACCAACGTCCCGGGTCGTCGCTCCAGCTGACGGTCTTCGGGATCTGCCTGGAGGCCGTGACCTGGACTTCCAGGCGCACGTCGTCAGTGGGCAGCAGCGCGGTCACCTCAACCAGGGTGCCTGCGGGTGGATCCGCCGGGAAGAACACCTGCCGGACGCGGTTGTAAGCGGGATAGTCGTCCATATGGGTCAGGAACTGCTCCATTCGAACGATGTGCTCCAGGCCCAGGCCCTCACGCTTGAGAATGCCCTGGATCTGATCGAACACAAACCACGCCTGGGCCACGATGGGGCCTTCGCGAGCGTCGGTCACGAGCAAGCCCGTGCCCAACCGCTTCGCCACGTCAGGAGGGAGGTCCGCGTAGCCGGCTATGACGCGCCCTGTGTGGCGATCCGCGGCGGTTATGCCGGCCAGGAACAGCTGATCTCCGACCCACTTGCCAATCGAAAAAGCCATGCGTTGATTCGTGGCAGATCCTCCCAACAAAAAACTGCCGGTGAACCGGGGCCGATCTATTCTCACGGAACAGCGGCGACCGCGGAGATCAACCGATCTCTAGCAAATGCCAGGTATTGAACGCAGTAACTCCGAAACAGAAGCGAGCTGCTCGTTGTATCCCGCAATTGCTACAGTTGGATGGTGTCAAACCACCTGAGGATCGGACAGGCAGCCGAGCTGTTGCGGGTCAGCCCGGACACAGTGAGGCGGTTGGTCGATTCCGGTCAGATCAAGACAGTTCGGTCGAGTGGACGCCAACGCCAGATCGACGGCGTCGCACTCGCTCGCTACATGGCCGCGCAGCCGCGCCCAGACCCGCCATCGGTCGTCAGCGAGTCCGCGCGCAACCGGTTGAGGGGAATCGTGACCCGCGTGGTCAAGGACGGGGTGGCGGCGCAGGTCGAGATGCAGGCCGGTCCGTTCAGGATCGTCTCGCTGATCACGCGTGAGTCGGCAGACGAGCTTGGGCTGAAACCGGGCGTCATGGCGGTCGCGTCTGTAAAGGCGACCAACGTCGTCATCGAGCTCGAGCGCAGCGGAGGGTGACAAGGCGAATGACTAGGCGAATGACCAGGTGGTTCTCGCTGCTGACCCTTGCAGCGGCACTCCTCGTCGTCGGCGGGTGCACCGCGGGCGGCGCAACGGGCGGTCTGAGCGGCACGGTCTCGGTTTTTGCGGCTGCTTCGCTGACGGATGCCTACAAGGCGATCGGCACCTCTTTCGAAGGGGCCCACCAGGGGGTGACCGTGAAGCTCAACTTCGCGGGAACGCCAACCCTGCTGACGCAGATCGAGCAAGGTGCGCAGGCGGACGTCTTCGCCGCCGCGGACATGGCCAACATGGACAAGATCAAGGCGGGCGGCTTCACGTCAGGGACGCCCCAGGTGTTCGCACACAACAGGCTGGAGATCATCGTCGCGGCCGGGAACCCCAGGGGCATCACCAGCCTGGCCGACCTCGCCAAACCCGGCGTGATCTACATCTCCGCGGCGTCTTCAGTCCCGGCCGGAAAGTACGCGTTGCAAGCGCTGGCAAAGGCCGGAGTGAGCGTCACCCCCAAGAGCCTCGAAACCGACGTCAAATCGGTGGTCGGCAAGATCGAGCTCGGCGAAGCCGACGCCGGCATCGTCTATACAACTGACGTCAAAGCGGCCGGGAGCAAGGTCCAGGGTGTTGCCATCCCAGATGTGTACGACGTGGTCGCAACCTATCCTGTGGTTGCAGTTAAGGGGGCCAAGAACACGGCCGCGGCCAACGCTTTCATTGCATACGTGCTCTCGTCCGCAGGCCAGTCGACGCTGGAGTCGTTCGGCTTCCTTCCAGCGTCCTGATCCAGATGAGGCGTGAGCGCGCTCCAATCGCCGTCGTGCTCCTGGCGGCGATCGGAGCCGCTTTCTTCATCCTGCCCCTGCTCGGCCTCCTCGTGCGCTCTCCGTGGGCAGATGCGCTCAGGTCCCTGGGGGCGCCTGAAACTCTAGAGGCGCTCAAGCTGTCGTTGATCGCCTCGCTTTCCGCCACCGGCCTCGCCCTGGTCCTCGGGATACCGCTGGCCTGGCTCTATGCCCGAGTCGAGTTCGCCGGCCGCGACCTGCTCCGGGCGCTGACCATCCTGCCCATGGTCCTACCTCCCGTCGTCGGCGGCATTGCCCTGCTGCTTGCGTTCGGCAGGCGGGGCCTGTTGGGATCCTGGCTCGACAGCACTTTCGGCGTCACCCTCCCGTTCACGACCGCCGCCGTCGTCATCGCCGAGACTTTCGTCGCCATGCCGTTCCTGATCATCACGGTCGAGGCAGGGCTGCGTTCGATGGATCGCCGGTACGAGGAGGCCGCGCGCACCCTCGGCGCCGGCCGCTGGAGGGTGTTCACCCGAGTGACGCTGCCTCTTATCGGACCGTCCCTGTTTGCGGGTGCGGTGCTGTGCTGGGCGCGGGCCCTGGGAGAGTTCGGCGCCACCATCACCTTCGCCGGCAACTTTCCGGGCGTCACGCAGACGATGCCGCTTGCGGTTTACCTCCTGCTCGAGACCAACCAGCAGGCTTCTTACATCCTGAGCCTGCTGCTGCTGCTCATCTCGCTCGCCGTACTGGTTGGGATGAGACATCGCTGGCTCGGCTTGTGAGCCTCACGGCAGCCGTGCAACGAAAGCTGGGCTCCCTGGACCTCGACGTCGAGGTCGCCATCGGCGAGGGCGAGGTCGTTGCGCTGGGCGGGCCGAACGGAGCGGGGAAGACGACATTGCTCCGGGCCATCGCCGGCCTGGTTCCCTTCGAGTCGGGTCACGTCCATCTGGACGGCCAGGTCCTGGAAGACGCAGGCAGCGGCCAGTACGTCCCGACCGAGC
>JALZAL010000217.1 GCA_030948325.1 Candidatus Dormiibacterota bacterium
GGGCCAGGGCTACGGCCCGGGTTACAGATAGACCGGAAAACTCCACGCACCGATGATCGCGCCTGCGAGAAAAACTATGACGGCGACCAGAACGAGACGGAATAGCCAACGGCGCGGGTTGGCCGCGAGGAAACGCTTAGGTAGCCGCACTCTTGTATAACGTAAGCGGCCCGCCAATCCCGGTAGGACCTTGTTGTCGTTGGGAGCTAGTTGTTGAAGACACTAATAAGTGGTCAAGCAGCAATATCTGGCGACCCCGAGCGGGTTCGAAGGCGGAAATACCACCAGCGCTCGCCAAATACGTTTGAATGAGACCCTGGCAACCTAGCTGTCGAGGGCAAAGTGGCAGTAGAAACGGTGGAGCTTCCAAAGTGCGGGTTCTGCGGCCGATCCAACGCGATAATGGCCGGCGATAGTCCGTACATCTGCTCTGACTGCGTCGACTTTTGTTGGGAAATCAGGGACCGGACGGAGCCGCCAATGGCCTGCCGGCGAGTCGGTCTTACGTGCAGTTTTTGCAGCCAAGGGAATGCCGATGGGTCGCGGGTCTGGGCCGGTGCCGCCACTTACATCTGTGAGTCCTGTCTCCTTCAATGGCGAGCAGCTCTTGGGAGGTTTAAGCGCCGCGGCTCGCGGAAATGACGATCCTTGGCCAGGATCGCTGGCCTCTCACCGCTAGGTGGTGTCGTCGGATTCGAACCGCCAATCCGTCTCCTTGACTAACGGGTAGGCCGCGGCTAAGCGTCCCTCCCACGGCGTTAAGAAGCGATCAAGACTTCGTCCAGTCGAGCGATCATCTGGACGAAGGCTGACGTGCCATCCGTTCAGTTCAGCGGGACTGGCCAGGCTCCTGATCGCGTTGCGTGTTCAGATACGGTCAGGTTGAGCGACCGTGGTGGCCGCAGGCTCGACCGAGCTCGGCGTCGCCGCATACTGCAGTCATGGGACTCCTGACCGACTTCTTCATCGCGTCGCCCGATGAAGTCGAACGATTGGACCGACGCGGCGGACCCGCCGGGCTGTTTCCTACGGTTCAGGCCAAGGGCTTCGATACTGTTGACCTCGCGCAGCTTTATGAATGGCTGACGGGGGAAACGGCCAACCCAGTAGACGGCGAACAAGAAGGCGAACTCGGCGAGACTTGGGTAGTTCACCTTAGTAATGACTTTACGCGTGCCATTGCACGAATGGACTCCGAGCGAATGGCGCAGTTCGCAGAGGAGTGGTTACTGTCGGCGGATGAGGCTGCCGTTCTTCTGGAGGTCTCCGCATTGGCGCGCCGCGGAGCAGGAGAAGGCAGGGAGCTGTATGTGTGGATGTCGTTGTGAGGGCTAGCCGCTGGTCAGGAACTCCCAAAGCTTTTGTTGAATATGCGGCGGTGTCCGCCTGGCCAGCTCGGATCGCCGGACAAGAACCTGCCGCTCGTCGTTGTAGAGGCGGGCGAGCAGGTTAAGCTCCGGCAGGATGTGATTCATGTCCTCGGCGGAAAGGGTGGCTTGCGCTTGATCGATCCCGGCTTCGATCCGGCGCTGCGGATCAGCCACGATCGCATATTCCCCAGACTCGGGCCATTGCTGCGCGTCAAGGTCGATGTGATGGAAGCCTACCCAAATGAGGTCCGCCTCCCGAAAATCGTTTCCTCGGAACTCATTTGTCGTGCGGCCCACACGTTTTGGTTCATCTGGAATTTCAATATCGCCCCAGAAGTTGCATTCGATGACTTTGCCGACAAAGCGACATTCCAGGAACTCAGCCGTATGGGTGAATATGAGATTCCGAAGCCATGATTGGTCGAAAACGCACCGGACAAAACGCGCGTTTCCAAAGTGAGTGTTGTCGGGATCAAACCTTGTCTTGCGGAAAAGGCAAGCCTCATACACCGTTTGGGCATAGCGCGGGTCACCAGGCCTTATGGCCCAGCCCCAACTCCTCTGAATCTGAGGTTGTCCGAAACCTAGCTGCGCGAACCTGGTGTCGGAGAAATCGCATCCAATAAAGCTCGCGCCGGCAGCATAGAAGTGGTCAAACACAAGGCCGGAGAAGTCGACCGACTCCAGGCGCGTCCGCTCCAGTAAGGCTCTGATGCCACTTTCGGCGGCGGGGCCCTCGAGATCAAAGCGCTTACGCTTGAGTTCGCCATGGACAACCCAGCGCGAGAATTCGCCACGTCGCTCCAGCGATACCTTAAGGTCACCCATCGGCTTCATCAGGTCTGCAGTCTGACGTGGTTTCGGCTTTTACCCTCACGACATCAGATTAGAGCGCGCCAGTATGAGTTGCGGCGGCTCAAAGGAGTGCGGTCCCCTTCCTCTCCCCAGGGGCGAGGTTGAAGGCGATGGCTGGGTCAATTGGTCGGGATTGGCAAGTCATTTTGCAACTGCCGAGGGAGCAGGGGTGACCGCAGCCGCGCGCCTGCTCGCTCAATTCCGATTCTGCGCTTCTACCCCGTCTCGCAGCAGAGATTCGATCGGCTAGACACATTCCTCCTCTAGCTTGCGTACAAGCGGGGCAGGGCATGACGCTGGAGGAGATATCGGCGCAAGATAGTGGTGTCGATTCGTTAAATGGGTGTGGACATGCACGGATTGCTTCGGCTGGGGCTCTACGCCGGACTGAGCCTGTTCGCGGCAGCCCTGTCGGTAAACGCGTTGAGCTGGTTCGACTTGCCTTTGTTCAGCGTTGCGCTCGTGCTCTTCGTGCTCATCTTTCCGCTGTGGTTCGGCGCGATCCTGGCCTACCTTCGCTACCTCAAGCCGTCTGTACCTCGCCAATCAGATGTCTGGAAGCCGGTGTTGGAAGGTATTCCGGGCTGGCAGCGGACGCTCGTCCTGCTTCTGGTTGCCTATGTCTTCATCAATTTCTTCGCTTCAATCGTTGTCCTGCCGGGGCAACCAGAGCAGACGTCATCTGGCTATGTCCTGATGTCGCACGGTGACGTCGTCAAACGGCTCAGCTATTCGGAGTACATGCACGATCTTGCCATCGCCGCCAGGATCTTCTCAGGCCATACGATCGTGTTTGCGCTTGCTGCCGCCGGGATGTTTCGGGCTGCGCTCCGACGGTTTTCCCCGCCAGCCGCCGCACAGAGCGCGGCCTAATGTCAGCCACGGTGTGAAAATCCCCAGGTAGCCACGGTTTAAAATTCCCCACCTGGGGAGGGCTTAACCGATCCACGGTTTGAAACTCCCAGCCCAGGTGAGAGGGTTGCTCCTGTCGCAGCCAACGTTGCAACAGGAGGTACCGCGGGTGCTCGGGATGGTAGAGTGTCCGGCGTTCGAGACCTGTGGGGGGCGGGCAAGAACATCAGCGAGATCGCGCGTCTGACCGGACGCGACCGCAAAACGGTGCGCCGTTTGGTCCAGGGCAAGGCGCCGGGCCCGCGTGCGCCGTGCATGGTGAGCTCGAAACTGGATCCCTTTCGTGACTACCTGCCACAGCGGCTGCTGCAGGACAAGGTGGGCAACGCCGCGATCCTCTTCGACGAGATCCGTCACGTGTGGCCGGAGCATCTTCTGGGAATTCTTGCATCGCCGGCTCCCACGCTGTTAAGAAGCGATCAAGCCTTCGTCCAGTCGCGCGATCATCTGGATGAGGGCAGGTGATCGAGACCCTTAGACGAATTCTTCATTTCCGTTTACGACCACCTTCCACCCCTCGGCCCTCTTGAATGCGCGCCTTCTTTCAAGGTGACCCTGCATCCACCCATTCCTGCCCAGTGATGGCGTACAGACCAACTCACGCGGCCGCGTTGGCGAGCCAATGCTCGTCAGTGACCCCAGGTGACGATGGTCCTCCCACCCCGGCAGGTGTACGAATAGGAACCGGCCAGGAGTCCGCCACGACCTCCACCGCTGACGGCACTTGGCGGGCAGGCGATGATCCGCTCCGTGACCGCGAACCCAGCCAGCAGCCCGACCACGGCGACGATGCCGCCGGCGATCGAGCTGGCCACCATGATGCCGCGCCGCTCCGATTTTCAAACTGCCCTGACCAGCCCGAAGATCGCGAGCAACCCGGCGGCGACCAGCGGCAGCCCGATGGAGAACAGCGCAAAGAAGCCAAGCAACAGGAGTCCCGCGGCCGACGTGCCCAAAAGACCGGCCTGCCATCGTCCCGATGGCACCGCCGCGGCGAGCGCTGCGCAGATCGCAAGGGCGGCCAGGTAGGCCGCGACGAAGGGGGCCACCCAGGGCTGATCGCTCACCCCCTGCCCCCGGACGACCGCGAGGTAGAGGATGTCGACCGCGGCCACCAGGATCGCCACGATCAGGCCCAGTTGGGGCATGGCTTCACATGGATCCTATGCCGCCAGTCGGCGGCTTGCTATCCGGTCGCCACCGGTCTCTTCATTGGTCGCCGCATCGATGCCGCGGCGCCAGCCCAGCGAAGACGGAAGTCAGGACTGAATCTCGATGTTGCTGCGGTTTTCGGCGGTTCCGCGCTAGTGAGTGATCGTGATGGCAAGGCGCTTACTATCCGCGTTGCTGATGCTCTCTTCGGGGGCCCACAGCAGCGTGTAGCTGCCGCTCGGTGCGATCGCGCGGACATCGAGAACCATCGCGAACGTGACGCTTGCCTTCGACGCGAGGGATTGGGCTGGACGGCAGTTTAGAAGATATCCTGACGCGCGTGACCGACAATAACGGCGATGGATGCCCGCGATTCGGCGGGCGGGTCGATGACAGGAATGGCCGCGGCTGGTCGTTGCTTACTCAGAATGCTGATGACCGACGCTACTTGGGTGGTAATCAGGCCTTCATCGGCCAACGTTGGCCCCGGACGGAGCCTCAGGAGCCTGCTCGGAAACCCTTATGTTCTCGTTGGCGGGGTCGTGTTCTTAGCTGGTTGTGCAAGGGGTGCGCTAAGTGGCAACATCGCGTTCCTATGGATAATCGTCTTCTTTGCGGCGATGATGTTAGCCATCGGCGTTCACTATCGCCTTTATCTTGTGAATGGAAGCCTGTATGCGCGCGACGGAAAGCTAGGGGTCACCGACTTCTTGGGCCGATCCAAAGCGATGAGGCTAGAAGATGCACGCGCTCTGCAGTTGTGCAGCGCCACCTACAACAACGGCGCCAGCGTCCAACCGTACTTACTGGGGATGTCGCGCGACAACCGATGCATCTTCAGCATTCCCAGCGCCGATCATTACGCACCCGCCGATATTCGGCGTGTCGCGAGCCGAGCAGGTGTACCAGTTCTGGGTACATGGGAAGACGTGGTTGCGCTAGTCGAGTTAAACCATCGCTTCCCCGGGGCTCTATCGCTAGGCGGCAGGGTGATTGCTGGCGATTGGCAAGGTTCTTCTCTGGCTCGGGTCCTTGTAACTTTTGGGCTGGTCGCCCTAATTGTTCTTGTTGCTCTGGCGGCGATTGCGAAAAGCCGCGGCCTTCTTTGAGGGTGCGCTCGAGCTGGTAGGTCCTGTATGCCTCCGTCCCGCCCAGAGGACCGAGGTTGGAGAACCTCCGCATCGGCCGGCTCACTGGTTATGCATTCCGTTGTCCTAAACCGGCATAAGCCATGACTCTGAGAAGAGCAGCGATCACCGTCCAATTCGTGTTCTTTTACGTGTTGTCCGTAGCGACGCTGACGCTCGCTGCCTTCCACACCCTTGGCTCCGGTTGGTGGGTTAGCTTCCTCGCCTGCCTTATGGTGGTCAGCCTCGCTAACTGATGGCCTTAGAAATTACGGTTCGGTACGCAGATGAAATCGACCTTCAAGGCAGCCCTGAAGCGCTCCGAGAGCTTGCGACACTTGTACGATCTGCCACCGGCTGTAACCATTGATCTTGCACCGGTATGCGGACCAGATCCGTACGAGGGCTACTTGCGCGAGGTCGTCATCCCTGGGTGTCAGCTGTATATCAGGTCTGGCTACGCTCGGGCATCAATATCTACGTCGGCGAGCAGCGCATCCGCATGCTTGCACGGGGTTAGTGGTTGTCCAATCTGATATGGCCGCGTCGCCTCTTTATCGCAGATGTGCGGCGACCTTAAGGACATTGTTCGAAGATCAGGATGCGGTTCTAGCTCTGTGCGGATTCACAAGTCCATCCAGTTATGCCACAGGTACCCGGGCCCCCCATTTGCCTCCGCGAAGATGTCGACTCGATGATCACCGCGAGTGACGGCAAATGGTGACGATGCCAAGTTGCCACCATGAGACTGCCCAAAGCCCCAACCAACGCTGTGATCCCACCACTGGTGCCATAGCGTGTTGTCACTCGCCCTGGCGAAGACCTCCATATGATTATTTGTACGCGTGACAGCGAATGGTTCCGTCGTGATGCTGCCGCCTAAGGATTCGCCGGCGCCCCAGCCAACACCGTGATCCCACCAGGTGTGCCACAGCGTGTTGTCGGTCGCGCGGGCAAAGACATCCATCCGGTTGTTGGTACGAGTCACGACGAAGGGGGCGGAGGCAAGGCTGCCGCCCAAGGATTCGCCGGCGCCCCAGCCAACACCGTGATCCCACCAGGTGTGCCACAGCGTGTTGTCGGTCGCGCGGGCAAAGACATCCATCCGGTTGTTGGTACGGGTGACGACGAAGGGGGCGGAGGCAAGGCTACCGCCTAAGGATTCGCCGGCGCCCCAAACCATCAGACTGCTCCATACGGAGCACTGCTGTTGGCGGTTGTCGGCGAATCCTTGCAGGGTGCCAAATGGCATATTGACAACCAGCGCTTGGCAGAGATCGCCACCCTCCTGACCATTGTTTGCTTTCCATGCCGTGTCTTCTGGATCGGTCGCGGGCTTCCATGATTTCGTGAGAGGTCACCCACTGCCACTGTGACAACGCCGAATCCCCGGGAAATGGGCAGATGGCGATCGGAATGCCAGGAGAACCTCCGTGAAGTCCAAGCCAAATATTTGGGTAACCGCCAATGGTTATGTTTTTTGTGAATACAAAAAAGAGCCGTTGCGACCCGGAGGCGGGCAAGCTGCCGGCCTGCTGGAGCGCGGCGATTTTAGCGCCAATCTCCGGCCAACCTACAGTCGCCCCCGGTAGGGTGGGATCGTTGAACGACGCATCGATTGTTGCGCTGGCAACCCCATACTGACGGACCGCTGGTTCGGTGCGAGATGGCGCGCCGGTGCCGGATAGGAACGATGCGAATCCTGTCAGCCAGGTCTGCATCGACACTATTTCCGGGTTCGTAAAAGGTCCCCAATACAGGGAAACGAGCTTGGGAGCAGTAAGGATCAGACCGCCACGATTAATAAGAGGTATGTAGGGGCCAGCGGCTGACGCTCCACGCATCTCGCACACTGCGGCTGATTTTCGGTCCGTGACGTCGCGGCCACGAGGTCTCTGTGTAACCCTTCCCGGGTTTGGATACGCCGGCTTAAACGGCATCGTCGAGGAAGCGGGCAGTTGGTGGGTCCGTTGTTTGAGTTGTTCGTCGGCGTGTTCGAGCGCCGCTGCCGTCTCCTCGTCCATCGCTTCGAGCCCGCCGGCAGATCGTCCAAGGGACGGATCCCTATGGTCATTCATTGTCTTGCCCTCCCCGTCTTGCTCTCAAGAATTTGGTCGCTTGCATTCCACAACGCTTGCCAGACACGAAGGTAACGCCCCGGACCGTTTCAGACCTGGCGAGTGACCGAGGATCAAGCGAAGGGCACCCGGACAGGCTTCTTTGGGACCGGCCGCCGGTCCGCTCGTGCTTTTGATGTCGCCCGCTCAGAGATCCCCATAGGGAATTGGCTGGACGCGGTTATGGGGGTTGTTAAGAACCGATCAAGGCTTCGTCCAGTCGCGCGATCATCTGGATGAGGTCAGTTGATCGAGACATAGAACGAAGCGCCTTGGATCCAGGTCAACCGGGCTGGGAGGTATCTTCCGTGCGCTCGGCTGGCGGCAGGACACAATTAGCGGAGCGCCGACGAACGAGATGGCCGCGGCGTTACCGTACCTGATAGGCAACGCGCTTCTTGTTTTCAACGGCCTCAACCCCTGCCTGGTGGCAGCTGCCATTCCCCATGCAGTAAGGCTCAGCGACTTATGGAGCTGGATTTCCCTCACGCGGACTCGATAGATTTCTCGCTGAGGG
>JALZAL010000227.1 GCA_030948325.1 Candidatus Dormiibacterota bacterium
CAGCCGCATAGCCCATCGACGGAGAACCGCCGCCGGAGGCGCCAAAGGAGGTGACATAGAGGTAGGTTCCCAGTACCTCGGAGGCGTGGTCAGGACCGCCAGTGGTCATAATGTAGATCACGTCGAAGACTTTGACCCCAGCGATGATGTTGAGGGTTACGACGACAGCCGTCACCGGCCAGAGCATCGGCACTGTCACATAGCGGAACTTCTGCGAGGAGGTTGCGCCGTCGATGCTGGCCGCCTCGTACAACTCGGCTGAGATGCTCTGCAGGCCGGCGAAAAAGATCAACATGTAAAAGCCGAGCGACTGCCAAAGGGAGACGGCGATGATCGCCGGTAGTACGGTCCGCGGATCGGCCAACCAGGGGAGTGTGAGCCGGCCCAACCCGATCGCATTCAGCGCCGTATTCAGCACCCCGAAGTTCGCGTCGTAAATCATCCGCCACAGCAGGCCGCTGACGACGGAGGAGATGATCACCGGTACAAACACTGCGGTGCGGAAGAACACGCTACCCCGCCAACCGGCGTTCAGTAGCACGGCAATGCCCATCGGGATGGCGGTCTGCAGGATCGTCGTGGCGGCCGTGTACGTGATCGAGTTACGCATGGCGAGCCAGAAAATACGGTCCTGGGTGAGATTGAAGAAATTCTGCAGTCCGATGAAGCGCGGCTGATCGTATCCGGCCCATTCGGTCAGGCTGACCGCGAGAGCTCGGAAGAACGGGATGGCTATGAACACCAGGAAAAAGACCACCGTTGGGAGGATGAACAGATACGCCCATAGTTGCCGGCTCGCGGTCAGCGAATGCGCCGGTGGCCTTCGAGCGAGCAAGCGATTCGTCTGAAAAAGCCGGGTTTGCACAAGGACCTCCTATCTACGACCGACGTATGCTTGGCTGGACCCGGTGCACCGCCAGGCGCTGCGCGCACGAACAGCTGCGCGATGCGTGGCCCTCGCGCGCAACAGAACGCCTCGGCGGTGGTGGGTCAACACCCTCTCTCAGCGGCCGCGAGCGGCCTTGACGTCAGCCTCCATCTGCTTAGCAACCTCGGCGGGCGTCTTGAGCTGGCCCGTGATCGATTGGACGCCGTTGGTGACAGCGTCCCAGGAGCCCTTCCCGAAGAGAATATGTGGCGCTCCATCGGGCAGCCAGGAGGTCATCTCCTTGATGACCGGGCTCTCGACGCGTGCGGCGGCCGAGGTCGTCGATGGCATGGCGAGGGATGCGTTCATGGTGCGCGTGTAGCGATCCGGGTCGTAGAGGAACTTGATGAACTTGGTCGCCTCCTCGATGTGGCCCTTGGCTGAGATCGCCAGCGCTGCGCCCGCCTGGTTGGCGGTCCAGTGGCGCTTGCCGGCGGCCCACGAGGGCGTTTTGAAGATCTTGTAGCTGTTGGCAAAGTCCGGCGGCGCGTTTTGGACGATGCCCTGCGGCACCCACGAGCCGGCGAATAACATCGCTGCCTTGCCCGCATAAAAGATCGCGGTCGCCTGGTCGTAGCTGGTGCCGTTCACGCCATCCTGGAGGATGTTGCCCTTAACGATCTGGTCGAGCTTGTTCAGGGCGTCGACCACCGGTTGGCTGTCCCAGCTCACGCCGGCTTTGGTATGGGTGTCCAGATCGAAGACCACATCCGGTGCGTCGTTGGCCTGGGTGATCAGCGGCAGGAAAAAGTCGCCGCCGAGATTCTTCTCGCTGTTGTTGAATACCCAGGGGATGACCCCGGTTGCCTTGATCTTCTGGCCGATGGTGATCAGATCGTCCCAGGTCTCGGCGGGCTGGACTCCCGCTTTGTCGAACAGTGCCGGGTTGTAGAAGAAGCCGAAGGTCTGGGCCATCCAGCCCAGGCCATATTGCTTGCCTTCTACCGTGAACTGTTGTCGCGTGGACGGGAAGAAGTCCTTCAGAAACGGTTCGCCCAAGGCGGCATTCAGGTCGACTGTCTGTCCGGCGAGTCCGTACTCGATTGCGTGGACGTGTGGGCCGAAGATGTCGGGAGCCTTGTTGCCAGCGATCGCGGCCTCGAGAACCTGGAGGTACTCCGAGCCCCCGTAGACGCGCGACTCGACCTCGATCCCAGGGTTGGCCTTGTTGAATTCGTCGGTGAGCTTGGGGAACTCCTTCTCCTGCTCGGTGTACCAGGTCCACATGGACAGCTTGATTGTCCCCTGCTGGGCTGGCGCGGTTGTCGCGGACGGGGCGGCGACACCCGCCGGCGGGGCGGTGGCAGCCGACTGTGGAGCGGTAGTGGCCGCTGGGCTACCGCACGCCGCGAGCAACGGTAGGCCAACCGCTGTTGAGAGCAGGCCGCGAAGGAATTGTCGGCGCGAGGGTCGGGAGGTGTTTTCCGAAGACATGTTTGGCTTCCTTGTGCTGCGCCTCAACAGAGGGCAGGCGCGTCATCTGTGTCCTGCAACTAGGTGATATCCTCAGCGCATAGGCACATCCTTCCGTGCACCTTGTGACGCCCGCCTCATCGGTGCGACCAGAGCCCTACTGCCACCGGACCAGCGAATGCAACGGCGGCATTCACATCTGGAATTCCTCAAGCCACCACGCGAGCGCCAGCAGCGCCAGAGCAGTCAAGCTCCCGCCATCACCCGGGTCCGCATACACGAGCGCGTAGTCTCGCTCGCAGCGTTCGCGCGCCAACATCTCATTTGGTCCGTCGCCACTCGCTAGAAGATCCTGGTGAAGACACGATAGTCGCGGACCGGCAGCCCAGTTGGTTGATGACCTTACCGACAATGATTTTCCCCCACCTACTGCATTAACCTCAGCGTTGTCGAAGAAATTGACCCGCATGCATACGCATGCATGCGCTGGCTAGATCTTCACCTACCTAAACCCGTAACGTGACCCGCGCGCCGAGCGAAAGTTCGCCCATTGGAACACCCGACTTACCTGAGGGCGATAGCTCATGGTTGTGTGCCCATGCATGCTTACGCCGGTGGCAGTGCAGTGGCACACCTCTACCGCTCCAGCGGGCCTCTTGACTGTGCCCGCCCGATCACTTTTTGACGGCATACATCCATGAACGGCCCCGACTGGATCTCCGCAAGCTCCGCGGGAAAAAGGGCACCAAATGCGATATTGATGTCAACTCTGCAAAGGTTTGCGGGCGCAAGGGTAACACCGCTTGCAAAGGTTTGCAAGCACCCGCAAATTCGATATGCTGACCAGGTCGACCTCCGCGCACCGTCCACCGGCGGCCACTGGCGAGCGATGGCGTTGGATCGTTGGAGATGTCTGCCAGATGAATCTCACACGACGCGGCAAGCCGACGATCATTGACATCGCCACATTAGCCGGCGTGTCCTATTCGACGGTCTCGCGTGTTGCGACCAACGCCAACCACGTCAATCCGGCTACGAGAGAGCGTGTGCTAGCTGCCATGAAGCAGCTGGGCTACGTGGCCAATCAACACGCTCGTAGCCTGCTCACTGGTCGATCCAAGATTATCGGTCTGCTCGTTCACGGCTTAGGCAGCATGTACATCGAAGAAATCTTTCGAGGGGTAGAGGAAGAACTGGCCACACTCGAGTACGACGCGCTGCTATACACAACCCATCGTCGTCAAGGCAGAGAAGCCGAGTACGTATCGGCGATTACTCGAGGATTCGCCGAGGGCCTGCTGCTGGTTGCACCGCTCGCTCGGGAACACTACCTCGAGACCCTGCAGTCGGCGAATTTTCCTCACGTCCTGGTTGATGAAGCCATTCCGGACGAAAGAAGCCCGTCCGTCGGCATTCCCAATCGCACGAGTATGTATCGCGCGACCCGCCACCTCTTGGAGCTCAACCACAGGCGAATTGCGTTCATTACCGACATCATGAAGCTGAATACGGCAATCGAGCGGTTGAAAGGCTATCAGGACGCGTTGGCCGACTATGGCCTTCCATACGATGCATCTCTGGTCAGGGAGGACAACTACGATCGGCCAAAACCCGAGACAGCCACCGGCACACTCCTCTCGCTTCCGAACCCGCCCACAGCCATTCTGACGAGCAGTGATCCAATCGCGTTCCGGGTCATGGCTGTCCTGCTGCACCGGTACAAGCTGACAGTTCCAGACGATGTTTCGGTGATGGGATTCGACGATAGTCCAGGGGCCAGCTTCGTCTACCCGCGCCTGACGACGGTTCGCCACCCGATCTACGAAATGGGAAAGGAGGCTGCTCGAATGCTTCTGGAACGCATCGAGAATCCACACGTTCCGCCAGAGCACGTGGAGCTGGAAACAGAGCTGGTCGTACGCGACTCGTGTCGCGCGTTGGAACGCACGTGAACGACGACAACCACCAGGCGCGTGCAGTATCGAAAGGAGCCTGCAAGAATGAACGCCAACCAACTCGCCGAACGTTTCCCTCATGGATTCGTGTGGGGGACGGCGACAGCTTCGTACCAGATCGAGGGCAGCGTTTCCGCCGATGGCCGGGGCGAATCTATCTGGGACCGTTTCAGCCATACCCCTGGCAACGTTGTTGATGGAGACACGGGCGACGTCGCCGACGATCATTACCGCCGGTGGCAGGAAGACCTCGGGCTGATGCCCGACCTCGGCGTAAACGCGTACCGGTTCTCCGTGGCGTGGCCTCGCATCTTCCCGGACGGACGGGGATCGGTGAACGAGGCGGGCCTGGCCTAGTATGAGCGCCTCGTAGAAGCCTTGCTCGAAGGCGGCATCCAGCCCTGGGTAACCCTGTACCACTGGGATCTGCCCCAGGCGCTGCAGGACCGCGGCGGCTGGACCGACCCGGCGACGGTGGACGCCTTCGCTGACTATGCCGAGCTAATTGGGCGCCGCCTCGGCGACGGCGTGGCGGGCTGGATCACCCACAACGAGCCCTGGGTTGCGGCCTTCCTCGGTCACTATCAGGGGCGCCATGCGCCGGGCATTGCCGACCTGGGTACTGCTCTGCGCGTCGCCCACAACCTCCTCCTGTCTCACGGTCGAGCCGTAGCCCGCCTGCGTGCGCTGAGCGGGCAGGCGAAGGTCGGCATCACCCTCAACCTGTCGACGATGCGGCCGGCGTCGGGCTCGGCCGAGGACGCGGCCGCGGCCCAGCGCAGCGATGGCAATCTCAATCGCTGGTTTCTCGATCCGTTGTTTGGCCGCGGCTACCCAGCCGATATGCTGGCGCTGTACGGCGGTCATATGCCGCCGATCTCGGATGACGAACCGGCCGAGATCGCCGCGCCTCTGGATTTTCTCGGGATCAACTCGTATTTCCCGAGCTACGTACGCGGCGTGCCGTTCGGGCCTGAAAGCGAATGGGGCAGCATGGGTCTCTCTGGACCGGAGCTGAACCAGCTCGGCTTTGAGACCACCCACGTGGGGTGGGCAGTCGTGCCGGATGCCATGCGGGAATTGCTCGCGACAGTCTCAGAGACATATCGACCGCAGGTTATCTATGTCACCGAGAATGGCGCAGCGTTTCCCGACCAAGTCGTCGAGGGCGCCGTGCAGGACCCGTGGGTGGCGTACTTGGCCAGCCATATCGAAGCCGTCGCTCAGGCAATCGCGGCCGGCGTGCCCGTGCGGGGCTACTTCGTCTGGTCGCTGCTGGACAATTTCGAATGGGCGCACGGCTATAGCAAACGATTCGGGATTGTCTACGTCGATTATGGCAGTCAGCGGCGGATCCTCAAGGACAGCGGACGCTGGTACGGCGAGCTGGTCCGGACGGCGAGCGCTCGCGTGCCGACTCTGACAGGAGGGGTGGACAGCCGATGAGGATCTTCGTCGCTGTTCGCGGCGGCTCCGTCATTCTGGCCGGATCCATCGACCCGCTCCCTTTTTGCGAGCACGTGCTGTCTCGGCTCACCGCGAGCGCCCGATGACCGTCTCGACGGCAGACCGCCGCGTTCTGGGCTCGACCGGACTGCGGGTCTCACCACTGTGCGTCGGCGGCGCCGAGTTCGGCGGTCTCCTGTCCACGTTCGGGTACGACGTGCCGGAGGAACGTTCACTCGAGACGCCGCGCGCCGTGTTCCAGGGACCGATGAATTTTCTCAACACGGCGGCAGGCTATGGCAGTGGTGAAAGCGAGCGGCGCATCGGCCTGGCGATTCGGAAGCAGGGCGGACTCCCGCCAGACTTTGTCCTGGCCACCAAGGCGGATCGCGACTCCGAAACTGGCGACTTTAGCGCAGGGCAGGTGCGTCGCTCGGTCGAGCGTAGCTTGCGCCTGCTCGGCATGGACCGGTTGCAGCTGGTGTACCTGCACGATCCAGAGTTTGCGACCCAGAGTTTTCAGGAGATCACCGCCGCGGGTGGCCCGGTCGAGGCGCTGCACCGGCTCAAGGCTGAAGGTGTGCTAGCACACGTCGCCGTCCGGCGTCGCGTGGACTGCTCGATCGCGCGCAACGCATGAACGCGGTGTGCGGCCAGTACGGCGTGCCCCTCGCCGCTGCCGCGCTCCAGTTCTCGCTGCGTCAGCCGATGATCACCTCCACAATCGTCGGGTTTAGTCGGCCCGAGCGTATTGCCCAGACTCTGGAGTTAGCAACACTGCCGATAGCAGGCAAGCTCTGGGAGGAGCTTGGCCAGCTCGCGACATGAGTCACAGAATGCCTCGACGCGTCTCGCGGCGTCTCCGAACGAACCGCGTGGAGGAAGAAGCCGCTTGACAACTGACACAGTTGCTGGGAGTAGCCCGCGCCACAACTATGAAAATGTCGCGCGTATGGGTGGCCATACCCGGGCGATTTCCCTTCTCCGCCAGGGGCTCTGGGACGTCTTTCCTCCCGCACCGGGCCCCAAGCGCGCCCAGGCAGCTCCAGCAACCGCCTCCGCGGATCAGACTGTCCAGCCTGACGGACCCACGTTCGAGCGCACCCCAGACGGCGCCCTCCACGATGCGCAACCCTCTACTGATGCCGACGGCGAGTTGCAGTCGATCGTTTCACCCCTAGTCGAGTCCGCCGGCTCGATCTCTCAGATGAGCCAGGTATTGTGGACTACGTCTGCGCACCTGCTGACTTCGTCGCCGGACTGACCTGAAGGAGTTGCCAGATCCGGTCGTTGAACCGCGGCTCTCCGTCTCCCAGAAGTGCGTGTCCCTGCCCTACTCGCGGTGCGCGACGCAGCCCACGCCGCCCTCCGGGCACAGCTCGACGGGGCGACTTTGCAGGTGATCGAGGACGCGAGCGGCGTCTGAACGCCGACTACGACCAGTTCGTCCTCCGCTACGGCCTTCGACCTGCACGGTCCAGTCGAAGTCGTCGCCAAGGCTGACCAATACGCGCTGCCCAGTCTGCAGCGAGATAGTTCGTCCGTCGTCGGCGAGCGTCACAGTCACGCTCACACCGACGGCTGTAGAAAGGGCG